>JAZRCN010000024.1:0-41653 GCA_045659765.1 Alistipes sp.
TTGCCAAGAATTGTGGCTGCATTGCTCGAAAACAACCAAACTACAGAGGGAATTCGTATCCCTGAGGTGCTAATTCCTTACACAGGTTTTGATTTTATAAAATAAGTTTATATATTTGCATTGCGAAACACTCATTAAAAACTAAGTAATATGGCTTACAAAATTTCAGATTCTTGCGTTGCATGTGGTACATGTATCGACGAGTGCCCAGTTGAGGCTATCTCAGCAGGCGACATCTATGTAATTGATGCATCAAAGTGTATCGACTGCGGTACTTGCGCAGGCGTATGTCCTTCAGAGGCTATTGCTCCTGAGGCTTAATAGCATCGTTGCTTTAGAGAAAAAGAGTGCTTAGGCACTCTTTTTTTTTATACCCATGCCTCAACCCGAGGGGTAAAGCATGGAATAGGCGTATACTTATATTATATATGTGTGCTATAATATGCGGCAAGGGGTCGTACCCTGCGCAAGGGTGAAGTGGAGTGTTGAGAGCTGACTATGCTCGTCAAACGGTGCGAAGACCACTTCGGCTGCGAGGTCGGCAGCTGCCCAATTACGAAGCTGAGAGTTGGAGAATGAGTGGCGTGCATAGTTGCGAAACGAGATAAAGAGCAACCTATGCTGCGAGTATGGCTCTTGCAGATATGGCGGGAGGTGGCGATAGAGCGAACGCCCTAAGGCAATAACTGCGGAGCACCCCTCCTTAAGCAGGATATCGAGCACGGCACGCTCTATTGCCGAATGAAAGCCACTGATTACGATTTTATCGGTCTTGGATATTTCGTATGCCCACTGCTCGGCACGTGCAAGAGCCTCCGCAGGGGCCGTACGCGAGGCGAAGAAGGCAACTAACTCTCTATTTAGGAGCTCTTTATTTCCGGATAAGTCCATAAAAAAGCGCAGGCTATGCATTTACTTATCCAACATCGAGGCCTTGGCTGCCCTTCACACGAATAAGCAACACAAACACCCACGCTGGACAGTATATACACACAGCGAGCCAAGCTCGATGATGTAGATATATACATCGCGTGGATATCTTGTTGCCGACCTTCGTGTAAATTAAAACCGCCAAGTTCCGATATTGAAGAATCGTCAAAAAAATATCCTAAAACTATGTATGACCCAACGACCTCGATCGTAAGTCACAACAAAGATATGTAAAAAAACCTAAAAATCATAATCACGCACAAAATAAGAGCGAGAAACCGCAGCATAACTTAAGTATGCCACGGTTTCTCGCTTAGGTGTAACGTCGAAGCCGTACGTTAGTAGCTTCAACTATTTGAGGACCTTGAGAAGCTCCACCAACAACTTCCAGAACTTATCAACGGTCGAGATCTCCAAACGCTCATCGGGAGAGTGTACACCACGGAGCGTAGGACCAAACGAGATCATCTCCAAGTGGGGGTACTTCTCCAAGAACAAACCACACTCCAAACCTGCGTGGATAGCGCGCACCTTAGGCTCGGTAGCAAACAACTGACGGTAGCACTCTACGCTGGTCTTGAGCAGAGTTGAGTCGGGATTAGGTGTCCAACCAGGATAGCCGTCAGAGTGCTCAACGTCGCAACCCGAAAGGTAGAAGACAGACTCGATAGTCTGTGCCGCATAGAGCTTCGCGCTCTCGACAGACGAACGCTGCGATGTCGTGATAGTAATCTTCGCCTCCTCGGTGTTGAACTTAACAGATGCGAGGTTTGAAGAGGTCTCAACAAGACCTGCAACAGCGTGTGACATAGCCAACACACCATTGGGAAGACCTACGATAGCGAGCAACAACACGCACATATCGTCGTAGTTCATAACCTCTGCGGGGCACTCTACATCTGCTACCGAGAAGCGCATGCGTGGCTCGGTGTGGCGGAACTCCTCCTTGAGAGCCTCGCCAAACTCCATATAACGCTCCTTGAAGTCCTCCATAGACTCGGCAGGAACACCCACGATAGCGTATGCCTCGCGAGGAATAGCGTTGCGGAGATTACCACCCTCGAAGCGCTCAACAGCGATCATAAATGTATCGCATGCGTTGTAGAGGAAGCGTGCAAGAAGCTTGTTAGAGTTTGCACGACCCTTATCGATATCGTCGCCAGAGTGGCCACCAAGCAAGTCGCCAACCTCCAAGCGTACAAAAGCATAGCCCTCGGGAGCCTCCTCCTTGTTATACTCCATAGTAGCTACGGTGTCGATACCACCGGCACAACCGATAAATATCTCGCCCTCATCCTCAGAATCGAGGTTGAGCAAGTATTTACCCTCGAGCATGCCCTCGCCAAGACCGAAAGCACCTGTAAGGCCTGTCTCCTCGTCTACGGTAAAGAGTGCCTCGAGTGCAGGGTGCTCCAAACTCTCGTCCAACAATACTGCAAGAGCCGCTGCCATACCGATACCGCAGTCTGCACCGAGCGTCGTGCCCTTAGCGCGTACCCAGCCATCCTCGATATAGGTCTCGATAGGCTGTGTCGCAAAATCGAACTCCACGTCTGAGTTCTTCTCGCAGACCATATCCATATGTGACTGCAAAATCACCGTCTGGCGATCCTCATAGCCCTTAGTCGCAGCCTTGCGGATTACGACATTGCCGGTTGCATCCTTGCTATAGTCGAAGCCATGCTTATCGGCCCAAGCTACGAGCCACTCAATGATCTTCTCCTCGTGCTTCGAAGGACGGGGAACACGTGTGATGTCGTCGAACTGCTCCCAAATAAGTTTAGGCTGTAAATCTCTGATAGTCATAATATTATTATTTTAGGTTATTGTTTTTTGTATTATTGTCTGCCTCGGGTTTAACATCGAAGAGTGTAACACCTCTAAGCAGCGGGTTACGACGATAAAGTACAAGCATCTCGACAATGAGTAACAAAAGAGCTACGCCCAAGAACCACTGATACTGCTCCTCATACTCGTCGAACTGGCGCACCTCCATCTGCGAGGCCTCGATGCTCTCCAGACGCTCGATGATGCTTTGTAGGCCGAAATTATCGTTGCGCGAGCGGACATATATGCCTCCCGTAGCCTCGGCAAGACCCTGCAACAGCTCCTCATTTAGCTTCGTAACCACCATCTTACCATCTTCATCCTCGATAATCTCACCGCCAATCTTAAGTGGCTGACCCTCGGGTGTACCGATACCCACGGCACAGATCATAACGCCATCGGCCGCCGCCTTTACAGCTGCCGCCTCAGCACCCTCATCGTGTGCCTCGCCATCGGTGACAAGCATGATAACACGGCTGTGATTGTTATACGAACTCTCAGAAAATGAGAGCAATGCCACTTCCAAAGCTTCGCCAAGGTCGGTACCCTGACGTGTAATGAGTGCGGGTGAGAGCGTTCGCACCTTAGCCTGTGCCATCTTATAGTCCGACGTAATAGGGAGTATCACCTCGGCCTCATCGGCAAAGGCTACGATACCTACTCTATCATCTTTCATGCCCTCGACAAGGCGTGTCAGAGCGTAGCGCGTACGCTCCATACGGCTCGGCTCGACATCCTCGGCAAGCATCGAGTTAGATACATCGACAACAAGCATAATCTCGCGGCCCACAATCTCCACGCTACGTAGCTTCGAGCCCGTGCGGGGGCGTGCCGCAGCAAGTGCCAAGAAGAGCATGGCAACGGCCAAGAGCGAGATCTTTATCCAGCCACGCGCCGCCGAATAGTCGGGCATAAGCTCGCGCAGCGTACTTTCGTTTCCGAAGCGACGAAGCTTACGTCGACGCCACGCCATAAGCACTCCGTAGCATACGGGCAAGGCAGGGACAACAAGCAGTAGCCATAGCCACTCGGGAGCTCCAAATTCGAATATATTTAGTTCTGTCATGTTGTGCAATCTTTATTGTTTAGCCTACGGCAGACGGTTGAGCAACACACGCTCGATGATAAACTCGGCTGCAAGTAACAACATAGCTGCGATGAGCCAACCAAGGAATAGCTCCTCGTAGGTGGTGTGATTTGTAACCTGCACCTCGCTCTTCTCCAAGGTGTTGATACGCTCATAAATCTCCTCCAAAGCCTTATTATCTACCGCACGGAAGTATTCGCCGCCTGTGCGCTTAGCAATCGTACGCAGCAACTCCTCGTCGATCTCCACATCAGCCATCACCGTGGTCTCGTTGCCAAAATAATCGACAGCAGGATATGGGGCCTTACCTCGTGTGCCGACACCAATAGTGTAGACCTTGATACCGAGGTCGCGCGCTATGTCGGCAGCCGTATAGGGCGATATCTGTCCGCGGTTATTCACACCATCCGTGAGCAACACCACGACCTTCGACTTCGAGCCACTCTCCCTAAGGCGATTGATAGCCGTAGCCAGACCATTGCCTATCGCCGTACCGTCATCCACAATGCCACTGCGCAGACGCGAAAGCATGGTCTGCACCGTAGCTTGATCCGATGTCAAGGGGCACTGCGTAAAAGCCTCGCCAGCAAAGGCGACAACCGAGAGGCGGTCACCCGTGCGGTCCACGACAAACTCCGAGGCTATCTTCTTTGCAGCATTGAGGCGCTCGGGTTGAAAATCGCGAGCAAGCATCGAGCCCGAAATATCCATTGCCAAGACGATGTCGATACCCTCGGTGGTTATCTCGCTGTTGGTATGCACATTCACCGGACGCGCCAATGCCACGATAAGCATCAACACAGCACCTAAACGACAAACGATAGGCAGCGGGCGGAGCATCGTACGCCATGTACGAGGAGCTCGACGACGCGATACCGACGACACGATAAGCGTTGCACGATGGCGACCTACGAAGATATGGTAGGCGGCCAAGAGTAGCACCACAACGGCTGCAATGAGTATGTATGGATATAGAAACTGCATAGTTTATCTCTCTTACCAATTCTTCTTGCCGCGGACAACGATCGCCTTCTCGCCCTCCTTGAGCTTCTCCTGAGTTTTGTCTTCCTCGGCCTGTATAGCATCGAGCAGACGCTCCTGATCGGCACTCAGCTCCTTAGGCTCCGAGCCTTGAGGCTGCTCCTCCTCGGGTTGTTCTCCCTCTTCGGGCTGAGGTTGCTGCTGCTCCTGCTCGCCCTCAGAATTTTGCTGATCCTCGTTCTGCTTATCCTGCTGGTTATCGTTTTGGTTATTTTGATTCTGCTCGTTGTTCTGCGGCTGATTTTGATCCTGATTCTGATTGTTCTGCTGAGGATCATTCGATTGATCATTCTGCTGCTGTTGCTGTGCGCTACGCTTCTGATCTACAATACGTTTGGTGAGTACGTAGTTATACTTCGTAGCCGCATCATCAGGATTTAGCAACATAGACTTACGAAAAGCGTTGAGCGCCGCCTCGTACTTCTCACCCTCGAAAAGGCTCTCTCCCAAGTTGCGCAGCACCTCGGCACGCTGCTCCGCAGTGAGCAACGTATCGGCAACAATAGCCTCGTAGTTGGCATAGGCCGTCTCGGCATTAAGCGTCGAATCGGCAGACTCGCTCATACGTAGACGCTGATAGCTGTTAGCCCTATTGTACAGTGCCTCATACGACAGAGAGTCGTGCTCCAAAGCTTCGTTATAACGGTTGAGACTCGAGCGGTAGTTTAGCTTCTCGAACTGACGATTACCCTCGCGCACCAAACCTCGCTCACGGAGATACTGTGCCGAGGCATCAGCACTACTCACAAGGCTGAAGAGCGCAACAAGTGTTACGACTACAAGGTTGAATATTATGCTATTAGCTCTCATCTCTACTCAATCTTTGTTTCGATAGTTATCTCACCCTTACCCTCCATATCCTCGGCAACCAAGAGCTTCGTATTCTCGACGAAGTAGTACGCGCGAGTGTAGGCCGCTTCGTTCTCCTCCGCATCGGGCTCGGCCTTAGCAAACTTCACCATGTCGGCTGTGCGCAACACAGCGACAAGATCGCTACGGCTCGCAACAGGCATATCGACATCGAGCAATGCCGAGATAATCTCGTCGGTAGTCATCTCCAACGCTCCGATGCTCCACCTCTCCGAGATATAGACCCTGAGGATGGATGCCAACGCAGTATAGTATTGCTTAAACTTGCCATTCTGCCAGAGCTTGCGGTGGCTAAGCTCGACCAAAGCCTTGTTAGCCACTACATGTGGCGGGAGCTTAGGCGCAGGACGCTCAAATGCTGCTCGACGTGCACGATAGCGCTGCACGAGCGTAAATACGAGCCACAGCACAAGAGCCAAAACAATGGCTATAAGCGCACCATAAATCGCATAATCTCGAATCTCGGCAAAGACAAAAGGTAGATGCTTCTGCTCGTACAGACCCTCGTCGTCGAGATACTCCATAGCCAACTCCTTGTCTACGCCAAAACCCTGCTCCGACGTTGGATCGGCCTTGAGAAAGAGCGTCGTGTCGAGCTGAGCAAAACGTGCGACATTCAAATAGAGCGTATCGCGCGTATAAATCGTATCGGGCTGCTCCTCGTTTCTCTCGAAATAGATTATAGCAGGACGCATCGGCAATCGGCCAGTCTCCATTGCGGCAAGCAGGTAGCGCTTGCGCAGGTGCAAGTGACGACCACTAACCTCAACCGTGTCGATGGGATACTCCTCGATGCACTCGAAAATATCCTCGTCGTACTCCTCATACGTAGACATCTTTGCCTGCTTCTTAGCCAACTCCTTACGCTGCGCAGCGGTAAGCGCATCGTCGAAGCGAGGAATGCCGATGTGTGCCGCTCTATCCTTCTCGATATCGATGATTAGTTCCACACGATCACCAACCTCGACACTATCCTTCGAGAAACGACCACTAATCGTAGGTCGCTCACCCGTAGCCGAGGCCGTAGCAAGGCCTGCAAACTGCGCTACAATAAGCACAACTGCAAGATATAACATCTTGATATGTAGTTTTATAGGTAGCATTATCGTTGCTTAAACATCTTTAACAATTCGACGACAAAGTCGCCATCCGTACGCACCTCGGCAACATCGACGCGATGTTGTCTAAGCATCATATTCATCGCTTCGCGACTGCGGTCATACTCCTCCTGCCAGAACTCTCGAACACGGCGCGACGACGTATCGAGCCAACTGCGCTCGCCCGTCTCGGCATCCTTAACCTCGACAACACCCACATTCGGAAGCTCTCTATCGCGCTGGTCGTAGATGCGTATTGCCATGATGTCGTGCTTCGACGAGGCAATCTTAAGGGCATCCTCCATGCGCGTAACATCGGCCTCGGCATCCACAAAGTCTGAGAGAAGGAAGGTTGTAGCTCGCTTCTTATTCACACCCACCAAGTAGCGCAAAGCCTCCGAAATATTGGTAGCCTCACCCGTAGGCTCGAAGCCTACTAACTCACGGATAATCATGAGGATATGACTGCGGCCCTTCTTCGGCGGGATGAACTTCTCGACCCTATCCGAGAAGAGGATACAGCCCACCTTATCGTTATTCTTCGCAGCCGAGAATGCCAATGTAGCGGCAACCTCCGTGATCATATTCTTCTTTGTAAGCTCCTGCGAGCCGAACATACGCGAGGGCGAAACATCGACCAAGAGCATCATCGTGAGCTCTCGCTCCTCCTCATAGACCTTGACATGTGCCCTATCCGAGCGCGCTGTGACATTCCAGTCGATATCGCGCACATCGTCACCCACGCGGTACTCCCTCACCTCGGCAAACGACATACCGCGACCACGAAAGGCCGTATGGTACTTGCCCGCAAAAATCTCGTCAGAAAGACCGCGTGTCTTTATCTCGACACGACGCACACGTTTTAGGATATCATTCTCGCTCAGCTGCATAGCACATTAAGGTACGATGACGTTATTGAGAATATCGGTAATAATCTGCTCCGAGGTGATGTTATTTGCCTCGGCCTCGTAGGTAAGACCTATGCGGTGGCGCAATACATCGTGACACACGGCGCGAACATCCTCGGGGATAACATATCCGCGACGCTGAATGAAGGCATAGGCACGTGCCGCCTTAGCCAAGGCGATACTTGCACGTGGCGAACCGCCATAAGAGATAAGTGGCTGAAGATGCTGCAAGCGGTACTCCGAAGGTTCACGTGTAGCGAAGATGATGTCGATGATATACTTCTCGATCTTCTCGTCCATATAGACCTTATTCACCACCTTGCGAGCACGAACGATGTCCTCGGGGGTGATGACCCTCTTAACCTCGGGCATACCCTCGCCCGAGAGGTTCATACGGATAATATCGAGCTCCTCCATACGTTTAGGGTACGAAATCTTAGCCTTGAGCATGAAACGATCGACCTGCGCCTCGGGGAGTGGGTAGGTACCCTCCTGCTCCAAGGGGTTTTGCGTAGCAAGCACCAAGAAGGGCTGTGGCAAGGCGTAGGTAGTATCGCCAATGGTCACCTGCTTCTCCTGCATAGCCTCCAACAATGCCGACTGCACCTTAGCTGGCGAGCGGTTGATCTCATCGGCAAGGATAAAGTTAGCGAAGATAGGACCCTTCTTCACGGTGAACTCCTCGCTACGCTGCGAGTAGATAAGCGTACCGATAAGATCGGCAGGAAGGAGGTCGGGCGTAAACTGAATACGCGAGAACTTGGCATCTACGGCCTTCGAGAGTGTAGTGATAGCCAATGTCTTAGCCAAACCTGGAACACCCTCCAAGAGGATGTGTCCATCCGACAAAAGTCCGATAAGCAATGTATCGACAAGGTGCTGCTGACCCACAATCACGCGAGCAATCTCCTTGCGCAGTGTATCGACAAAGATCGACTCCTGCTCGATAAGAGCGTTAAGCTCCTTGATATTTACAACTTCGTTCATCTTTTATGTTTTATTAATTATCTCTACTTTAGCGTAATTCCGCTGTGCTTAGGTATCATAGCACCCAGGTCGTGGCTCGAGGGTGCCTGATACATCCTCAGACCAAAATAGGGTGCCAACGCTACGACATAAGATATGATCTCGGCCTGCAACTGCTCGTAAGGCACCCAATTGACATCTGCCGAGAAACAGTACAACTCGATGGGCAAACCCCACTCCGTAGGCTGCAACTGTCGCACCATGACGGTCATCGTATGGTTGATGCGCGGATGACGATCAATGTAGTTCATCAGCACACGCATATATAGTTCCAAATTTGTGAAGGTACGACCCTCCTCGGTGACTGTAACGATACTCGATAGCGATTCGCGCGTCATAGGATTACGACGCAACTCCTCGATAGATGCTTCATCGAGGAAACAGATGCTTGTCATATCTATATTGAGCGAACGCTTAATGCGACGGCCTCCTCTATCACGCATAGCCTGCCAATTATCAAATGGCTCGCTAATGAGCAGGTAGGGAGGGAGGGTCTGCAACGTATTGTCCCACGCACGCACCTTGATAGTAGTGAGTGCAACCTCCTCGACAACGCCGTCGATATTCTTGTGCGACATCGTAATCCAGTCGCCAACCTTAAGCATATTGTTCAACGAGAGCTGCACACCAGCCACAAGGCCGAGGATACTATCCTTGAATATCAACATGAGCACTGCTGCTGAGGCACCAAGAGCCGAGAGGAGTATCGCAGGTGACTTATCGATAAAGATTGCCACGGCGAGAATCAACGTCACGCAGGCCAACAGCACCTGACCCGTCTGTAACAAACCCTTGATTGGGCGGTTGTGCCACCCTGGACGATGCTCAACATAGCTGAACGTGGCACGTAGCAACGAATTAACGAAACGTACGCAGGCGAGGAGCATGTATATATCGACAATCTTTGTCAGCAGCGAGAAGAGCCATGGCAGATCGCTGTCCAGCGATGCAAAAAAGAGCGGAAGCATGATCGTAAGCACCACGGGCGTAACGATAGCGCAAAGACGCGATATCACACCATCACTAAAGATGAAGTTATCCCACTGAGCCTTGGTGTGCTGCACCACCCAACGTACGCTACGCACCACTCCCCAACGCATAAAGGCATTGCCAAGGAGTGCGAGGATGACGATAAGTAGCAATACTATCCAGCCGTCGAGTAGCTGGGTTGTATGCTCGGGCATTCCCCAGTCGATTAGCAGGGTGTCGAGCCACTCTCTAAAGATATGTGCGTCTCTGTACATACTTTCGCGCTTTGAGGTTAATTATTGCTGTTCTGTATTGCCAATGGTTGAAGCTCACGCCCTTGTTAGAAGGAGAAGCCAAAACCTATAAATACCGACTGGTTTAATTCAAGACGTGTGACATCCTTCGACTTAAACGAGAAGTCACCTTCGATGACAGGGCGGGGCGTGAGCATCAATGCCTGATAGCCAATCATAATGTCATACTTATACTCACTATCTGGAGACTGTAGACGCACACCAACACCTCCAGCTGCCGTAGCACCAAAGCGTAGGCCCTTATCAAATAGTACGTTAGTTCCGAGATTGAGGAAGTTGAAAAGGTTATTCTTGCGCTTACCGTAGTGGTAGTGTGCCGTGAGGTAGATGGGGACAAGCGTGTAGTTGTACTGTATCTGAGCACCTGCCTCGACACCCAATCGCCAATGGTTATTGAAGAAATATCCAGCATTGAGCAGAACATCTCCGCCCATCTTGGCGTGACTCTTATAGGCATCTACGCCCTTCTCACCCTTGATGCGCATGTAGTCCAACTCGTAGAAATATAGCCCCACACGTCCCGACGCTCCATACTCCCAGCCCGAGTAGTGGCGTGTCTTGCGAGCAATTTCCTCCTCGCTCTCACGACGTTTAGCCTCAGCCTGAGGCACCACAAAAATGATGGCTAACAACAAAAGTAGCAGTTTTTTCATCTTCAAAGTCAATCTGTTTACCTCGCAAACGCTTGCAAGGTGCGAATTATTGTATTTCAAAAATTAGATGTTGCGCACGTGGCGTTCCCAAGCCCATGCACTACGTAGCGTATCCTCCAACTCGCGCTCCGCCTTCCAGCCGAGTTCCTCGTTAGCCAAGGTGGTATCTGCCCAAACAGCCATAACATCACCCGCACGACGAGGTGCTACACGATAGTTGAGCTTAAGGTCGTTGCTACGCTCGAAACCATTAACAAGCTCGAAGACCGATACGGGGCGGCCTGTGCCAACATTGAAAATCTCGTAACGCTCCTTGTTCTTATCCTGCACCATACGGTCGATAGCCACCACGTGGGCACGTGCCAAATCGACAATGTCGATAAAGTCGCGCAAGCACGAACCATCGGGCGTCGGGTAGTCGTCGCCAAAGATACTTAGACACTCACGAACGCCTGCTGCCGTCTGCGTGATGTAGGGGACAAGGTTGTTGGGGACACCACGTGGAAGCTCACCGATGAGCGCTGTGGGGTGCGCACCGATAGGGTTGAAGTAGCGCAGGGCGATACCTCTGAGCGTACTGCTCGCAGCTACTGTATCGCGCAAGATATCCTCGGCCATCTGCTTCGTGTTGCCATAGGGCGAAGTGGCGGGTTTACGTGGCGTGCGCTCCGTTACGGGGAGCTCCTCGGCATCGCCATAAACCGTAGCCGACGACGAGAAGACGATATTCTGGCGACCATACTCACCCATAAGCTCAAGGATATTGAGCAACGAGAGCATGTTGTTCTGATAGTATTTCAGAGGCTGCTCCACAGACTCGCCAACAGCCTTGAAGGCTGCAAAGTGGATAACAGAGGCAAAGTCGTAGGCCTCGAATACGCGACGCATAGCATCGCGGTCGCAGCAGTCGGCCTGGATAAATGTGGGCTTAACACCTGTAATGCCGTAGATACCCTCCAAAGATGAGGCATCGCTATTCGAGAAGTTGTCGACGATGACCACCTCATATCCTGCATTGATAAGCTCAACGGTTGTGTGCGAGCCAATATAACCAGCACCTCCCGTTACGAGTACCATCTTTTTATTCATTGTTTCGAAATTTTCCGAGTTAAAAATTAGTTAGCAAAGGTACGAACATTCTACGACTTGTACAACACGTTCTACGAAAAAGTTAGCCTTTAGGCTATATCTTCAAAATTTCGCGGCTAACCGCCCGCCTTCTTGCAGCGGTATCCGCCTTTTATGAGTAGTTCCACGACGCGATCGCGGTGGTCGCCCTGAATGATAATCTCACCATCCTTTGCCGTACCACCTACACCACAACTCTTCTTAAGCTCCTTGCCGAGTGTTGCGAGGTCGTCATCCGAGCCTACAAAGCCTCGTACAACCGTAGCCACACGACCGCCCTTGAGGCGATCGAGCCATACACGAAGATTCTGCTTTTCGGGTGCAAGAGTCTCTGTCTCAGCGTCCGAAGCGCTCTCATATTGAAAGTCGGGATTTGTCGAAAAGACTACACCCAAACGATCTTTCCAATCACCTGCCATAACTTCAAATGTCGTTTAGTTATAAAATTATGCTAATAATAGACAAAGTTACGAAAAAAATTCTTAACTTTACACTTGTGAAAAGCAAGAAGCCGAAATACCCCCGTAGCCGCGGAGGGCTTCAAGCCTATAACCCTCAGCGACTTCCCGACATTCTACCACCAGAGGATGATCGTCACTTGGTGCGTGTATATGTCGAAGGATATGAGGATGTAGCATTCTGGCGCGCCATTTTTGACCACTTCCGCAACCCCTATCTGCGCTTCGAAATATCGGTGCCCAACCGCGACGATTTGCCTAAAGGTAAAAAGGTGCTTATGTCGATGATCGGACAACACTCGCCCGACGAGGTGCTGCTATGCGTCGATTCCGACTTCGACTACCTCTTCAACGGTGAGACGGAGCAGTCAAGAGCTATTCTCACGGCCGAGAATATGTTTCACACCTACACCTACGCTACGGAGAATTATCTATGCTATGCACCGTCGCTAAGAAACGTGTGTGTCAAGGCCACAAAGAACGACACTCGCATCTTCGATTTCGAGCGATTTTTCGCCGCCTACTCTCGTATCATATACCCTCTGTTTTTGTGGTATGTACACTCGGCACGACAATCTACAGAACATGTGTTTACACTTGCCGAGTTCCGTGCTTCGGTACGCTTGGGCTATGTCGATATACGCAATAATGGAGAGGATACGTTGGCGTGGTTGGAGCGCAATGTGGAGCGTAGAGTAGAGGCATTGGAGCGCGACAATAGCTCTGAGGTCGAGGACGTTACAGCGCTCGGTGAAAAGCTTAATACAAGAGGTGTTGAGCCTGACAACTGCTATCTTTTCATGCATGGCCATACGCTTTTGGACAATGTTGTTATGCCCACACTAACAGCCGTATGCGACAAACTTCGACAGCTATCGTTAGCCAAGATTAATAGTTCGAAGGTTGAGGGCGTAGCCCTACAAAACGAGCTTAAAAATTATACCAATACTCTTCGCTCGATCCGCGACGTGCTGCTCGATAATGAGAACTACGAGAGTTGCCCGCTATATAAGCGTCTGCGTGACGACATACAGCAATATCTCGACGTGATGATCGCCCGTATCAAGGCTACACAAGAGAGACCCGTAATGCTGCGTTGCAACTTCGAGCCGTAACATTTTGTAACCCAGAACTAATTTCCATATCACCAAGTTGCGCGGGTACGATTTTTAGTACCCATGTTTTTGTGAGGGGAGGACAATTTTGGTTATCATTTTTCTAACCTTATGACACCAAAGTTACTCAAATCTGACATGACTTCCAAAAAATCTATGATATACTCTTTTTTTTCGTAGTTTTGTACAATTGTGTAGGTGAAATGATTTCTAAAAAATTTTACAATTAAAAGTTTATTTGTACCTTTGCACTATAATTGAATATAACAACACATTAGATACAATTTCAATAACCTATAAAACATTTGTAATATGATTAATTACAAGGATTTGGGCCTCGTGAACACACGCGAGATGTTCAAGAAGGCTGTTGATGGTGGTTACGCTATTCCCGCCTTCAACTTCAACAACATGGAGCAGCTTCAGGCTATCGTCATGGCAGCTGCTGAGACTAAGTCTCCAGTGATCCTTCAGGTATCGAAGGGTGCTCGTCAGTATGCTAACCAGACTCTTCTTCGCTACATGGCTGAGGGTGCTGTGGAGTATGCTAAGGAGCTTGGCTGGGAGAAGCCACAGATCGTGCTTCACCTCGACCACGGCGACAGCTTCGAGACTTGCAAGAGCTGTATCGACATGGGCTTCTCATCAGTGATGATCGACGGTTCACACCTTCCTTACGATGAGAACGTAGCACTCACAAAGAAGGTTGTAGAGTATGCACACCAGTTCGACGTAACTGTTGAGGGTGAGCTCGGCGTATTGGCAGGTGTTGAGGATGAGGTATCCGCTGAGGAGAGCCACTACACTAAGCCTGAGGAGGTTGTAGACTTCGTAACAAAGACTGGTTGCGACTCTTTGGCAATCTCTATCGGCACATCACACGGTGCCTTCAAGTTCACTCCTGAGCAGTGTACACTCGATCCTCAGACTGGTCGTCTTGTACCTCCTCCCCTCGCTTTCGACGTATTGAAGGCTATCGAGGAGCAGCTTCCTGGCTTCCCTATCGTTCTCCACGGCTCATCATCAGTGCCACAGGACGAGGTTGACACAATCAATAAGTATGGTGGTGCTCTCAAGGCTGCCGTAGGTATTCCTGAGGAGCAGTTGCGCGAGGCTTCTAAGAGCGCTGTTTGCAAGATCAACATCGACTCTGACTCACGTCTTGCTATGACAGCAGCCGTACGCGAGGTATTCGCACAGAAGCCCGCAGAGTTCGATCCACGTAAGTACTTGGGTCCTGCTCGCGACAACATGAAGAAGCTCTACATTCACAAGATTGTAAATGTGCTTGGTTCTGACAACAAGGCATAATTTCTCGTGATAGTGGCGCATCTGCGGCACTTCAATAAAGAGTGTGTCCAAGTTTATGGGCACACTCTTTTTGTATATAAGTTGTAGAACAAGAAATGAAGTTATGCAAGAAAGAGAGGTGATTGTTGCGTTGTCGCTCGACGCATAGTTATTGAGGTGTATAAGGGCGGGCTAAAGCCATATTAAGGGCGCAAGCAGAGCTTACGCTCGCCACTTTAAGCTGCCATAATTTCATATACTCATATATTATATATATATGCTTTTAGGACGCAAAAAAGACCCTATATCTTTTGATTTTGCACATTTTTTTCATGTTTTTATTAAAAAATGCTTGGATGTTCAACTTTTTTGCGTATATTTGTAATGTTGAAATTATGAGAATATTAACCTAAAACTTCAATTATATGTCGAATCAATGTCCGGCAACTTGCCATTCATACACTGTTGAACCTGAAGCTGGTTTTAGCTACATTAAGCTCAAGGAGGGTGAATCATTCGTTGTTGAGCGTGGCGACCACAACTCATTGCTCTTCGTACTAAGTGGCGACTTCGAGATTTCGTCGGAAGAGCGTCGCGACTATGTCGTACGTGCCGAGCATTTTGTATTCTGCTTCCGCGCCTATCACTATGAGGTTAAGGCGGTTACGGATGTAGAGATTGTACGCGCGCACTTTATCACAGCAGGTGCTACGTGCGACATGATTCCATTTAACAGCATCGTAGGTAAGATCAAGAAGATCAACTACAAGTTTACTCAGGTAGCAATCAACGAGCCTATGCAGCACCTGCTCAACTCGGTACGTTACTACTTACAGAACGACATGAAGTGTAACCATCTGCACCGTGCAAAGATTCAGGAGATGTTCATCATCTTCAAGTTCTTCTACACACCACAGATTCAGTTGCGCACGTTCTACAACCTCTTCGATCGCAACCAGTCGTTTGCATCGCTCGTTAAGAACAATGCACCTCGTGTCAAGACCGTTGAGGAGCTTGCCGACATCTGTGGATTCAGCATTCAGCACTTCAACAATATGTTTAAGCAGGAGTTCAACGACACACCATATAGCTGGATGCAGAAGCAGCGTATCGTAGAGATCGAGCGCTTGCTCACCGAGACCAACGTACCGTTGAAGAGCATTATCAAGATGTACAACTTCACCAACCACGGTCACTTCGCACTATTCTGCCGTAAGTACCTCAACAAGACTCCGTTGAAGGTTCGCAAGGAGGCTCGCGCCGCGAAGGAGGGCAAGTAGACAATAAGCTATAAGTTCATATAAAACAAGTGCTGTTCGAGTTTCGGACAGCACTTGTTTTGGTAATGTGATGTAAGGTAATGATGCAAAAAGTTAGTTTTTTTGCATCGTTACCCTAATAAGAGAGGGTGTCCAACATCAACGTTGGACACCCTCTTAAGGTTTTGGCTTCGTGGGCTATTTTGCCTCACGAAGCTCTGTGTTGCTAATGCTGATGCGAGACTCAAGGGCCTGCACTGCCGCCTTACGTAGCGTAGCACGTGATACGGTTGGAGTATCCTTAACCTTAGTCCATGTTGCTGCAGACATCAGGAGCGAAGGCTGCTGATCATTGAAGTAAGATACGTCTCCTTGATTACTTCTTGCAAACACATCATATAGGATAAATGGGTTGTTATTGATAATATTACTCTCCGAATTAACATAACCGTTCTCATCGACACTTAATATGAATACATAGTCACTGTAGTTGCTAAACTGATACTGAGTATTGATGCCGAGCCATAGGACTGTGTATCCGTATAACTCGAAATTAGTACCACATTTGTTCATCAAGTAGAGGTTGCCATTATCGTCTACGCGGCATGTAGATGCAACTTCTGGGAGTGTTTTGCTAAGTCCATATACATCAACATAGTCTGCAGCTACCTGACTTGCGGTGATTGTAATATCATATTCTACAACCTCATTCAAAACGCTCCAGCTATACCAGTCGAACACCTCGTTAGTCGATACTACCCACTCGCCTATCCAGCGTTTAGCAGCCTCCGTAGGCTCAAACTCGCCATCGACAATCTCTCCACTCTCGAAGTCGTAGCCTACGATATATGGAGCAAAGTCTCTCCAATATGCCGTGCTCTTATATGCACCTACCGACTCGGCAGGAACATATATCTGTGGGATATGGTTGCAGTATTGGAACGTATTTAATCCGAGTATTGGAGGCGTTATTGAACGACAATACACCTTTTCAAGTTGGATACATTCAAAGAATGCGGCATTATCAATTGTCTGCACGCTCTCCGGAATATCTATCTCTGTCAAAGAGGTACATAAAGCAAATGCATTATCACCGATATAATATATAGTATTACCCAAATCGATATAGTTTAGATTATGACAACCTCCGAATGAGAAATATAGTATGCTAGCGACGCTATCTGGCAGTATTACACTAGTAAGATTATTGCAGTACTGGAAAGCACCTTCTCCAATAACCTCTACACCCTCAGGTACGCTATACTCCGTAACATCGCACATTGGGGCGAAGGCTACAAGGCGGTCGCCATCGATAAGACACTTGCCACCATCTCCTGCGAACTTACCGTTAAACTTTCGTAGATTATAGCAATTGAATGGATTGTACACGGGTAGTTCTAAAACACTATCAGGTATGGTCACTTCCTCCAACTCCAAACTTGTCAAGCCGTTACCGAGATTTACAACACTGCTTGGCAATGTATATGACGTAAGGCCTGCACCCGCAAAGCAGAGCAGCTCTCCATCAAACACAATACATCTATTATCTGCCGAAGCGCCCTTACCGTAGAATGCCTCAAGCTCATAACATAAGTTGAATACCTGGCTTGCAATCGTCTCAACGCTCTCTGGCACAGTGAATGATCTCAGCGCCGTATTTTCAAATGCACCAACGCCAATCTCCTTTACATTGCTACCCAATGTTACTGAGCTAAGAGATGTACAACTTGCGCAAAGGAACCAATCAATGTACTCCAACTTTTCAGGAAAAGTTATGCTTGTGATGCTCTCACAAAACGCGAAAGCCTGCATACCAATCATCTCGAGATTGTCGTGTAACTCAATGTTTTGAAGAGATAAACACTCTTGGAACGCCATAGCTCCAATGCTTGTCACGCTTTGAGGTATGGTTATCTCAGTAAGTCCAGACTGTCCATAGAATGCCGAATAACCAATTGTTGTTACTTCGGCATCGAAAGTGATTACACCGCTTCCCGTTACGGCATCGTAAACATGCGATACAATATTTGCTCCGAATGTCTCGTAGTTCCAATCGACAACTGGGGTGAGAGGTTCGTAAGACTTATAGTAGATCTTCTGAGTTTCGGGAACCTCTACGGGAGCATCTCCGAGAGGGAAGATCCACTCGGCATAGTCGCTCCAGCCCTCGGCCGTCTTATACGCCTCAACCGACTCGGCAGGAACATAGAACTTGCGACCCTCGGCGTTGTTGTCAAACGCTGCCCATACGCCATCGCTAAATATTGCCGTAGGAGGCACCATAGGCTCGCAGATAACCGTTGTGAGGTTTACACAACCGTCAAAAGCCCATGCCGAAATGCTCTTTACACTCTCGGGGATAGTGAGGCGTGTCACCGATACACTATTCTGCATAGCACCCTCGACAACACCTGTAGAGTTACCGAGATTTACATTACCATCCGCAGGAGGCGTTACAACACCCGCGAAGTTACCATCGCCATCCTGAATGTTATTGCTGTCACCCCCGGAAGTGCTAAACTTACCATAGAACGTAATCTTAGGGCAGTTGTAGAATGCTCCCTCACCGATTGTCTGCACATCGTTGCCGAAGTATGCAGTCTCAAGATTTAAGCAGTCGCGGAATGACCATGCACCGATTGTCTCTACACCATCCGAGAAGGTAACATCTATCAGCTCGGTACATCCCACAAATGAGTAGTCGCCGACATGCTTTGCAAAGTTGATAGTGTAGTCTGCAACATCTGCTGACGCGAAGGCTACCAACGTATCGTCGATTACAACGGCTCTCTTATCAGATGTCGAATACTTGCTATGAATTGCACTGAGGTTAGGGCACATGGCAAAGACTCCCACACCCATCGTCTTGAGGCTGTCGGGGAGGTATGCCTCCTTGATAGCGTTACAGCCATCGAACGCAAAGTCACCGATATGTGTGATATCGCCACTAAACGTCAAGCGGCAAGCATAATCGGTTGTGAGATAATCTATCGCCGTGAGATCGACATCAAAGGCCGAGAGATCCATTGTTGTATAATCGAATTCCTCACCATCGGCAAGAGCCAAGACAATTTGGTTGTTCTCTACGACTATCTCCTCCTTCTCGTCTGTCGATACTACGCCCATAGGCACAATGTGGTTGCGATTAACGGTGAGAGGCTCCTCTCTTACAAGCTCAAGCGAGCTACCGTCGCTAAACTCAACGGTAACGGTGATACCCTTCTCAAACTCCTGCGGCAAGAGTGCGAAGTAGAAGGCTGTGGGCTCCTCGCTATCGAGCCAAACAGCTGGCTCGCAATTGATATAGACATCCTCATGAACCATATCTGCATAAGAGTAGTGATCGGACTCGGCTGCACAAAGCGTAGTCATAGTCTTATAATCTACATAGGCATCACCCGTAACCTGCTCGCCATCGTTACCCAACAAGAGCAATCCACGCACAGCCTTGTTCTCGCCCGTAAGCTGCACCTTAACCCAACCGCAGACGCTGCGAAGCATAAAGTTGCGCGATTGGCCGCACGCAACCATAACATTACCACTAACATCGTAGCTATCCTCGAGATAGTTCTGGGAGGTCGCAAGGTTAAAGCGTATCTGCGACTCATTGGGATATAGCTCAAGGTCCGACTGATAGGGATAGGCAACGATAATATCGGACAAATTCTGCGAACCGATCTCTCCGCTAACGTGAGCAAAGCTACCTGATCGATCGCCTGTTTTGCCCTGGAACGCCCATTGAAGATTATTTGTCGAATAGTAGAATACCGAAATCCTGTCATCCTCAGTCCACACTGTTCTACCCTCGCCATCGAGCTGAACTCGTGTTTCGTCGATCTCGCGCTCAAAGCCTACGTGAATCTTATCGCTTATCTGCTTACGACTTGTTGTGGCCTCCTCAACATCGTTGTTTGTACACGCAGCAAATGCTATAACTGCGAGTAGGAATGTTAATAGCTTCTTCATCATAGTATGTTTTAATTATATTTTCAAACACATCCTCCTATGGATAATACAAAGATATATAAATTTTTCAAAATGAGCAATTTTAAACATAATATAGATAAAAAACGAGGCTATCCAACAAGTTTATGGACAGCCCCGTTTCGTTATATGTTTTATAAAGTGACTAACCTTAGGCTCTATTAAGCCATTTTACAGCGGATTAGTAGATGAAGATGTACTTCAAAATAAACAATACCGCGAGGATATACATCATCGGTGTAAGCTTCTTGAACTTACCGCAAAGGAGGTTAAGCACAACGTATAAGATGATACTTGTGAGGATACCATCCGAGATTGAGTATACCAAAGGCATAAGCAACAAGCATACGAACGCTGGAATAGACTCTGAGTAGTCGCTCCACTGGATATTACGCACTGGCTCGAGCATCAATAGACCCACGATGATAAGCACGGGAGCTGTAGCAGCCGCAGGAATAGAGAGGAACAAGGGCGAGAAGAAGAGCGTAACAGCGAAGCAGCAAGCGATAGTAAAGGCTGTAAGACCTGTACGACCACCCTGCGCAACACCCGCAGCACTCTCCACGTATGTTGTTGTTGTCGATGTACCAAGCATAGCACCTGCTGTAGTGGCGATAGCATCGGCCATGAACGCCTCGTTAAGGCGATAGATGCGACCATCCTTACCCACCATATTAGCACGTGTGCAGACACCAATAAGTGTACCTATCGTATCGAACATATCGATAAAGAGGAAGGTGAATACCACCACAAGCATATCGAGCGTGAAGATATTATTCCACTCGAACTGCAAAAAGATAGGAGCGATAGACTCGGGAGTCGAGATAAGACCACGATACTCGGTAACGCCCATAGGGATACCGATAGCCGTAGTTATAAGGATACCGATAAGCATCGCACCACGCACGTTCTTAACATAGAGGATAGCAGTGATAATCAAGCCTATAATGCCGAGCAATGCGGTGTTCGACGTGAGATCGCCAAGCGATACGAGTGTAGCATCGCTATTTACAACGATTTGCGCATTCTGCAAGCCGATAAATGCGATAAACAGACCGATACCACTACCGATAGCATAGCGCAAGTTCACAGGAATAGCATTCACGATAGCCTCACGTACGTTAGTCACGGTGAGAAGAATGAAGATAAGACCCTCCAAGAATACTGCTGTGAGGGCAAACTGCCATGAGTAACCCATACCAAGGCAGACGGTGTATACAAAGAAGGCGTTGAGTCCCATACCTGGTGCAAGACCAAAGGGAAGCTTACCCCACAAAGCCATCATCAAACAGCCGACGATAGCAGCCAAAGCCGTAGAGGTGAAGACCGCACCACCAGGCATACCATCCAACGCAGAGAAAATCGCAGGGTTCACTGCGAGGATGTAGGACATAGTAAGGAATGTTGTGATACCTGCAAGCACCTCCGTACGAATATTGTGCTTAGCAGCATCGAATCCAAAAAGTTTTTTAAGTAACTCCATATTGATTTGGATTAGAGTAATTTATTCACTATTAGTTATTTATTTCATCGTATCAGCGCCTCCCTCTTCGATCTGCTGACGCACCGACTCTTCGTGTATCGCGCTGAAGATATTGTGGATGAATTTACGCGACAGACCCATATTCTCGGCACGAGTCTCGGCGGCCTGTAGCAGTTCATTGAAACGATCCTGCTGTACTACAGCCATCGAGTGAGCCCTCTTATACTCGCCAATCTCGCGGGCAACGCCCATACGCTCGGCGAGGAGCTCTAAAAGGCGATTATCCAACGAGTCGATATGCAGACGGAAATCCCTAAGGCCATCCTTAGCCGTAGCCGAACGTCGCCAAACAAGGTTTTCGACAAGCGTAGCGAGGCTCTCGGGCGTTATCTGCTGATTAGCATCGCTAAGTGCCTCATCGGGCGTGGGATGACTCTCGATCATCAAGCCGTCAAAGCCCAAATCGAGCGCCTCCTGTGCAAGTGTCGCCACAAGACAACGATTACCTCCGATATGACTCGGGTCGGAGAGTAGCGGTAGTTGCGGTAGACGACGACGTAGCTCGATAGGCACGGACCACTGCGGCGAGTTGCGATATACCGACATGTCGTAGGTGCCGAAGCCACGGTGAACAGCTGCAAGACGGCGAACACCGCTATTGTAGACTCTCTCAATAGAGCCTATCCACAACGCCACATCGGGAATAACCGGATTTTTGACCAACACTGCCGTATCGACACCCCTCAACGCATCGGCAATCTCCTGCATAGCAAAGGGGTTAGTCGTAGTGCGAGCTCCGATCCACACGCCATCGACACCTCTACGTAGCGCCTCCTCAAGATGTTCGGGAGTGGCAATCTCGGTGAGCGTATGCAGGCCGTATTGCTGCTTAGCCTCGGCAATCCACTCCAAAGCCTCTGCACCAACACCCTCGAAAGAGCCAGGTTTGGTGCGTGGCTTCCACACTCCTGCACGGAATATCTTTACCCCAGCCTGAGCCACACCACGTGCCGCCGCAAGCGTCTGCTCACGGCTCTCGGCACTACACGGACCTGCTATGTAAAGCGGCGTGGTGGCGCAATCGTCAAATAGGGGTTTTATATCTTTCACGGCAGCTACTCCTCAACGATAGTGATAGATAGGATAAGGTCACCAGGACGGATATCGTCAATAACATCCAAGCCCTCAACAACACGACCAAAGCAAGTGTGTACACCGTCGAGGTGCTGGGTATTCATACGGTTATGGCAGATGAAGAACTGCGAGCCACCCGTATTGGGGCCACGGTGCGCCATAGAGAGGACACCACGGTCGTGGTACTGCTTCTCGGCACGTGTCTCACATGGGATAGTGTAGCCTGGGCCACCAGCACCCGTACCCAATGGGCAACCACCCTGGATAACGAAATCGGGGATGACACGGTGGAATGTGAGAGCATCGTAGAAGTGACTCTCGGCCAACTTTACAAAGTTATCAACGGTGATAGGCGTCTCCTCAGCGTAGAGCTCAGCCTTCATATCACCCTTCTCAGTAGAGATAATTGCGTATTTCATAAGTTTCATATATTAAGTTAATTATACCCTATATCGTTATTTACTCTCTATCGAGCAATCTAAGGAGCGATGCCTCGTCGTAGCCGCACGCTGCGTACAACTCCGAAGGTTTACCCTGCTCGACAAAGCAATCCTCGATGCCGAGGTTGGTAATCTCGGGCTTATAACCCTCGCGGAGCAGAAAGGCCGAGACTGCCTCGCCCACGCCACCACGCACAATACCATCCTCGATAGTTATCACACGCTTGAACTTACGGCCAACCTCGTGCAGCAGCTCCTCATCCAGCGGCTTGGCATAACGTAGGTCGTAGACAGCAACGCTATGCGTACTCTTCTCGGCAGCACGTACCGCACGGCCACACATAGTGCCTATAGCCAATATAGCGACATCGCTACCCTCACGAAGAAGCTCTCCACGACCCTCCTCAATTGCTGTAAATGGGGTATTTTGCCACTCTACACCCTCGCCAATGCCACGTGGATAGCGAATGACCGTAGGATGGTCGGCAAGCGATGCGGTATACATCATCTGGCGAAGCATCCACTCGTCACGTGGCGTGGCAACCGCAAGGTTGGGTACACAACTAAAGCATGCCAAGTCGAAGGCTCCATGATGCGTAGCACCATCCTCGCCAACGATACCCGCTCTATCCAAACAGAGCACCACAGGAAGACTCTGCAACGCAACATCGTGAATGACATTGTCATAGGCACGCTGCATAAACGATGAGTAGATGTTGCAGAAGGGGCGCAGACCTACTGCAGCAAGACCCGCCGAAAAGGTCACGGCATGGCCCTCGGCGATACCCACATCGAAACATCTATCGGGCATCTCGCGCATCATAATATTCATCGAGCATCCCGAAGGCATAGCTGGCGTGATACCTACAATCTTCTCGTCGCAACGTGCCAAATCGAGGAGCGTCTCACCAAAGACATCCTGATAGCGCGATGCGGCATACTCACTCTTAACCCTCTGGCCCGTAGCCACGTCGAACTTGCCTGGGGCATGCCACACCGTAGGATCGGCCTCGGCAACAGCATAACCCTTACCCTTTGTAGTCTTGATATGCAGCAACTTAGGACCATTAATATCCTTCAATGCACGGAGCGTGCGGACAAGTTCCACGACGTTGTGTCCGTCGATAATTCCGAAATATCTGAAATTAAGACTCTCGAAGAGGTTGCTATTTTTAAGTAAGCCCTGCTTCACGCCATTGCCCGCCTTGCGAGCGAGAGTAAGCAGCGGTGGCACAATGCTCAAGATACGCCACAACGTACGCTTAAAGCGGTTGTAGAAGTGCGACGTAGAGATACGCACAAGGTAGTGATCCAAAGCTCCCGAAGGCTCGTCGATAGACATCGAGTTGTCGTTGAGCACTACCAAGAGATCGCTCTTGGGCGAAGCTCCAGCATTGTTCATACCCTCGAAAGCAAGTCCTCCTGTCATCGCGCCATCACCAATAACTGCTACGACATGCTCCTTGCCACCACGCATCTCCACAGCCTTGGCCATACCGAAAGCTGCCGAGATACTCACCGATGAGTGTCCTGCGCCAAACGAGTCGTACTCGCTCTCGGCCATACGAGGAAAGCCACTGATGCCATCACGCATACGATTTTGCTTGAAGGCCTCACGGCGACCCGTGATAATCTTGTGAGCGTAGGCCTGATGGCCAACATCCCACACAACCTTGTCGGCAGGCATATCGTAGACATAGTGCAACGCCACGGCAAGCTCAACAGCACCAAGGCTCGAGCCGAGGTGTCCAGGATTGGTAGCACAACACTCGAGGATATAGCTACGCAGCTCGCTACAATAGGAGCCAAGCTCCGATATTGGCAAGCGTCGCAACGCCTCGGGCGAGTCGATAGTTGTCAGGTATCTATATTTTGTTTCGCTCATTTTCCTGTCGGTTATTATTTACAGCAAAGCTATAATCATACAAAGATATGAAAAAAAATGTATATTACCACATTCAAACCCGAAAAAGGATAAATATTACATATTTTACGCTATGGAGCGCCGAAAGTTATGTTTTTTGCAGAAAAATTATTACCTTCGCATCAAATATAGATATTCTTAATTTTATGGCAACAGCAAAATACAAGCGAATACTTCTGAAACTTAGCGGCGAATCGTTGCAGGGTAAGCAGAACTATGGACACGATATCAACGTGCTTAACTCATACGCAGAGCAGATTAAGCGCATCAGCCAAATGGGCGTAGAGATCGGTATCGTCATCGGTGGCGGCAATATCTTCCGCGGCATTCAGGGCGCAGATCGTGGCTTCGACCGCGTGAAGGGCGACCAGATGGGTATGCTTGCAACGATAATCAACTCGTTGGCACTACAATCAGCACTCGAGTCTGTAGGTGTTAAGTGCAAGGTTTTAACATCTATTCGCATGGAGCCTATCGGCGAGTACTACTCTAAGGCAAAGGCTATTGAGTATCTCGAGGCGGGCTATGTTGTAATCATCGGTGGCGGCACCTCGAACCCCTACTTCTCGACAGATACCGCATCGGCGTTGCGCGGCATAGAGATCGAGGCCGAGATTATGTTCAAGGGCACACGTGTTGATGGCATCTACACAGCAGACCCCGAGAAGGATCCAACAGCAACAAAGTTCGACACTATCACATTTGATGAGGTCTTGGCACGACGCTTGAAGGTTATGGATCAGACAGCCTTTACGCTCTGCCGCGAGAACCACCTCAGCCTAATGGTATTCGACATGGATACGGAGGGAAATCTCGAGAAGGTGATCAATGGCGAGAATATCGGCACAGTAGTAACCGAATAACAATTAGAGGATTATGGCAATTAACACAAAACATAAGAAGCGTGGTTCGACGCTCTCACTCGTGATTATGCTTCTTACACTTGCAGTTCTTGTAGTAGCTATTCTTTTCTGGCCCGCAGAGGCTACAGCAGTAGATAGTGCAGTGCCCACAACACAGGATGACGTTGCAGCGACAACACTCATACACGAGGGCGACACAGCTCCCGACTTCACGGTGGAGATGCTCGACGGCAGCGAGGTAACTCTCTCGGAGCTTCGCGGCAAGGTAGTGCTCCTCAGTTTCTGGGCTACGTGGTGTCCTCCATGTCGCCAGGAGATGGCACACATGCAGAAGGGCGTTATCGACCCATTCGCAGGTCAGGATCTCGTAGTGCTCCCAATCTCGCGTGGCGAGAAGCGTGAGACGGTAGAGGCATACCTCAAGAAGATGGGCCATACATTTGCCGTAGGCTTGGATGGCGATCAGTCGATCTATCGCAAGTATGCTTCGAACTACATCCCTCGCAGCTTCGTAGTAGACAAGGAGGGCAAGGTAGTATATGTAGCCGTAGGCTACGACAGCACCATCGGCGAGGAGATCAACGCAGCTATCAAGGCAGCACTTGCCAAGTAATGATTTACAATGTTTTGCAACAACGAATAAACAAACTAAAGATATTATGGATACCAAAACTATTTTGAACGAAACCACTGATCGTATGCAGCGCGCAATCGATCACCTCGCCGAGGAGCTTCTCAACATTCGTGCTGGTAAGGCTTCGGTAAATGTATTGAATGGTGTTTTTGTTGATTACTATGGTTCTCAGACTCCCGTATCGGGCGTTGCCAGCGTAACAGTACCCGACGCTAAGACAATTCTTATCCAGCCATGGGATAAGAATATGATTCGTCCTATCGAGAAGGCTATCATCGACTCGAACATCGGTCTTACACCCTCGAACAATGGTGAGCACATCCGCCTCTCGATTCCTCCTCTCACAGAGGATCGCCGTAAGGAGATCGTGAAGAAGGTTAAGGGCGAGGGCGAGACAGCACGTATCAGCTTGCGTAACGCACGTCGCGATGCTGTCGAGGCTTTCAAGAAGGCTCAGAAGGAGGGCATGTCTGAGGACGAGCAGAAGGATGGCGAGGCACAGGCACAGAAGCTTCTTGAGAAGTTCACAAAGCTTATCGACACGGAGTTGGAGAAGAAGGAGAAAGAGGTAATGACAGTCTAATTCTTCGTGAATTTCCAAATATAGAGGCTCTTTTTGGACCTTTTGAAACCTGCCCCGAATGAGATTCACACTCAGTATCTCATTCGGGGCAAACTTTTTCTGGCGGGCGACATATTGCATCATCGAGAAAAAATCGTAACTTTGTAGAGTATAACCCCAAAAATATTGATGATATGAAGAGACTTATTCTAATATTTGCTGCGGTGGCAAGTCTTTTGTCCATCGAGAGTGCTAAGGCTCAGAACGTGCAGCTATTCTACGACACAGGTCGCAACTGCGCAACATCGACTGTCGAGATGTTTCGTCCCGACTCGTTCGGTAGCACATTTTTCTTTATAGATATGGACTATAGCCCAAAGGTTGTGGGTGCATATTGGGAGATCTCTCGTGAGTTTAACTTTTGGCAGCAGAGCAAGGTGAATTGGTTGTCTGTTCACTTGGAGTACGACGGCGGTTTGGATACATCGGCAGGCTCGTACAACAACGCTTGGCTTGCAGGTCTTACATACTCGGGACACTCTAAGGATTTCAGCAAGACATGGTCGGTATCGGCGATGTATAAGCTAATCCCCGGCACGATCCATGCTAACGGCAGCAAGCAGGTACATAACTTCCAGATTACTGGTGTGTGGAACATCAACTTCGCAAAGGGCTGGCTCGACTTCAACGGCTTTGTGGACTTTTGGCGTGAGCCTCGCGCTTGGCAGAATACGGAGTATATCTTCATGACCGAGCCTCAGTTGTGGGTAAACATCTACAAGATCCCAGGTATGGAGAAGGTACGCCTTAGCGTCGGTGGCGAAGTTGAGCTATCGTACAACTTCGTGAAGCCCGGCTTCAGCGTAATGCCTGCAGTAGGTCTTAAGTGGAATTTTAACTAAGCTTCCGAGTCGGCAGATAGAGCGTTATCATACTGACTATATAAAAATCCCCAAGAGTTTTAAACAATACTTTTGGGGATTTTCGTATAATACCGCTGTGCAATATTCGCATATATAGAAGTTTTACGATGACGGTTAGCCACCTTAACAGCACAACCATTGCGATAATAATAGTTGATTCACCGACATAAAATGGCGATTGGCTCTATATTTTAGTCTATTGGTGGTTATTTGCATGATTTTTTATAAAAAAGATGTATATTTGTAACGTAGAGAGAATGTGCATGCCCTAATGGCATAGTATATGGCATAATACCATAGTGTAAATATTATACAAAGCGAAAATATGAAAAACCTTCTAAGAATAGTGGCATTAGTCGTGGTGGTGGCTTCGATGCAGAGTTGCACCATCGTACTCAGTAGCTCTTACGGCACTAATGATCTCTATCGAACAGATAACCGTGAGCAGATAGAGGCAGACATCAATGCGCGTAACGAGATGATAGCGGCACGTAAGGCGAGGTACGAGGCAGAGATGGCCGAGCAGCAGAATGCGAATGTGGACTACAACTCGGTGCTTGTGACCGACTACCAGACGGCATACGAGCGTCGTCTGTATGGTTTCGAGTCGCCAACATACAAGCTACCTTCGAGCTACTACTCGATGGCTACAAGCGAGGCTATGTACTATGCATCGGCCTATGATCCCGCTTTCTACAATGTGATGGTATCGGGCGATCAGGTGTGGGTTGAGCCTAAGTATATTACCTCGATGTTCGGTTCGTGGGGCGCAACAAACGTAACCTTCGGACTATACTCATCGCCTTGGATGTATGGTTGGACAACGTTCGTAGATCCATTCTACTATGCATGGTGGGGCTATCCTCACTACTCGTGGTTCGATTGGAACTGGACAATATGCTACAGTTCGTTCTACTTCGGCTGGGGTCCTTCGCCATTCTACCCTGGATACTATCCTGGGTTCTATCCATTCTACCCTGGCTTCTATCCCCATCCGCCACACCCAGGTCACGGTCCAGGACATGGCCCAGGCCCACGACCTCCACATCATCCACAGCATAGACCAGGAGGTCGTGACAACCACAACTTCAACGGAGGCAGTACTCACTACACCTCGCCAACATCAAATCGCAACTACGGTGGAGGAGCATCAAGCAGTGGTCGCCCAACGTATTCGGGTTCGAAGTCTACGGGTGTATACAACGGTAATGCTGCGGACAATATCCGTAAACCCGAGCGTAACAACAATACGCAACAGGGCTCGCGCTACAATAGTGGTAGCAACACCTCACAGCAGAAGACAACGCAGCGCAGCGACAACTATCGCCAGAGCAACCGTAGCGAGAATAGCCACTCGACAACAACAGTACGCAGCAACCAAACACGCTCTACGGGAGGTTTCAGCGGTGGTGGCAACTTTGGCAGTGGCAGCAACACACGCAGAGGAGGCACAACATCGACACGCCGATAAGGCATCAGTATAACTATTTGAACGAGATAACTTATTAGCAGATGAAACGTGTATTTTCGACACTTATAGCCGCAATAGCACTAATCCTCTCATCGGAGGTATCGGCACAGGTAAATTTTGGAGGCACAACATTCAATAACGACATAATGGGTTGGGGCGATATGTACAACCTCAGCTTCACGTCACATAACTATGGCACAGCACGTTCTATGGCCATGGGTAACGCCTTTACGGCTCTCGGTGCTGATATGGCCTCAGCAACGCTCAATCCAGCGGGTATCGGCATGTACACGCAGGGCGATATCAACATATCGCCTATGATGCAGTTCACGAAGAGTGAGATGACGGGCAGCGAGCCATACTACACAAATGTCGCGAAAGGCGATCAAGAGTTTAAGGATCATTCGGAGCGTTTCGGTCTATCGAGCTTTGGTCTGGTATATCCCGTATTTCGTAGCACGGGAACAATTACGAACCTCAACTTCGGTATCGTCTACAACCGCATCGCCGACTTCAACCAAAACTACATGGGAGCATCGACAGGCAGACCATACACCGAGTCGATGGCGAATGTATTCTGCACACTCTCGAACATCGACGGCCTGACAACCGATAAGGATGGAAGAATGCCATTTGGAGATGATCCATACTATTGGGGAGCAGTGCTGGCATATAAGAATGGCCTTACAAACAAGGATGACCAGGGTTGGTATATCGACCGTATTGGCACAGGTGCAGCTATTGACCAATACTCGGCAATCAAGACTCGAGGATCTATCGGAGAGTATGCTCTGACTATGGGTATGAACTTTATAGATAAGATCTACTTCGGCCTTACACTCGGTATACAGAGTGTGGATTATCGACGTGATACCTTCTATGGCGAGAACTACACCTACACGAGCTACCCATCGGGTGAGGAGATGCCCTACCAGCTCGACTATATGAACTATATGCAGCGTACGGAGTATTCGGGCTCGGGTGTAAACCTCAAACTCGGCCTTGCGGCACGTCCCGTAGATTGGCTGCGCATCGGTATTGCCTACCACTCGCCTACTTTCTACAATATTGCTTTGCGCTACGATGCCGAGATGTGGTCACGAACATATAGCGCAGGTAACAATCCCGATGGTTACGACCTCGGTCCCCAGGGCTATATGTACGACGAGGCATACTCGGGCGTATGGGAAGATAGCGGTCCCTACTCGTGGAACTTCCGTTCGCCATCACGACTGCTACTTGGTGGTGCTGTGACACTCCTTAAGCGTGTGATTATCTCGGCAGACTATGAGCGTAGCTGGTATCAGACAACACATCTACAGTCTGCACCGATCATGGGTCTTAGCTACACCAGCACTATGGATGAAGTATTCAAGGGTGGTGATACGGTGCGTGTAGGTGCCGAGGGTTATGTTTTGCCATTCCTTGCTCTTCGTGCAGGATATATTTGGAGCGGCAATACGCTTCGTGATGGCTATCAGGATGCTATCTTCACACATCCTGTAGCTACGTCGAATAGCTATATCACCGCAGGTCTCGGCATACAGTTCAACACTTGCTATATCGACTTGGCATACCAATACAACATTGCTAATTACTCGGGCTTCAAGAGTTTCTATGCCGTAGACGAGGCTGACACAGCACAAACTATCGAGAGCAAGACCTTTGGTCTTAAGACAGACCGCCATATCGCAGTGCTCACGCTCGGTTTCAGATTCTAAACTTTTACAACATATAAACAAATAGAGTGTGTCCAACAAGTTTATGGGCACACTCTATTTGTATAGGAGTTGTATAACAAGACTAATTTTAGGCGCACGAAGCTCAAAAAGCGGGCAATGATGCAAAAAGCGGAGTTTACTCGAAGTGGTAAATGAGCATTTTGAGAGCGAGTGCAACGCCAAAGTAGCCTTGTTAGGCAACTTCTAACCCTCTATGTCTTTGAAATAACGATAGGTCGCTACACGAAGCTCCTCGGCAGCAGGGTCGTCACATACGATGATACCTGCGGGGTGAAGCTGCAAAGCAGACAAAGTCCACTGGTGGTTGTAGCTACCCTCGATAGCGTGACGCAAAGCTCGCGCCTTCTTACGACCCGTTGCCAAGATAAGCACCTTACGGGCATCCATGATTGTACCGACACCTACGGTGAGGGCCTTAGTGGGCACCTGCGAGATATCGCCACCAAAGAAGCGCGAATTCACGGCAATAGTATCGGGCGTAAGGGTCTTGATACGTGTACGCGATTGGAGCGATGAGAAGGGCTCGTTGAAGGCGATATGTCCATCCTCACCTACGCCACCCATAAAGAGGTCGATGCCACCCGCCGCAACGATAGCTGCCTCGTAGGCTGCACACTCAGCACTCAGATCCTCAGCATTACCATTGAGGATATGGACATTATCCTTGCAGATGTCTATATGGCTGAAGAAGTTGCTCCACATGAACGAGTGATAGCTCTCGGGATGCTCCTCGGCAAGACCTACGTACTCATCCATGTTAAAGGTGATGACATTCTTGAACGACACCTCGCCCACCTTGTGCAGACGGATAAGCTCACGGTAGGTCTCCAATGGCGTAGAGCCTGTGGGAAGGCCCAAAACAAAGGGTTTGTCGCTAACGGCTGCCTTAGCCTTAATCTGCTCGACGATGTAGGCCGCAGCCCACTGGGCAACCTCGGCACTACGATCCTTGATGATTACTCTCATATACTTCTGTTATATAATTATATCTTACTAAAACATCTTTACGAAGACCTCGATAGCCTGATATTCGGCCATGCCGAGTTTATCGTAGAGCTTCGCTGTATTCTGCGTACGCTCCTCGGCACGCTGCCAGAACTCGCGGGTGTCGCTACCCGGGAATGGCACTATATCCTTCTGCGAGAGGTGACGGTAGATAGCATGGCGCTTCTTGAGCATCTCCGAGGGCGAGAGTGGTACGGCCATATCTACAAGACCTAAGTTCCACTCCATCCATGCGCCACGATAGAGCCACAAGTGACACTCCTCTCTCCAATCATCATCCTGCGTACGATCCAAGGCCTGAAGAAGAGCCTCCATACATGTACGATGTGTGCCATGTGGATCGGCCAAATCACCCGCCGCATAGATCTGGTGGGGACGTATCTCACGAAGTAGGTTTACGATGATGTCGATGTCAGCATCGGTAAGCTCCCCCTTCTTGATACCTCCCGTCTCGTAGAATGGCATATTGAGGAAGTGGGCATTGGTATCGGGATTAAGACCGAACGAACGTACCGCAGCACGCGCCTCGGCACGACGAATAGAGCCCTTGATATCGAGCAAACGACGAGGCTCGGGCTCACCACGACGCTTCGTAGTGATGCAGTCATTAATCTCGTCGTAGATATTTCCGAGGCCAAGCTCCTTGGCCGTATCGATATTCTGCAATACCACGTCGTCATGCACTGCCACATTGCCAGATGTCTGGTAGGCGACGTGTACATCGTGCTCCTGCTCCACAAGACGAATGAAGGTACCTCCCATCGAGATAACATCGTCGTCGGGGTGGGGCGAGAAGATAAGCACACGCTTGGGATAGGGCAACGAAGGGGCTGGACGTGTCGAGTCGTCGGCATCGGGCTTACCACCGGGCCAACCCGTAATGGTGTGCTGAAGGTCGTTGAATACGCGGATATTGATCTTGTCGTATGTACCGCACTTCTCCAGCAACTCACCGAGCGAATTCTCCAAGTAGTCCTGATATGTAAGCTTGAGGATTGGTTTATTAACCTTCTCGCAGAGCCATACCACCGCCTTGCGGACAAACTTAGGCGTCCAGTTGCAAGGGCCTACAAGCCATGGTGTAGACTCGCGCGTGAGCTTCTCGGCAGCATTCTCGTCAATGACAACCTCGATTGAACGGTGCTCCTGAAGATGGCTGGCGGGGACCATGTCGGTAACATCGCCCTCAACAACCTTCTGTACGACGTCTGCCTTATCCTCACCCCACGCCATAAGCACCACGCGATCGGCACGCATCACTGTACCCAAACCCATCGTGATAGCCATCTTGGGCGTGTTGTCGAGGCCAAAGAACTGCGTAGCCTGAATCTTACGCGTGTGGTGCGATAGCTCGACAAGGCGCGTTGGCGACTTAACATACGAACCTGGCTCGTTGAAGCCAATCTGACCCTGCTCACCCATGCCGATAATCATAAGGTCGATCTTACGTATCGACTTCTCATACTCGGCACAGTACTCCGAGATCTCGCTCTCGGGAACCATACCGTTGGGGATATGAATATTCTCGGGAAGAATGTCTACGTGCTTGAGGAAATCGTCGTGTATACGGTAGTTGCGGCTCTGCTGCTCATCCTTGCTGATGGGATAGAACTCGTCGAGCGAATATACCGCCACGTTGCGAAACGACACCCTGCCCTCCTTGTAGCGCTTTACCAACTCGCGGTAGAGGCCCAATGGGGTGCGCCCTGTTGTCAAACCCAAAACAAATGGAGGTAGCTCCTCGTAGATGTCACGCGCCGAGGCATTATCGCCATGCGCACGCACCAAACGACATATTAGGTCGGCTACATAGTTTACGCCATGATACTCGCTCTCGAAAACTTTGGTGGGGATGCGCTCATAACGATGCACAATATCCCTTGGCGCAGACTCCTTTACAAGTCCACCATCTTTTGGCAGTTTGTACTTGTTGTTGTTCATACTCTATCTTTCTTTATCTCACTAACTTAAACCTATTTAGAACAATATTTTCTGCAGCACATGCCACGCCACACTGATCAAATATGCCCATAAGACTCTCAAAGATAGTAAAATTTTATGAAAGATAGTAGTTTTAGAGTAAAAATATGGGTATCGCCCTGAGTCGTAATTAAAAAATGGAGAATGTAATATGGTGGATAGGGGTATTGAGTGGGAGTGGAATAGCGAGATTAAGAGTGCTGGCCAACACCTTTCTTACCGACACACCCCGATTTCTTGTCAGAAGGGGTCAGATTTGGCTATGACATGAGAAATGGCGGATGGGACATACTTGACGTACGTCCCATTGGCTGTGTTGATTGAGAGAGCAGAACGACACCTTTCTTTCCTGCACACCCCAATTTCTTGTCAGAAGGGGTCAGATTTGGCTATGACATGAGAAATGGCGGATGGGACATACTTGACGTATTTCCCATTCGCCATTTTGATTGAAGAGCCAAAGATGACCCCTTATCACAAGAAATTAGCAGTTCATGGCACCACAACAGTGAATAACCTGACCGCTTACGTATGATGACATATCGCTTGCGAGGAACAACGCTACGTTGGCAACATCCTCGGGAGTACCACCGCGACGCAAAGGAATCTGCGCTGCCCACTGATCCTTAACCTCCTGCGATAGCTGATTAGTCATGTCGGTAATGATGAAGCCTGGAGCGATGCAGTTTGCACGAATACCACGAGGACCCATCTCCTTAGCAATAGACTTTGCAAGACCAATCATACCTGCCTTTGATGCCGAGTAGTTGCACTGACCAGCATTGCCGCTAACACCCACAACCGATGACATGTTGATAATAGAGCCGCTACGCTGCTTTGCCATAACAGGAGTTACGGCGTGAATGAAGTTGAATGCCGACTTGAGGTTTACGTTGATGACAGCATCCCACTGCTCCTCAGACATACGCATCATAAGACCATCCTTGGTGATACCTGCGTTGTTCACCAATACGTCGATGCGACCGAAGTCTGCAACAACCTGCTTAACAACCTCGTGAGTCTCCTCAAAAAGCGCTGCGTTAGATGCGTAGGCCTTAGCCTTAACGCCCATAGCCTCGAGCTCCTTCACGGTCTGCTCTACAGCCTCGTTGATAACCAAATCGGTGAATGCCACATCGGCACCTGCCTCGGCATAGCGCATAGCAATAGCCTTGCCGATACCACGTCCAGCACCTGTTACGAGTGCTACCTTACCTTCCAGAAGTTTCATACTATTATGAGTTTCTTTGTTTTACTGCAATGATTATTATTTGTTCTCCCACTTACGCAAAGCTACGCAGGCGTTGTGACCACCGAAGCCGAGTGAGTTAGAGATAGCCACCGTGAGAGGTGCCTCCTGAGCCTTAAGAGGTGTGTAGTCGAGGTCGCACTCAGGATCGGGGTTTGTAAGACCGATAGTAGGTGTTACGATACCGTGGTGGAGCGACAACGCTGAAGCGATAAGCTCAACAGCACCTGTTGCACCAAGCATGTGACCTGTGATAGACTTCGTAGAGGTAATCTTCGCCTTGTGTGCAGCCTCCTCGCCCATAGCGAGCTTGATGGCCTTAGTCTCGGCAGCATCGTTGAGAGGAGTACTTGTACCGTGAGCGTTGATGTAGAGAAGATCCTTTGCCGAGTCGAACTGTGCCTCGTCCAACGCCTGCTTGATAGCGCGCGATGCGGGGATACCGTCGGGACGGGGAGCAGTGAAGTGGTGAGCATCGCAGCTATTGCCATAACCTACAACCTCTGCATAGATCTTAGCACCACGCTTCTTTGCACTCTCCAACTCCTCGAAGATCATCATACCTGCACCCTCAGCGATAACGAAGCCGTGACGATCAGCCGAGAAGGGCATTGATGCACGCTTGGGATCCTCCGAACGAGATAGAGCCTTGCTGTTTGCAAAACCTGCGATTGCCAAAGGGTGTACCGAAGCCTCGGCACCACCTGTGATGATAGCGTCGGCATAGCCGTGCTTAATAGCGCGGAAGGCCTCACCCGCAGCGTGTGTACCTGTAGCACAAGCCGTAACGACGGGCAAGCAGACGCCCTGTGCGTTGTGCGAGATAGCCACGTTGCCCGATGCGATGTTCGAGATCATCATAGGCACGAAGAAGGGAGAGATACGGTGAAGACCCTCCTCCAACATAACCTTAGTCTGGTTAACGAATGTATCCATACCGCCAATACCAGAACCAATATATACACCAAGTCTCTCGGGGTCGATGTTCTCGCCGCTCTTAAGACCTGAATCCTTCATAGCATCCGATGCTGCTGCCATAGCATAGAGACAGAAACGATCGCTACGACGTGCAAGACCCTTATCGAGCTCATACTCCGACTGATCGAAGTTCTTGATCTGGCCTGCAACCTTCACAGGGAGCTCATACTCGTCCCAACCCTGAATAAAGTCAATGCCGCAGTTGCCCTCAACGAGATTTTTCCATGTCTCCTCGATATGATTACCCACTGGGGTAATTGCACCAATACCGGTGATAACTACTCTTCTTTCCATTTATTTCGTTAGTATTCTATGACACCCTCTACGGATGTCGGTTGTTATTTTCTAAATTTTACCTCTGTTTATAATTGTGGTATCACACCTATAACTTGCTATTTCGCCCACTCGATGATGCATGCACCTGTCGTAAAGCCAGCACCAAAGGCACTGAACACAAGCTTATCACCCTTTTGGAGTTTGCCACCACGGTTGAGCTCATCGAGCAATGCGGGAAGTGCCGCCGAAGAGATATTACCGTAGCGCTCAACGTTGTGAGGAACACGCTCCTCATCCACTCCAAGGAAGTTGCGAATAGCATCGATAATACGACGATTAGCCTGGTGGAGGACGTAATACTTGATGTCGTCAGTCTTAAGACCCGTCTCCTCGAGGAGGGTCTTGATATCCTTATTTGAGTTCGAAACGGCATGCTTGAAGACCTCGCGACCGCGCATCACCAAAGGCTCGAAGTTCTCCTCCTTGTCGATGTAGGGCGTTGGCTCCAACTTACGCTGATAGTAGAGCACATCGGTCATAGACTCTGTCGTTAGGCGAATCGCCTTGAGCTCGTCACCCTCGGTCACAACGGCTGCACCAGCACCATCACCAAAGAGTACACATGTGCTGCGATTCTGCCAGCTAACCATACGAGAAGGCTCCTCGGCACATACGATAAGGATATTCTTTGCCTTCTTGCAACGGAGCTTATCCTCTGCCATATCCATAGCATAGATGAAGCCTGCGCAAGCTGCATTGATGTCTATTGTTGGGCACTTAGCGCCGAGCTTACCCTGGATGATACAGCTCAATGCGGGTGTTACATACTCGTTTACCACATTCGAGCAGATGATGTAATCGATATCGGCAGCCGTAAGACCAGCATCCTCGAGAGCCTTATTAGCCGCCTCGGTTGCCATATCTTCGAGCTTCTCCGATGAAATCACACATCGCTCCTTGATACCTGTACGCTCGGTGATCCATTCGTCGGTGGTTTCGAGGAATTTCTCCAACATCGCGTTGCTCACTGCACACTTGGGGTGTGCCGAGCCTGTTCCTATAATCTTCATTCGAATTAGACTATAATTGTTAAATTAGTAAATCCTTCTGTTGTGTTGTTGGCGAACTTGTCTCACCAACGTCATGCCACACCTCAAAGAGTACAACACTTTTCGATGACACGCAAAGATATTATCTCTCATCGTACACGCACGTATTTTGTGGTATAAACCTATATTTTGTGGTGAAAATGCTTAATATGTGGTAAAAGTTTTGTGATTTCCCGCTTTTTTAGTAGTTTTGTAGCCAAAATACAGAGAATAAAACAATGAAAAAACACCTCGAAATCCCTAAATTTCTAGTGTCGCGCAGATACATATCTGCCGTTATCGCGTTCATCGTTCTCTTCTCGGTGGGATTCATGCTCGTCTATCGTCCCTTCTCGCTGGCCGTATGGTTTAGCACCGAAGATATGCTATGCTTCAGTTTCACCATCCTATTCTACATCCTCGCAATAGCGATATTAGTATGCAGCCGTGCACTGATGTATGCGATTCAGGACAGGTTGAGCCTCACGGCAGCGACCTATGTGTGGTGGATGATGGGCGAGAATATCCTAATATCGCTGCTCTACACGCTTATTACAGTATGGGTATTCCCTATCGAAGATATATCGCTACCCGAAATTGCGACACGTGCACTGATGTGCGTGACGCTCATACTCGCAATACCCAACGGTCTTGTATCGTTCTACGCGGCATATCGCACCAAGTGCGAAGAGCTGGAGGCAACGCAGTATCAGCTACAGCGCCTCGGTGAGGAGTATCGCATATTACAGAATAGCAAGGAGCATGAGTTGCGTGTGGCAGAGATACGTCCAGCAACCATACCGACAGCCCCGAAGATGATACACCTCTACGACAATAGCGGAACGCTGCGCCTAACGATAGACATCGACGCACTATACTACATGGAGTCGGAGGATAACTACATAAAGGTATATTACAAGCACAACGACAAGATTGCATCCTACATGCTACGATGTCGAACACGCACCGTTGAACAGAGTCTTGAGGGCACAAATATGGTGCGTTGCCACCGTTCATATATCGTAAATATCGAGAAGATACGCTTCTTGCAGGAGGAGCGTCGACTACACTTCATAGCTCTCGACGACGAAAGTATCAAGCGTATACCCGTATCGCGTAGCTATTACGATTCGGTGGTAGCATCGTTCGATAAACTACGCAGAACATAACTGCTACTGTGTACGAACAACAATTAAAGAGTGTGTCCAACAGGTTTATGGGCACACTCTTTATGTATATGAGTTGTATAACAAGCGATGATTTTAGGCCTGGAAAACCGAAAAAGTTGAGTTTACTTAAGTGCAAATGGCATTTTGAGGGCAAACATAACGACAAAGCCTTATTAGACAGCTTCTTTGATTAATCTAAGGCCTCGCAGCAACATAAGCTATCCTATCACGGCAACTACTTCGCAGCTCTCAATTTATCTACGAACTCGGGGTATTCGCTCCACAGAGGCTCGGTTAGCAACCACCACTCTCGCGCCTCGGCCTGGCGTGAAGGACGCTCCGAAGAGATGTCCTTGCGGAATGTCTCGTCGGCAGGGTGCTCCATAGCAATAAGTTCGGCATAGAACTCCTTATGGCGCGACTTAAGCAACTTGACAAGATCTCGATCCAACTCGCCACATCTCTCGAGCGATGCCCAAAGACGTGCCACGACAGCCTCGGCCGACTTATCCGTGAGATCTATAGCAAGATCGTCGAAAGCCTCCCACTCCTCGATGGCCACGTAGCAGAGGGCCAAGAGGTTCACTGCCTCGAAATGGTCCTCAGGGTCGCAATCCAGCAGCATCTCCAACTGCGCAGTACACATCTCCAAATCACCAATGCGGAAATGATCCGTGGCCGATCCATAGATTATCGTAAGTGCCGCACGGCTATTGTCATGCTCCCAGCGTAGAGGCATAGTCTCATCCTCTGGCAACGCCTCGGCAAGAAGCGTAAAAGCCTCATAGCGTGCCTCACACGCATCGGCATATCGACCCTCAGCAACGAGTTTATCGACACTACTCTTATATTTTACGAAGTTGTATTTCGCACCACCCTCGAGCTCGAAGCACTGATCGGCAGCGGGGTTAAACTGTAGCTCCATGTTTTATATCTTTACGTATTTTAACCATAATAAGACCTGAGATAATAGCTGTTACTGCTGCTGCATATACATAAGCTGCAGTGCAACTACCCATACCTATGAACTGATCCGACACAAAGACAAAGGACGAACATACATAGGTCATAATCATAGCTGGGATAAGCGCCAAAACAACATAACGACTCTGCTTACGGCTGAGCCATGCGGTAATCATCCATAAGGTGAGCACCGAAAGCGTCTGGTTGGACCATGCGAAATATCGCCAAATGATATCGAAGTCGATAAATGCGATGCCAATACCCAAAGCAAACAGCGGAAGGCTAACAAGCAGACGTTTAACGATAGAGCGCTGCTCAAGACCAAGCATATCTGCAACGATAAGACGTGCCGAGCGGAAAGCCGTATCACCCGACGTGATAGGCGCTGCCACCACACCAAGAAGCGTGAGAAGGCTACCGGCGACACCCAAAGTTGTAACACTAATGGTCGATACCGCAACTCCCGCATCGTTACTATTCTCGGCCATAAAGCTGTTAAGTCCCTCGACACCACCGAAGAAAGCCATAGCCACAGCTGCCCAGATCAACGCAATAACCGACTCGGCAATCATAGCTCCGAAGAATATGGGGCGCGACTGCTGCTCGTTGGTCATACAACGCGCCATGAGGGGTGACTGCGTAGCATGAAAGCCCGAGATAGCTCCACAGGCAATACTGATAAAGAGTGTAGGAATAATTGGCAGCTTCTCGGCACGGAGATGCATATTCTCTAACGATGTAAGCTCGGGAATAGCATAATCTCCAAACACCAACAGACCAAACATACTGAGCGCCATGAGTATAAGCGCTGCGCCAAATATTGGATATACCTTACCTATGATCTTATCTACGGGAAGTATCGTAGCGATAAAGTAGTAGACTATGATTATGCCGACCCACACCAAATAGGGCATTGCCGTCATGCTCGTAAGCACCTTTGCAGGAGTAACAATAAAGACACCACCGACCAGGATCATGAGGATAGGAATCATCACTAACGAGAAGCGGTGTACACCCTTACCGAGGTACTTACCTATAATCTCGGGTAGGCTGCGACCCTCATTACGCAGCGAGATAACACCCGAGAGATAGTCGTGCATAGCACCCATAAAGATACCACCGAGCGTAATCCACAAGAAGGCCACGGGGCCATAGCATGCGCCAAGTATCGCACCAAAGATAGGGCCTGTACCTGCGATGTTGAGTAGCTGGATAAGGAAAATTCGCCAGCGAGGTAGCGGCAGGTAGTCCACTCCATCGTACATCGTCTTCGACGGAACATCGGCCGTAGGATCTATACCTGCGACTCTATCAAGCAGTGCTCCGTAGAGAAAATAGGATGCTACGAGCACTATAAGACATACTAAAAATGTAATCATATCTCCATTTTTATCACTTTGTAGTGCGAATTTAATAAAAATTTACGATATTTGCATCGTCAAAACGAAAGTTTGACCATTAGGTGCCTTAATAGCTCAGTCGGTAGAGCACTTCATTCGTAATGAAGGGGTCGCGGGTTCGAGTCCCGCTCAAGGCTCTGAAAGCAGATAACCGGTGCGTTGTTTGCTTTTTTTTGTTGGGATACTGTCAGGTTGGGATGCTGCTGTGTTATCAGCGGCGTGACCACAGTGCGACAAAGTGGTGTAGCTGCGCCAATAGTATATTATATATGTATGTGTCGATGGCCGCCTATTATCTATATTCGGGAGGCGATGTGATGGGCGAAATGCAATGTCAAATACGAATATTTATTATATTTTTATATTATATTCGGGTCAATGTCTACAAATGCCTATTCGAGATGTAGGAATAT
>JAZRCN010000025.1:0-36996 GCA_045659765.1 Alistipes sp.
TTTTTGAAACTTCCAAATCTTTCGGAAACTTTTTTCAAAAAACTTTTCTAAGAACCTCTCTACAGCTATCAGAAGCATCTTTCTCCTGATTGCGGGTGCAAAGGTAGTACTTATTTCTGATTCTGCAAACGTTTTCTTAAATTTTTTAATATAACGAAAGCTTTTTAATACATAATACCTAAATAACATACCATACCTATATTTATATATATGTATAAGAGTCTGAAAACATAATAAAACAAGGTCTATCGACTAAATGACTATAGTAAGCACCCTAAATACCAGTCAAGCTATTGACAATCTCATTACTATACCCTACCTTTGTATAAGAATTTGCTTTAATTTTCAGACTTAATCCAATTCTATCAAAAAAAACTAAAAGCTATGAAAAAACTTGAAAGTCCAGCTATTTTGGTCGTTGACATGCTCAACGATTTTGTTACAGGCGCTTTGGCGTGTGACCGCGGCAAGGCGATAGTTCCAGCAATGGCGCAGCTTTTAGAGGCTGCACGTACCAAAGATGTACCCGTGATTTTCTGCAATGATGCACACATCCCAGGCATCGACCGCGAGCTTGCTCTATGGGGCGACCACGCATTGGCAGACACAAAGGGTGCCGAGGTAATTCCCGAGTTGAACGTATCGGCGAAGGACTACATCGTACCGAAGCGCAGATATAGTGGCTTTTTCCAGACCGATCTTGACATACTGCTCAAGGAGTTAGGCGTAAAGAGCGTGATAATGACCGGTCTGCATACTCATATGTGCGTGCGCCACACATCGGCCGATGCCTACTGCTTAGGCTACAATGTTGCGGTAGCCAAGGAGGCGACCGACGCATTCACCGAGGAGGATTACATCTCTGGTCTTGCGTACCTCAAGACATGCTACGGTGCGGAGGCGTATAGCAACGAAGAATTGATCGCGATGTTTTAGCGAGAAAGAATAAGATCATAAAGTAAAAAAGGTGGTTTTGGGGCAACCTTTCATCGGCGGTGAATAACAAGTCACCGCTTTTTTTTACAAATAATAGCTTATTGGTCAAAAAGAGACCTGCGAGAGGGGGTAAACTTGCTTAATGGTCAAAAATTCGCACCTTTGCATTATAAAAAGAGTATGCAACGAGTATTTGTTACTTGAGCAGGACACGACATAGGCCGCGCTATTGTAGAAGCCTTTGTCAAAAAGGGAGATCGTATTGCCTTATGCGACGAAAATAGCGATTTCATCAACGGTCAATGTATCACGGTAGATGGTAGCATAACCAAAAAGATGATATTCCCCGAGGAGTAACCCACAATATAGCCGCTACGTTAAGATTGACAAAAAAAAACTGAGGGTGTCCAACTTTTTGTTAGGACACCCTCAGTTTTGTCTATCAGACTAAAATTACAATGCGTTAACGTGCAATGCAAGTGAGCTCTTAAGGTTAGCAGCCTTGTTCTTGTGGATGATGTTAGTCTTAGCCAACTTGTCCAACATTGAGCTTACCTTTGGCAAAAGTGCCTCAGCTGCGCTGCGCTCTGTAGTGTTGCGCAATGCCTTAACTGCATTACGAGTAGTCTTGTGGTAAAGACGGTTGTGAGCACGCTTTGTTACGGTCTGACGAATTCTCTTCTTTGATGACTTGTGATTTGCCATAGTTTTCTAAATCTTTTATTTTTTTACTTTTATGTTTACTTATTTTTCCGACCTTGCAACACATCTACTCGCTACCTCGCTGGTAACCTTTCGCAGAATCGTTGCTCATCTGCCTGTCGGCGGCATTGTAAAGACGGCCGTAACCGCTCTCGGATAGGCCGAAGCCCGCTCCTAAAAAACCTTTCCTACCGCACGCGCACCACACACTAAGGTGTAACGCGCCAAGTGTAGCCCGTACGAGAGTCGAACTCGTCTTTCAAGAATGAAAATCTTGCGTCCTCACCGATAGACGAACGGGCCAATCCACTAATGCCCAACTTTTAGTGAGCAATTTAGCGGTGCGAAGGTACGCAAAATTTTCTATTTGGCAAAATCTTTTATGAAAAATTTTGAAAATCACGCACAAAAGCAGTTCTATCGCTCCTTAAATATGCGTATCGAACGGGTATCAGCGTCAAAACCAGCGTAATCGCCATTAAATAAGCGCTCTATGTTACCCGACGAAATCATCTCATCGGTAGCCAAATGCACCAAACGTGGAGTATCGACCAACGCAATGCTATCGGCAAGCGACAGAGCGATATCGAGTTCATGTGTCGAGAAAATCACACACTTACCCTCTTCACGAGCTAAGCGACCAAGAAGCGTACATAGCTCATAGCGATTGGGCAGGTCGAGGAATGCCGTAGGCTCATCAAGAAGTATCACTGGTGTATCCTGAGCCAAGGCCCTTGCAATCATAACACGCTGCGCCTCGCCATCCGAGAGAGTCTCCATCCTACGGTCCGCCATAACCTCAACACCTGCAATCTGCATAGCACGCTCAACAAGGCATCTATCCTCCTCTGTAAGACGTCCCGACCAACCCGTATAGGGCGAACGGCCGATGGCCACAAGGTCGTAGACGGTCAATGCCTCGACATCGACACGCTCGGTGTTCACAAAGGCAATCTTACGCGCCAACTCTACAGAGTTATACTCCGACAGTAATCTACCATCGATAATAATCTCACCATCACGCACCTCGCCAAGAGCTGCGATAGCACGCAAAAGTGTACTCTTTCCCGTACCATTACGGCCGAGCAAGGCTATCATACTGCCACACTCGAAGTGTGCCGAAGCGCTCTCGATAAGCGTTCGAGAGCCAAAGCCAAGCGATATATTGCGAAGTTGTATCATCGGCGGTTGCGGTTACGTAGTACTACAAAGATTATAATAGGCACACCGAGCAACGATGTGATACTATTCACGGGTAACATTAGTCCATTATGCGCCACGACATCGCAAACAAAGCAGCATAGCAACATCGACACTGCACCCCACAACATCGATGCGGACACAAGTACGCGGTGGTCAGCAGTACGAAAAGTCATGCGCGCAAGATGTGGCATAGCCAAGCCAATAAAGCCGATAGGTCCACAGAAGGCCGTGACGCTACCTGCAAGCAACGTAGTTGATATAAAAATAATGACGCGCGAGCGCACCACATTAAGACCTACCGTACGGGCATTAGCCTCGCCAAGAAGCAACATATTGAGAGGCTTAACAACAGCCATGGACAATGCAAGACCAAGAATAATCGCAGGTACAAAGATATACATATCATCAATCGTCACAGCCGATAGCGAACCCATGGTCCACACCATAAAGGCCTTGAGCGACTCCTCCGTACCGATATATTGCAGGATGCCCACCACGGCCGAAATTGCCGAGCCAAGCATCATACCGAGGATAAGTATTACGTTGATATTCTTGATACGACGCGAAAGCGACATAACCATCATCAGAATTGCAGCCGAACCAATCCATGCCATGCCCGTAATACCAAAACGCATAAGCCAACTGCCCGACACAGCGCCAAGCATGGGCAACGCCATAGTAAATAGCGCGACACCAAGGCTAGCACCCGAGTTGATACCCAAAACATAGGGACCTGCCAAGGGATTACGAAAGAGTGTCTGCATCTGTAGTCCACTTGCCGATAGTGCCATACCCGACAATATTGCAACAATGACCTTCGGCAAACGCATACGACAGACAATCATCTCGTAATGCTCACTTGAAGCCACACCTCGCAGCGCTGCCCACACCTCGTCCAAAGGTATGCGCGTAGTACCGACCAACAGATCGGCAACAAAAAGTCCCACGACCAAGACTCCTAAAATGAAGAATAGCACTGGGTGTAGTATGTTAAGCTTACTTCGTTTCATCATCTATCGCAGTTTATGGTGGTAGTACATCTCCTTCTCGCCACCACGCATTATCGTAGCCATATCCTCGAGCACCACATCGGGACGCACGATGGCCGACTCCCAAAAGTCGCTACCTCCAGCCGCCGTAGCACGTGCATTATTGTTATACACCTCGCCACGTACAACTACAGGCGTATGGGCAAAGTGGGGAGCAGCACTGCGCAACTCATCAAGTGTTGAGCACTGCCCAACGTTCATCCACACATCAGCCTTAACGACCAACATATATGCCTCTTCGAGCGATATGCCCACCGAACCAGAACTATGATTTTTACCTTTATATATATACTCTCCACCGCTATCCTCAACCAAGCGTACCATATAACTCTCATCCGAGGGCATATACCACACATCTTGATATGGCGTATTGAACATCACCTTTGGACGTTCGGCAACATGTTCTATATCACTTTTTACCGCCTCGTAACGCTCGACAATGCCAGCATAGAGCGCCTCGCCACGCTCTCTGCAACCCATAATCTCGGCGACAGCCACCAACCACTCAGCCTTGCCAAGTGGCGACTGCTCTACATAATCTCCTAAATAGAGATAAGGTATACGCAACTCGCGCAGCTTTGCAGTAACCGAAGTATTCTCGGCCGACACGCCATAGAGAAGCACCACATCAGGGCGCAATAACAACAACCTCTCGTAATCAAGATTACTATCGTAGCCCACATCCACGACACTATCGTTCGTTGCAATATGCTCGTTCATCACATACTGCTTGCCCGAGACGCCCACGACAGCCTCGACCATATCCAAGGCATCAAGCATAGCGATATGGCTTGTAGACATACAAACGACCCTACGAGCTGGCCCGATTATTCGCTGACCAGTGTAGCCTTCAGCCGACTTGGCATCGACAAATATCGCTAATTGCTGCTCTTCGACAGACTCACCCTGCCATGGTCGCGTTACGCGCAGGAGCGTATTTTGCTCACCATCCACCACAATCTCAAAACCCGAAGCATGTGTAGGTTGATAGATAGTAGCTACATGGGCAAAATCCTGCTTTTCGCCCACGCTTGTACAACTCACTAATATAAAGAGTGTTGCTATAGCTACCGATATGTGTACTAATGCTTTCACGATACAAAGTTATATTTTTTTCATGATAAATTTGCACAATTCGAAAATTTATTATTATCTTTGCACCGCAAAATAAGCTCGGGATGTAGCTCAGCCCGGTTAGAGTACACGTCTGGGGGGCGTGTTGTCGCAAGTTCGAATCTTGTCATCCCGACTAACCATAAGCCTTGATAATCAAACGATTATCGAGGCTTTTCTTTTTCGCACAACCCTCGAATGGTGCGATGTTTGCAAAACGATGCTTGCATCAGTTATGCGACACCACACGACAAGCGTAGGAACTACGCCCTCTTGCAAACATCACAGAACTAGAAACAAAAAAAGCGACTCTAAAAAAGAGTCGCTTTAGTTGGGCTACCTGGATTCGAACCAAGAATGACAGGACCAGAATCTGTAGTGTTACCATTACACCATAGCCCAATATTTGTTTTTGACGATGCAAAAGTAGAACTTTATTTTTGATTTGCAAAGAAAAATGCGAAAAATTTTCATATCTTTGTTAAGTTTTTTAGAACAGCATATATTATAAAACACATAAGTTATTGATTATGAAGAATATCAAGTTACGCCTCATCGTAATGAATTTTTTGCAGTTTGCAGCGTGGGGAGCCTATCTAACCTGCATCGGACAGTTTTTAGGTAAAGTTGGCCTCGGTAGCTACATCTCATGGTTCTACGTTGCACAGGGTATTGTCTCTATTTTTATGCCAGCAATTATGGGCGCTATCGCCGATAAGTTTGTGCAACCACAGCGTCTGCTCGGCCTTTCACACCTGCTTGCTGGTGGTTTTATGCTTGTTGCAGCATATTTCGGTGTCGAGGCTACACATATCGCTGCGGCTAATGCCGAAAATGTAGAGTTCGTGGGCAACATCTGGCCAATCTTCATACCCTATCTTCTTAGCGTAGCCTTCTATATGCCCACTATCGCACTGTCGAATACCGTAGCATTTGGCACACTCACACGCGCCAACCTCGACTTCGTAAAGGCATTTCCTCCTATCCGCACACTCGGCACTATCGGTTTTATCGCCTCGATGTGGCTTGTAAATAGCTTCTCATTCGGACTGGAGCTCTCGGCACAGCAGACCTATATGCAGCTTATCATAAGTGGCGTGCTGAGCGTCATCCTCGGCATATACTCTTTCTCGTTGCCCGCATGTCCTATTACGACAGGTGGCGAGAAGAAGAGCCTTGCACAGCGCCTTGGCCTCGATGCCTTTGTATTGTTCAAGAGCAAGCAGATGGCGATGTTCTTCATCTTCTCTATGCTTTTGGGTGTATCGTTGCAGATTACCAATGGCTTTGCAACACCATATATCGAGAGCTTCGCATCGGTGTCGGATAGCTGGTTTGCGAAGAATCCCACGATGCTTGTCTCTATCTCGCAGATTTCGGAGGCTTTGTGCATCCTTATGACCTCGTTCTTCTTGATTCGCTTTGGTATCAAGCGCGTGATGCTTATCGCAATGTTTGCATGGGTGCTACGCTTCGGACTCTTTGGCGTAGGCAGCACAGAGACGACACTCGGCATTATGGCACTTATCGCCTCATGCTTGGTATATGGCGTAGCCTTCGATTTCTTCAACGTGTCGGGTGCAATGTTCGTACAGCAGGAGGCTCCCAAGGCTATGCAGGGCAGCGCACAGGGATTGTTTATGCTTATGACCAACGGTATTGGCGCCTCTGTCGGAACATGGATTGCAGGCAAGATTGTCGATCACTTCTGCTCATGGCAGGGTGGCCACCTACTATCGCGTGCAGAGTTTACGAATGGCTGGCAGAACACATGGTTCATCTTCGCAGGTTATGCCTTGGTCGTAGCCCTCGCCTTTATGATACTCTTCCGCTATAAGCACGACCCCAATAAGATGTCGCACATCAGCGAATAATACAATAATATATGTCGCAACAACCACTCGCCGAACGTCTACGCCCGCAGAGCCTCGATGACTACATAGGTCAGAGCCACCTTGTGGGTGAGAATGGTGTATTTCGCAAATTCATAGCCTCTGGCAGCGTTCCCTCATTCATCTTGTGGGGACCTCCGGGTGTGGGCAAAACAACACTTGCTCGTATCGTGGCTTCAACCCTCGATAGGCCCTTCTACACCCTCTCGGCCGTTACTTCGGGCGTTAAGGATGTGCGCGAGGTCATCGAGAAGGCTAAGAATCAGCACCTATTCAACGCCCGCCCCGCATTCCTATTTATCGATGAGATTCACCGCTTCAACAAATCGCAGCAAGACTCGTTGCTCGGCGCTGTGGAGCAGGGCATAGTTACGCTTATCGGAGCAACTACCGAAAATCCATCGTTCGAGGTTATCTCACCTCTCTTGAGCCGCTGTCAGGTATATGTACTCAAGCCAATGAACGACAAGGAGCTCGACACGCTGCTGCAACGCGCAATAAGCTGTGACGAGGAGCTACGCAACCGCAATGTCGAGGTAAAGCAGAGCGAAGCGTTGTTCAAGTTCTCGGGAGGCGATGCACGCAAGTTACTCAACATTTTGGATATTATTGCGGGTGCTACGCAGGGCGACATTATCATCACTGATGAGCGTGTTACGGAGTGTTTGCAGCAAAATATAGCCTTGTACGACAAGACTGGCGAGCAGCACTACGACGTAATCTCGGCATTTATAAAATCGGTACGTGGCAGCGACCCCAATGCGGCTATCTACTATCTTGCGCGAATGTTGGCTGGTGGCGAGGAGCCGCGTTTTATAGCCCGCCGTCTGGTCATCCTCGCATCTGAGGATATAGGTCTCGCCAACCCCAATGCACTCCTCTTGGCCAATGCATGCTTCGACACGGTACATAAGATCGGCATGCCTGAGGCACGCATTACGCTTGCCGAGACGACGATATACTTGGCAACCAGCCCTAAGAGTAACTCGGCCTACGCCGCGATAAATAAGGCTCTTGCCTTTGTCGAGCACGACACGACAAATCGTCCCGTGCCTCTTCATCTGCGCAATGCACCGACGAAGCTTATGGGCGAATTGGGCTATGGCGCAGAGTATAAGTATGCGCACGATTATCAGGGCAACTTCACGGTGCAGGAGTTCCTACCCGACACCCTATCGGGTACGCGCTTCTACGAGCCCAACGAGCAGAATGCTCAGGAGCAGAAGATGGCCGAGCGTATGCGCGCACTATGGGGCAACAAATATGACAAATAGCGACTGACAAAATGTCAGTCACATATATAATATATATGACGCCAAGCGACAATTACACCTTTGGCATAGAGATTGTGTGTGCTTAGGCTCAAAACAGAAATATAATTTAATAACATAAAACAAAAGTAAAACTATGGCAGTAAAACCGCTTTCAGACCGCGTATTGGTAAAGCCCAATCCGGCAGAGGAGAAGACCGCAGGTGGTCTTTTCATTCCCGACACAGCTAAGGAGAAGCCCTTGATGGGTAAGGTCGTAGCCGCAGGCCCTGGCACCGCAGATATCAAGATGGAGGTGAAGGTTGGCGACGTGGTTATGTACGGCAAGTACGCAGGTACAGAGATTAGCTACGAGGGTGAGGAGTACCTCGTAATGAAGCAGGCTGATATTATCGCAGTTATTGAGTAACAAACTTTAAGATCGACTAAATATGGCAAAGGAGATTAAATATAACGTAGAGGCTCGTGAGCTTTTGAAGGAGGGCGTTGATGCGCTATGCAACGCTGTGAAGGTAACACTCGGTCCTAAGGGTCGCAACGTAATCATCGACAAGAAGTTCGGCGCTCCCCACATCACCAAGGATGGTGTTACTGTGGCAAAGGAGGTAGAGCTCGAGGATACATTCGCAAATATGGGTGCTCAGATGGTACGCGAGGTAGCATCTAAGACCAACGACGACGCAGGTGACGGTACTACTACCGCAACCGTTTTGGCTCAGTCGCTCATCTCTGTAGGTATCAAGAACGTAACAGCAGGTGCTAATCCTATGGATCTCAAGCGTGGTATCGACGCAGCTGTAGCTAAGGTTGTAGAGTCACTCAAGGCCCAGAGCCAGGTTGTAGGCTCGGACTTCGACAAGATCGAGCAGGTAGCAACAATCTCGGCAAACAACGACCGTAAGATTGGTAAGCTCATTGCCGAGGCTATGGCTAAGGTGAACAACGAGGGCGTTATCACCGTTGAGGAGGCAAAGGGCACCGAGACTCACGTAGACGTTGTTGAGGGTATGCAGTTCGACCGCGGTTATATCTCTGCTTACTTCATCACCGACACCGAGAAGATGGAGGCACAGCTCGACAAGCCATACATCCTTATCACCGACAAGAAGGTATCTACGATGAAGGAGATTATGGGCATCTTGGAGCCCGTAGCTCAGAGCGGCCGTTCGCTTTTGATCATCGCCGAGGATGTCGATGGCGAGGCTTTGTCAGCATTGGTTGTCAACAAGTTGCGCGGTACATTGAAGATCGCTGCTTGCAAGGCTCCAGGCTTTGGCGACCGTCGCAAGGAGATCTTGGAGGATATTGCAACGCTTACTGGCGGTGTGGTAATCTCAGCGGATAAGGGTATGAAGATTGAGGATGCAGGCCTTGAGGCATTGGGTACTGCCGAGAAGATTACCCTCAATAAGGAGAATACGACTATCGTTGATGGCGCAGGCTCTAAGGAGGCTATCGCAGCACGTGTTCAGCAGATCCGTGCATCTATCGAGAACGCCTCTTCGGACTACGACCGCGAGAAGTTGCAGGAGCGTTTGGCAAAGCTCGCTGGCGGTGTTGCCGTACTCTACGTAGGTGCAGCTACCGAGGTTGAGATGAAGGAGAAGAAGGACCGTGTGGATGACGCATTGGCTGCTACACGTGCCGCTGTTGAGGAGGGTATCGTTCCTGGTGGTGGTGTAGCATACATCCGCGCCGTATCATCTCTCGAGGGCTTCAAGGGTGAGAACGACGACCAAACAACAGGTATCCAGATTGTTAAGCGCGCTATCGAGGAGCCATTGCGTCAGATTGTTGCTAATGCAGGTGGCGAGGGCTCGGTAGTTGTTAATAAGGTTAAGGAGGGCTCAGGCTCATTCGGCTACAATGCACGCGACGACCGCTACGAGGATATGCTCGCAGCAGGTATCATCGACCCAACGAAGGTATCGCGTGTAGCTTTGGAGAACGCAGCCTCTATCGCCTCAATGTTCCTCACTACGGAGTGTGTCTTGGCCGAGAAGAAGGAGGATAACCCTCTTCCAGGTATGGGAGCCGCAGCTGCTGGTATGGGCGGCATGATGTAATCGAACATCTATAAAAAGAATTAGGGAGTGCTTCAACGCGAGCACTCCCTAATTCATTTTAACACACCATACCGATAGCGAGAGATTAGCTATCGTGCATAAACTTTAACTACTCCTCTGCGCCAAGTTCGATTTTTATATTAGCACCTGTCCATGGGTTGAGCGTATGACGTCGATTGTAAAGCACATCGTCACCATGCGAGATGATAACATGAAGCTCGGGACTTACAGCATCCTCCACCCTATGCACCTCGGGAAGCGTATGGGGGATACTATATATATATAATGTAAGCTCATTGGCCGCACGGCTTTCGAGGCGCACTACGCCACGAGGTCTAAAGTTTGTGGGTGCCGTGCGAATTTCGGAGCCTAACTCTGCGACATCATCGCTATAGCTAAGAAAATCGACACGCTCGCCATCAGCCATAGCCTCACCCATGACTTTTAGGTTGTATTGCCACTCGTTTTTATCGCCCTCAATGGTTATAATATAGGGGTTCATGGTTGTCATTTTTTAATTTTTAGCATAAAACTTTGCTACAAAAATAATAATAATTTGCACATTTTGGTTTTTTGTTGTAAATTTGCAGACTATTTGTGCTGAAATGGAGCAGATTGCATTATATACGATAGCCTATAAAGGGCTAAAAAATGGTAGCTATGACTTTGATTTTCAGGTCGATAACAAGCTATTCGAAGCCTACGAAGCCGAGGAGATACTCGGCGGTGACTGTCGTGTCAAGGTAGCACTCAAGCGTAGCGAGTCGATGTTGGAGCTCAGCGTCGATATTTCGGGCGAGGTAATTTGCGAGTGCGACCGTTGTTTGGAGGAGTGTCCCATTCCTATCGACTATTCTGGCGATCTCGTTGTGAAGTTTTCGGACGAGACCGACTACTACGATGGCGATGTGATGTGGATCTCACCTTCGGAGGATATGCTTAACCTCACGCAGTATATCTACGAGAGCATCATTCTCTCGTTGCCATATAGTCGCGTACACGAGGATGGCGAGTGCAATCCCGATATGCTCGTAGCCGAGATTAGCGAGGAGGAGTTGGAGCAGATGGAGGCCGCAGCCGCTGAGGGCGACGTAATTGGCCTTGACGACTACAACAAGTCATTGCTCGAGGCGCTAAAGAGCAAAATGGAGAAGGATAAATAGACATAGGGTTCGAGTGGTGGCTTATCCGTCAGGTTGCTACGAGAACAAAAGAAAACATAATAACTTAAAAATTATATTGTAAGATGGCACATCCTAAACACAAAGTCTCTTCTACACGTCGAGACAAGAGAAGAACTCACTACAAGGCAGTAGTTCCAACTGTAGTAAATTGCTCAAACTGCGGTTCTGCAGTACTCTACCACCGCGTATGCCCCGAGTGCGGTTTCTATCGCGGTAAGCTCGCTATCGAGAAGAAGGCTGCTGAGTAGTCTTCACAACACCAAAAGGGCACAACCGCATGTCGGTCGTGCTCTTTTTGTATTCTAACAATTCTACTTACACACCTAAACACGGATCCCTATGATTAGAATCGGTATAGACGCTATGGGCGGTGATTTCGCTCCCGAAGTAGCTATCGAGGGTGCTATCATGTCGCTCAGCAAGATTGACAAGGATAGCCGCATCGTACTCTTTGGCGATGAGGCACGCATCGTCGAGCTACTCAAGAAGCACAACTGCCCCGTAAAGAATTTCGATATTGTACACACCTCACAGGTTATCGAGATGGGTGACCACCCTGCAAAGGCCTTTGTCGCAAAGTCGGACTCAAGCATCACCGTAGGCTTCCGCTATTTGTCTGAAGGCAAGATTGACGGTTTTGCAAGCGCAGGCTCAACAGGTGCTATGATGGTCGGCTCGATGCAGGTCATAAAGCCTATTGAGGGCGTTATCCGCCCCGTGCTTGCTACGCTCATTCCCACAATCTCGGCCGAGAAGGGTATTCAGCGTGGCGTATTGATGGACGTAGGTCTTAACGTAGATGCCAAGCCCGAGGTTTTGGCCCAGTATGGCCTACTCGGCTCTATCTATGCCAAGTCGGCACTCAAGACTGACAATCCTCGCGTAGCGTTGCTCAACATCGGCGAAGAGGAGGGCAAGGGTAATGCTCAGGCTAAGGCTACATACGATTTGATGAAGGCCGACAAGCGTTACAACTTCGTGGGTAACGTGGAGTCATCGTACATCTTCACTGGCAAGATTGCCGATGTTGTCGTTGCTGATGCATTCGTTGGCAATAGCATCTTGAAGATGGCCGAGGCGTTGTATCGCATCAACTTCCGTCTTGGAGGCGGTAAGCCACGCATCAAGAACTTCTTGCGCCCTGTGCTTGGTCACATCGTACCTAAGCTCTACTGGCAGCAGGACTTCTGGGATGCTATGAACGCTGAGAGCGTTGGTGGTCTGCAGGTTATGGGCGTTAATGCACCCGTCATGATCGGTCACGGCAGCTCGTCAGCTCGTGCTATCTGCAGCATGATCCTCTCTATGGAGCGAGACATCAAGAGCGACTTCCCATCTAAGCTACGTGAAGCACTCAAGGAGCATAATACTGACAAGGAGGCTTAAGCCATGAAAGCTATACGTCTTATATTCACAGCTACCCTACTCCTAAGTTTACTGTTTACGGCTTGCGAAACGGAGAATACTCCTGTTGTTGATGAACCAGCTCAGGAGGAGAACACCGACGATGGCACGGAGAACGAGAACGACGAGGATAAAGGCAACGAAAACGAAGAGGGCAAGGAGGATGAGGAAAGCAAGGAGGATAACTCTTGGATGGAGAATCCACAGCCACTTCCTGAGGCTACATACGCACTTAATGAGCGCATTGCCGTTTCGGACTATGTCAAGTATGAAGGTGGCAAGCGTAACGACTATATCTCCTTTTATGAGGAGAGCACCGATCGCACACTCTTCCTCGACATCTACACCGACGAGAGCAACACGCTACTACCCACGGGTCGCTACCTGCTCGCCGACAACTTCGACAATGCCGTATATCGCGAGTGGAGCTACCTCACGCTATACACAGGTACCGATGATTTGTTACGTTTCACCGAAGGTTGGGCCGAGGTTATAGCTGACGCAGAACACTCTTCAGGCTACCCCTACCACAAGATTCGCGCATACTTCGTTATGGAGTCTGGCGAGAGCGTATCGTTGGAGTTTGAGGGTACTATATCGGAGACACAGGTTATGTAATACACTCTCTAAGATATAGACAAAAGGGCATGTCCAGCAGGTTTATGGACATGCCCTTTTTATGTGTAAAAGCTAATTTCTTGTCAGAAGGGTGCCGAGTGCTACACTCGGCAAAAATGGCGACGATGGGTAGTACTGTGACGTACGTCCCATTGTCGCCATTTTTTGTTAGGGGCCGCAATCGACCCCTTATCACAAGAAATTAAAGTTTGTTGAGCTCAATCTCAAAATCAGCCAACACATTCATATAGTTGATGAATGCCTCGTAAGCCGAATCGTATGGGTTGAAATATGAGTGAACATCACCATCCGATAGCCACTTGGTAGCCATGTAGTAGAAGTGGTCTGAGTTCTGCATAAAGTGCCATACGTAGTCGAAATCCTTGTTCTTAGCCTTCTTAACACGAGGTGCAAGGGCATACAACTTACGGAACGCCTCGTTCTGCAAGTCGTTACCGAGCCAAGCTGTAACGTCTCGCTCCTCATCGGCCCATGACATAGCATATGGGCAGTGAAGAACAGCTACGGGCTGAAGCTTCTTAGCAGCCTCCGATGCTGTAGCAAACTCGATACCACGGCTCTGCAAAGCTGCAGGAAGAGCCTTCATAAAGTCGAAGATACCCGATGATGCCTTCTGGTGCTCACCAAATGTCTCGTAGTCCATAAACAAGTTTACTACGTCGCCAGTCTCCGAAGCTACCCAATCGGCATACTTATCAGCCGTGAGAGGCCACTCGTTCCAACCCTCGTTAGAGAAACGGAAAGCGATATCGTCAGAAAGTTTATAGTTGCGCAACAAGAGGCGAAGCTTGTTATCCACAGCATCGGTATATACGAAGTTAGGCGACTTCCAACCAAGGATGTGCTTAGCACCCTCAGCCAACATTGTCTTAAAGCCCATAGCCTCGACGCTCTTTGCAATCTCGTCAGAGTAGATAAGCTCCGTATTACGGAACGCTGTAGGTTTCACACCAAACTCCTCCTTAAGCATTGCTGTATGGAGCTTAACCTCGTTCTTGAACTCCTCAACAGAAGCGAGTGAAGAGAGCGAGTGTGAGTATGTCTCACCAAGGAACTCTACACAACCTGTATCAGCAAGCTGCTTAAACGACTCGAGCACCTCGGGAGCATAGGCCTTAAACTGCTCGACAGCCGAGCCTGTGATCGAGAATGTGAACTTAAACGCACCCTTACCCTCACGGATGAGGCTGAGAAGCAGAGCATTCATCGGCAAGTAGCACTCGCGAGCAACCTTCTGCATAATAGCGCGGTTGGTAAAGTCGTCGAGATAGTTGTGGTCATTGCCCATCTGGAAGAAACGGTAGGTCTTCAAACGCCAGGGCTGGTGTACCTGAAAATAGAAACAAACAGTCTTCATATATATACTCTTTTTTATTATTTACACTTGTCGATAGCCTGCTGATATACATCCTTAATCTTGACAGCAGCGTTAATCCACTTAAGGTTGTTAACCTCGTCCATACCCTTCTCCGAGAACATCTTAGCCAATGCTGGGTAGGTGATAAGGCCATAGATAGCATCAGCCATAGCATCCACATCCCAATAGTTCACCTTCACGGCATAGTCCAAGACCTCGGCAACACCACTCTGGTGAGAAATAATTGTAGGCACATAAGAACGCATAGCCTCCAATGGTGAGATACCGAAAGGCTCCGATACCGAAGGCATAATGTATACGTCCGAAAGTTGGAACATCTTCTGCACATCGTCACCCTTCAAGAAACCTGTAAAGTGGAAGCGATCTGCAATACCGAGCTGCGCAACACGACGAATACAGTGATTCATCATATCTCCCGAGCCAGCCATCACGAAGCGCACATTAGGAACACGATTTAGCACCTTAGCTGCCGCCTCGATAAAGTAGTCGGGACCCTTCTGGAAGGTGATACGACCAAGGAACGTAACGATCTTATCCTCAACACCTCGTTTAGGTAGCGGATTATCGTTCTCGGCAAACTGCACTGCATTATGCACTGCCACAACCTTCTCAGGCTCGATGTTATACTTATTGATAACGATGTTGCGTGTGAGATTCGATACGGCGATAACCATATCCGCAGCAGCCATACCTGCACGCTCAATCTCATAAACGCGTGTATCGATATTGTCACTCGACGAACGGTCGAACGACGTAGCATGCATGTGTACTACAAGTGGCTTACCCGACACGCGCTTTGCAGCGATACCTGCAAAGTATGTCAACCAGTCATGAGCATGGATAACATCGAACTGACCCTCAAGCTGACGTGCTACCTCTGCTGCAACAACAGCATAGCGAGCAACCTCCTCCATGATGTTTGCACCATACTTACCCGAGAAGGTGTAACGCTGTGTCCAGCTATCACCCTTGCGCTCCCAGAACTTCTTACCCGTACGCTCGTAGCCCTCGCGGTATGTTGCCCACTCCTCAGGAGAGATGTAGGGCACCATATTCGAGTCGATATGGATGAACGAAATCTTACGCATTATATCGTCAGCACCCTCAATGCTTGAGTCACAATAGTGTGCCTCGATGTCGCTGGCATTGACAACCTTAACAAAGCTCTGGTCCTCATCACCCGACGCCTTAGGCATCACGAAGATAACCTCTACATCGTTGCGAGCCAGACCCTGAGTCATACCATAACAGGCAGTACCCAAGCCACCAGCGATATGGGGAGGAAACTCCCAACCGAACATTAAGACTCTCATACTCTATATATTTTTACGTTTTTACTTCTTAACACTCTTGCGAACACACTTACGCTTAGGCTTCTCCTCGCTCGCTACGCTCTCTGCCTTGGTAGCCTTCTTAGCACATGCCTTGCGTGCTGGTTTCTTAGGCTCGTAAGACTCTATAAGCTCGTTGATGTGGAGCAAGCCGGCAACAGATGTTGCATGTGACACAGAACCACGTGGATTGTGTGGAGGATCACCCTCGAAACGCTCCGAGATAGAACCTACGCACTTTGTTTGAAGCTCTGCATCGAAGCTGTCCAATATAGCATGTGCATCACCGAGATACTTATCCCCACCAATCGAGAAACAAGCCTTAACATAGAACAAGAGTGGAGCAACCCACGCCGAGCCATTACGCGATGCGAGATCCTGCGAACGCTGATCCTCGTTGTAGTTCGACTTATAGAGCATGTTGCGTGGCGATAACGTACGCAAGCCGCGAGGTGTTAGCAGATGCTCCTTTGCGATCTGCAATACGCGCACACGCTTCTCATCGTCAAGCATCGTATAGTCAAGACCTGCTGCAATAACCATGTTAGGACGGATAAACTTGTTGATCTCGTCGTCATTCACATAGTCTGCCAAGTAGCCCTCCGACAACCAGAAGCGGCTCAAGAATGATGACTTAGTACGCTCAGGCATATCCTTCCACTCAGCAACAAATGCCTTATCACCCTGCTTCTTAGCAAGCGCAAGGGTATAGCTTACAGCATTATACCACAACGCCTGAAGCTCAACAGGATAGCCTCGACGAGGTGTCACAGCGCTACCATCGACAATTGTACCCATCCATGTCAATGGACGCTCCGCAGATGCCCAGATAAGACCATTATCGTGCAACTTAACCTCCTCACCATGACCTCGACGATAGGCCTCCAATACACTCTTCATAGCCTCGCCATACTTAGCCCAAAGCTCCTTAGCACCAATATGTTTCTCGAGGTTCTGCAACGTGAAGAAGAACCAAAGTGGTGCATCCGCAGCAACACGAGCCGAACCACTACCTGCGAAATCACCATCCTGCATATCACCCACCAAGGTATCGAGAGCATCCATACAATCCTCCTTGTATCCCTGAGTAAGTGTAAGACCTGGCAATGCAATGAATGTATCACGTGTAAGCGGGCCAAACCATGGATAACCTGCAATAACCTCCGTGCGGTTCTCGGGACGACGAATAACAAACTGACGTGCCGAGTGTTGCAAACAGCTAAGGAAATCAATCTTATGTGTACGACGCGCGATAGATGCCTCGTACACGGCCGAAATAGTCTCAGGTGAAGCCATCAAATCGGTAGCTGCCGAGAAGATAACACTCTCACCCTTATTGATTTTAAACTCGAAATAGCCCGTAGTGAGCAAATCCTCGTGGCCCTCATATCCGCGAGCAAGTTCCTTGTGGTATTCGAAATTGTAATACCAATCGGGAGCTGGCACAAACTCCGCATCCTCCTTGCTGAGCTGCATATACAACCATGGAAAGCCATCATAGAGCTTACACTTAACACCGTAAGGCACGGGATATGCACGACCATCAGCCTCCATATTGGCCTTCGACAACGCATGCTTATCACGGAATGCGAGCAATGGACGTAGACGCAACGTAGTCTCAGAGTGTGCATCGACCAACGTGTAGCGAATCATCAGCTGCGTGCGCTTGTGTATCCACAACAACTCCTTACGAAGTATCACTCCTCCCACACGATAGGTAATCGTAGGCGTTGGCGTGTACTCAAAGTCGGTGATGTACTTGTGACCGCGGGGCTCGTAAGAGCCATTGAAGCGGTGCAACGCAAGGTTGAATGATTGATCGTGCTGGATGACAGTCTCATCGAGCGACGATAGTAGCACATAGGTACGATCGCTCTGGTCGATAGGTGCGACCATCAGACCGTGGTATTTGCGCGTGTTGCAACCAACGATTGTTGTACTCATATAGCCGCCACGACGATCCGTAGCAAGCACCTCTCTATCGAGCGAGTACTCCAAGTTACCCAATTCACGCTTGTCAAATGTTAGTCCTGACATAATCTACTTGGTCTTTATAGTTTAATATTTCAATCCAATATGTGACCGCATACACCCTAACACACTATTAATCTGAAAGATATAGTCTGTACTTTGAGTGTAAGAACAGAAAAACGCATGTTTTACAAAGTAAAGTTACGAACTATTTTTCTAATTTGCAAAAAATATTCGATAATCTGACTATTTTTCACACTTTAGCAGACCTTTAGACAAACAGCTCTTTTCCCCAGATGAAGAAGGATTTTTTCTAAATGAACAGAGATTCGATGACGGCATCCGATAGCAAAAATCGCTCGGCAGGAATGTAGATACAAGTATCTTTGACACAGAGCGTTCCCATCCTAATCCACGACTCTGCAAGACGCATAATACGATCAACCTCCGACGCACCAAAACGCGAAGCTACCACCTCGAGGTCTATACCCTCGGCCGTGCGAAGGGCGGTCATCACATATTCGTTCAGATGATCGGCCGCAGTCAGCTCCTCATCCTCATATTTGAATACACCCTCGCAATACTCCTTCGCTGTCGAAGTACACCACGTGCGATTGTCACGTGAGAAGGAGTGCGCACCTGCTCCAATACCGAGATACTCCACACCGCGCCAATATGCCGAGTTATGCTTTGCGCGACATCCTGGCTTTGCATAGTTCGACACCTCGTAGTGTTCATACCCCGCCGCCGTAAGCGCATCGTGCACTGCGAGGTATTCTCGCTCGGACAACTCCTCATCTACTGGTTGATACTCGCCACGACGCACCAACAGGCCGAGGCGCGTATTCTCCTCGATGGTAAGATGATATGCCGAAATATGGCCGACATCCAGAGCGATAGCACGACATAGCGTATCAGAGAGTCTATCGCCATAACCAGCAACACCAAATATAATATCTATGGATATATTATTAAAACCTGCGCGACGCAACCTCGCCACCGCCTCCTCAGCCTCTACGCCCGTATGACGACGATTCATAAACTCTAAAACCTCGTCGTCGAACGACTGTATACCGAGACTCACTCGATTTACCGATGTACGTGCAAGACGTGCTACATACTCCTCTGTAAGGTCGTCAGGATTAGCCTCGATGGTTATCTCCTCGACTGCCGAGCAGTCGAACAACTCTCGGGCACGAGATATAACACGTTCGATATCCTCGGGCGGTAGTAGCGACGGTGTTCCGCCACCGAAGTATATAGAGGTAAGTCGCTTATCTGCAACATATTCGGCACGCTGTTCCATTTCGCAAATCAACTGCGGCACAAGATTTGGTAACAGCGATAACGCACCTACACGATAGAAGTCGCAATAGGAGCATATACGCCTACAAAACGGGATATGTAGATAAAGCGTTGCCATAGCGGAACAAAGTTACGAAAAAATTAGAAATATCTGTTACGTCTTTAAAAAATTAGCTATCTTTGCAGTAGGAGTTTTAATTAAACCGAACATATATGAAATCCATTAAGGAGTTATACCGCATAGGCACAGGCCCTTCGAGTAGCCACACGATGGCTCCACGCCGTGCTGCCGAGATATTTCAACACCGCCATCCCGAGTGCGAGCACTTTCGTGTAACGCTCTATGGTTCGCTCGCCGCTACAGGCAAGGGGCACCTTACCGACGTAGCGATACTTGAGACACTAAAGCCACACGGCACAGTGGAGCTCGTATGGGAGGGTTCAACGTTTCTACCCTTCCACCCCAACGGCATGCGCTTCGAGGCATTGGATGCCGAAAACAACGTGCTCGACACATGGGTAGTATACAGCGTAGGTGGTGGCGCACTTGCCGAGGAGGGCAGCCGACCTATCGAGAGTGCCGACATCTATCCACTCACCAAGCTCAACGACATCCTCGCATGGTGCACGCAGAATGGCCGCACCTTTTGGGAGTATGTTGAGATGTATGAGGGTAAGGAGATTTGGATATTCCTATCGAAGATATGGCGCGTTATGCGCGAGGCTGTGGAGCGCGGTATCGAGACCGATGGTGTGATACCTGGCCCCCTCAACCTATCGCGTCGTGCCATGCGCTACAACGTACGCGCATCGGGATATAAGCAGAGCCTACAGTCGCGCGGCCTTATCTTCTCATACGCACTGGCCGTGAGCGAGGAGAATGCATCGGGTGGTCGTATTGTAACAGCTCCTACTTGCGGCTCGTCGGGTGTACTTCCTGCCGTATTGTACCATCTGTGGAAGACCCGTGAGTTCTCAGAGCAGCGTATCTGCCGAGCATTGGCAACAGCAGGCCTCATCGGAAATATCGTCAAACACAATGCCTCAATATCGGGTGCTGAGGTCGGCTGTCAGGGCGAGGTCGGTGTAGCATGCGCTATGGCCGCAGCGGCTGCCAACCAGCTATTCGGAGGCACACCCGCACAGATCGAATATGCCGCAGAGATGGGTCTTGAGCACCATTTGGGCATGACCTGCGATCCTATATGCGGCCTTGTACAGATACCCTGCATCGAGCGTAATGCCTACGCTGCAGCGCGAGCCCTCGATGCCAACCTCTACTCTATGTACACCGACGGACACCATCGCGTATCGTTCGACCGCGTGGTAGAGGTAATGAAGCAGACGGGCCACGACCTACCATCGATCTACAAGGAGACGGGCGAGGGTGGTCTTGCCAAGGATTTTTATTAGCAAAACAATTTGAGGGTGCCCCGAAAGGCACCCTCTTCGATTGCTTATGATTCTATCTATAGCCACGATTTTATCAGCGCGATATAGGCTTTGGCCTTATTATAAACACCCTCTAAGACCATACTAAACTCGTAAATAGCATCGAGCTGTCGACTAACTTTGGACATACTCTGCCTTAGCGACAAGTAGTAGAGCAGCAGGGCCGCGATAATATATGCCATACCCACTACCACCAATGCATAGACAAACGAGCCGAGAAGTGCGCTAAGTCCAAGGATAAGTGCTACGCTGAGTAGCAACATACCGAGTATAGTCGTAACTATGAAGAAGATGAGAACCATACCTTGCAGCGAGCTTTTAAGTTTTACTTCTGCTCAGGTGCAGTTGCAGGAGCTGGATGCTCGCAGTTGCAGTGATGGCCGTGGTGATGCCACATATCTGCCATCGTCTCATCTACAATACCACGAATCTTGCCGCGAAGCTCTCGACCACTCTGTGGAGCAGTAAGCATTGCCACAGCAGCACCAACGATAGCACCGCCCAAGGCACAAAGCAAATAGATTGAATTCTCTTTCATAATAGAATGTTTTAGTTGTTAATGCACTCGATATGTCGCAAACTCCACGCCAAAAAGGCGTGCGATACTCTTTTTTTCATATCTTTGCGCCCGATATGACGACTCAACCTATACCAGACAGAATTGTGGTTGCTTTCACAGGCCATCGTAGCTATGCCCACGAGGCCGATAAGCTACTTCGCGACACCGTAGCCTCGCTCTACGAGGAGGGTGCGCATCATTTCTGTGTAGGCATGGCCCAAGGCTTCGACTTGGCAGCTGGCGAGGCCGTCGTAGAGTTGATGAGCGAGAAGCGCAATATCGTGTTGGAGTGTTGCATACCCTACCCTGCATTTGCTCAATATTTCGACACAGATGAACGTGCATGCTACGATAATATTTTAAGTCATGCAACCATCGTGCGCTACGCTGCAGAGCGCTATCATGCAGGAGTTTACAATCGCAGAAATAATATGCTTGTGGAGAATGCCACACATATCGTAGCATGGTGGGACGGATCGCGCAGTGGAACGGAATACACACTACGTCGAGCAAGGAAAAAAGGGTGTAATGTGACCAATTTATACCCTAATCCACAGCTAACTATCTGTCTATGAGAGCCCAAATATTAATATAGGTTTTATTTTGAACTTTTTTAGTCATTGATTTAAGTATTTGTACTAATATTCAGTAAACAATTTTATAATACATTTGCACAAAATTTTTAAGCGTTATGAGTTTGAAAAATTTATTTGTAGCCACAGCCCTTCTTCTTTTTAGCGGATCGGCAATGGCTCAGGGCGCAACTGAGGCTAACCCAGCGGCAGAGCAGAGCGTTGCAGTAGAGAAGACGGAGAACAAGGTGAAGGCATTTGCCAACAAGCACCTCAACCTCTCGGGATACCTTCAGACAGGTTTCGAGTGGAATCAGGCCAACAGCCCCGAGACCTCTTTCTATGTTAAGCGCGCGCGCGTAAGCCTTACCGGAGACTTTTTGAAGGAGAAGTTCGACTACCGCTTGCAGGTTGACATGGCAGGTTCACCCAAAATTTGCGACCTCTACATCCGCTACAAGCCATTCTCAGCGCTTAACTTCGAGATTGGTCAGTTCAAGATTCCATTCTCATACGAGAACGAGAACTGTGGCCCTACAACTGTAGAGTTCATCGAGTACTCGTATATCACCACATTCATTGCCCGTAACAATGGCAAGTATGATGGCATTGCCTCTACAGGTCGTGACATCGGATTCCAGCTATATGGCGGTTTCATTGAGCGCGATGGTTACAACATTATCAATTACAACCTTGGCGTATTCAATGGTTCGGGCATCAACTGCAAGGATAATAATTCATCGAAAGATCTTATCGCTCGCTTGCTTATTAAGCCATTCAAGGGTTTCGCCGTGACAGGTTCGTATATGTACGCCAACACACTCTTCAATGGCGTTAACATGGAGAGTCCTCGTTGGGCTGTTGGTGCACTCTATGAGTCACGCCATTGGGTAGCTCGCTCGGAGTTCGCTCAGGTGGACTATGTCGACAACCTCACCAACTCGATGTATGTTTTGGGTGGATACCACTTCGAGCAACCATGGTCGGTGTTTGCCCGCTACGAGTTCATAAATGACGAAAGTCGTATTTTGGATCGACAGAGAGTCGGCCTTGGCACTGCATACAAACCTTTCAAGTTCTTGCGTCTACAGTTCAACCTCACCTACGAGATGATCGATGACATCAGCAATAAAGCCAAGCGCGACAACTTCGGTGCTAACCTCATGGTTACGGCGATGTTCTAAATACAAAAAATTAATGAAGGGGCTGACTAAAGAGTAAATTAGCCAACCCCCGAAACCTAAGAGAGTGAATAAATAGATCTTGTTTTAGACTTACAAAGCCCAAAACGCAGTTTACTTATTGTAAATGAGCATTTTGAGGGTAAGTGTAACGACAAAATAGACTTTTTATTCACTCTTTTTCAAATCTAAAACGTTACTGAATATTATGAAAAAGTTCTTAACCGAAGATTGGGTAGTGACATTTCTTAGCCTCCCCCTTCTTATCATTGCGGGACTCGCCTCGTTCCTGCCCAACAATGGGTTCAAAGTTGCTGCCGACCTTACGCATCATGCAGCTTGGCACGATATAGCAGCCTTTTTCATAATAGCTCTACTACTTCTCTATGTTGGAAATACTCTTCTGAGACGTCCAACTAAGGGGCTTATACGCTCGTTTATCGTAATCTTCGCCATCTCGCTACTTGCGCAGTGGATAGCCAAGATCGAGGCTGTCAAGTATTACGGCTTCGAGGCTGTATTCTTCTCTGTTCTATTCGGCCTTCTTATTCGCAACCTATTCCGCATCCCCGAGTGGCTCAAGCCAGCAATTCAGGGTGAATTTTTTATCAAGATTGGCGTTGTCTGCCTTGGTGCTACGGTGCTCTTTAGCGACGTAATGAAGTCGGGCGCAGCCGGTCTTATTCAGGCTGTCGTAGTTGTGAGCATTGTATGGTTCTTCGCCTATTGGCTTGCGCGCAAGCTCAATATTGGCCAGGCCGCAGCGATGACACTGGCGAGCGGCTGCTCGATATGCGGTGTCTCGGCATGTATCACCGCTGCCGGTGTTGCCGATACCGACAAGAAGCAACTCTCGTATATCATCTCGCTGGTGCTTATCATCGTCGTACCTATGATATATCTTATGCCCTGGTTAGCAGGCATGATCGCACCCTTACTCACAGATGACCCTATCATACAGCAGGAGATTATCGGCGCATGGATTGGAGGAACAATAGACACCACATCGGGTGTTGGCGCATCATCGGAGATGGCTGGTGATATTGCGCAGAAAACAGCTATTGTCGTAAAAGCCACTCAGAATGTTTTGATTGGCTTCGTAGCATTCTTCATCGCCTTGTATCTTTCGGCACGCGGCCAAGGCAATAAGAGCTACATCCCCTCACTTGGCATCGTTTGGGATAAGTTTCCGAAGTTTATCCTCGGCTTTATCTTGGCCTCGGCTGTGTTTAGCATCCTGCAAACACAGGAGCTTCTGACTCTCGATGCTAAGAGTAATATTATCGAAACCTCAATGGCTAAGACCTTCTCGACGTTCTTCTTCTCGCTGTCATTTGTCTGTATCGGCATGGATACACGTCTAAAGGAGATAGTATCGCGCGAAAATCGTCGTCTGCTCTTCTCGTTTATCGGAGCTCAGGTGTTCAATATTATCGTCGCTATGTTTGCCGCGTGGTTCATGTTTGGCGTTGTAAAACCCGCATTGTGGCCCTCAACACCCAAGAAACCAAAGACTCACACCGAGAACCTCAAGCCTTCAACCCCAGCACTCCCCGAGGGTTTCATTATCGAGGAGCCTATCATCGACGAGGAGATATCGTTCGATACGGTAACAACCGTCAAGAGATAAAACAATAAATGGCTGCTCCGATGGGCAGCCATTTTCTATTTCGTAAAGCAATGCTTTTGGCATTATCGCTATGCCTTTAACTCGTCGAGGAGCTGCGTACAGCCATCCTCCAAGAGATCCAATACCAACTCAAAGCCCTCGTGACCCTCGTAGTAGGGATCGGGGATATAACTCCAATCGGGATGGTGTCGCAGGTACTCTCTAAAACGAAATATCTTCTGCTGTGCAGCACGATCGGGAGCCAAGCGGAACAAAGCCTCGTAGTTGTTGTCGTCCATTGCGATAATACGATCGAAGCGGCCGAAATCCTCCTCGCGCACCTGACGTGCTCGATGGGTCATCTCTATACCTCGCGCCTCGGCAGCACGACGCATACGCACATCGGAGCGTTCGCCAGCATGACCACCATACGTACCTGCCGAATCCACCACGATATGTTCTACGAGCCCCTCACGAGTAATCATCTGTTGAAGCATCGCCTCGGCCGCTGGAGAGCGACATATATTTCCGAGGCAGACAAAAAGTATGCGTTGTTTCATATCTCAATCAATTGTCGTTTGTGCAAAGATACCATTTTTAATCCAAGCCACAAAATAATATAATGCGATAATGATTAAGGTAAATGGCAACTATCGATTTTTAAATAGTTGCCATTTGCCTTAATGCACTATAGATATACATTGCCAAGATGGTATTGACCAAATCATTTCATTGAATAAATTTTAGAATTCATTGATACCTTGTGCTATTTATTTCTTTTTTTTGTTCCTATAACAAAAACATTGTGTTACAAGGGGTAAAATACTCAATTATTTTTGTACCTTTGTCGGCCGTATAATATAAATATAGCTAATTTAAGGACAAACAAACATACAATGACTATGAAACTAAAAGCTATTTTGCTCCTCATCGTAGCATCTATCGCATTCTCATATAGCGCAGAGGCGCAGAGCCTACCACGCAAAGTGCGCAACGTAGAGGTGCAGGATTTGGACACTAAGAAGGCTCGTCTACCTTGGTGGGGCGAGAAGAATCTACTCATCTTCTATGTAGATCCCGAGGTTCCAAAGCAGAATCACGACTTCATCACATGGCTTGAAGAGACAAGTCGTATCAAGGGCCCAAACATCGAGGGTTTTGGCATCGTAAATCTTAAGGATGCGGCATACCCCAACTCATTGGTGCGCAAGATTGCCGATGCACGTACCGCGAAAAATGGCGCAACAATCGTATGCGATCCCGACCACTGGATCAGCAGCGCATGGCGTCTTGGCGATTGCAATAACCAGTTTGTGATTATGATCGTATCGCGCGATTGCGAGCTTGTCTACGTCCACAAAGGCGAGATGGACGAGGCTGAGCAGCAGCGTTTCTTGGAGATTGCCGACAAGTACCGCTAAAAACTAAAATATGAGGATATTATCCCTCATAGTATTACTTTGCGCTCTATTGTTCAGCACCCCGCTTGCTGCACAACAGAACGAACAACGCATCATCGGCGGTGATACAATCACCGTGAAATATACACCCATCGATCAATCCACCCCCGCCCTAAGAGGCGAGAGTGGTTTTAGTCGGTGGGTTAATAAATTTGTGACGCGCGACATAAGCGATGTGGGCTATGGTGCGAACTACTCCGTTATCGGCGGTCCAGCATACTCTTCATCCACAAGTCTGAGGCTTAAACTCATTGGCGACATGGCCTATCGCACACGTTCGATGTCGCTCAACGTCGAGTCATCTCGCCTGGAGCTATCGGCCGAAGTGTCAATAACGGGCTACTACCGCATAGCTATCGATGGCTACAACATCCTTGGCTTGGGACGACACCGTCTATTCTACCATATCGAAACAGCCTCGCAACCTACTAAGTTTTGGGGACTTAGCTATGCAGAGTCGAACAGCGACATACACGGAAGCTACACCTCGAAACGGCATATTACATGGCTTAGGTATAGCTATGCCATTGCTCGCCACACCTACGTTGGCGCGTATGGCGACTACCGCTATCTGAGCGCTGCCAAGTGCGATAGCTACACAAGCCTGATCGTCGACAATGAACCGAAGAGCATATCTACCGCTGGTTTTGGCATCAACCTTACATACGACTCGCGTAATTCGCTCACCAATCCTAAACAAGGCTTATATCTCGGAATTGAGTATATCTTTAGGCCCCACCATGTGAGCAGTCTTAGCCAAGATTTATGGCAGCTAACCGCACAGTTCGACTTCTACGTATCGCTATGGCGCGGTGCTACATTAGCCTACGATCTATATGGCGAACTACGCCACGATAACACCCCTTGGCTACTTCGCTCGCAGCTGGGCGATGAGTGTCGCATGCGAGGTTATTACGAGGGTCGCTATAATGGCAACAACATGATATCTACACAGTTAGAGCTACGCCAACATATCTGGGATAGATTTGGATGTGTGGCATGGGGCGGCTGTGGAACTATATTTTCGACATGGAGCGAGTTCAATTTCAAAGAGATTCTTCCAACCTATGGCATAGGCCTAAGATGGCAGGTACGCAATAACTCCAACATTCGCCTTGACTTCGGATTAGGACGCAAATGCTACGGATTGGTCATAGCTCTTAACGAGGCCTTTTAACGCAGTAAACAAACATCAAATTAATAATATAAAGAGTGATAATATTACAGCATAAATCTATGCTGTAATATTTATTTTATATCCAATAAACAACCATATCTAAATGCTCGAAAATTTGCTACGAGTAAAAAATCTACAGCTTTTCAAACTTTTTATCCTACAACGTGCTTTATTCACTATATTTTTACTACCTTTGTCGCGATTATACTATACCATAGGTATAGATAAGCCAACGCGAGAGCAAATAATTTTTAAGACAGATATATGAAAATAGCATTAGCCCAGCTTAACTTTACGGTAGGTGCAGTAAATGCAAATGCCGATAAGATTATAGCAGCAATCGAGAGCGCCAAGACGCAGGGCGCCGATTTGGTTGTTTTTGCCGAGTTCGCCGTATCTGGCACTCCGGCATACGGACTTCTGACAAAGACCACCTTCCTTACGCTCTGCGAAGAGGCGGTACAACGCATCGCCGACAGTTGCCGCGGTATATCAGCAATTATCGGTACTCCCTACCTCACAGCCGAGGGCCCTATCAGCGCAGCGGCATTCATCAACCACAATGGCGAGATCGAGTACATCGGCAAGCGCCACGTTACAGCTCGCCGCGAGATGGGATATATCGTAGGCTCTTCAATCGGCAGCCAAACGGTACACGTTGCAGGCCATGCCCTCAGTGTAGTTGTCGGTGATGACCTCAGCCACATCGAGGAGGTAGACGAGGACATCGATGCAATCATCTCAGTAAATGCTCGTCGCTACGGCAAGGGTATCCTCTCGCGTCGCTTCGACAAGATCAGTCGTTTCGCCTTCGCTGAGGGTAAGACCGTGATTTTGGTTAATCAGGTGGGTGGCGCAGGCGAGATCGTCTACGACGGAACATCGGGCATTCTCAACGGTGACGGCAAGCTTGTGATGGTCATGAAGAGCTTCGAGGAGGATCTTCAGTTATTCGACATCGACGATGTACACGAGGCTATCGAGGTCCCCTTCTCGCCCTACAACGACCGTACACGTCTTGTCTATCGCGCTGCATGTCTCGGTCTTCGCGACTACTTTGCAAAGAACGGCTATTCGAAGGCCTGCGTTGGTCTTTCGGGCGGTATCGACTCGGCAGTTGTTGCCTGCTTGGCAGTAGGCGCACTCGGCAAGGAGAACGTACGTGTGTTGCTCATGCCTTCGCCATTCACACCTAACGAGAGTGTGGAGGACGCTAAGAAGCTCGCCGAGAATCTCGGTGTGGAGTATAGCGTATTGCCCATTGTCGATGCCTATAACTCGATTATCGACACGCTACGTCCCGTTATTGGCGGTACGGAGTTTGACGCTACCGAGGAGAACATTCAGACACGCATACGTACTACGATGCTTATGGCCTTGCAGAACAAGACCGGCTACATGTTGCTCAACTCGTCGAACAAGAGCGAGAATGCTCTCGGCTGGTGTACGCTCTACGGTGATACGGCAGGTACGTTCAGCCCTACGGGCGACCTCTACAAGGGAGAGATTTACGACTTGGCACGATACATCAACACTACGTTCGGTGATGTAATCCCCGACAACATTATCAACAAGGAGCCATCATCGGAGCTTCGTCCCGACCAGAAGGATAGTGACCAGCTACCCCACTACGAGGTTATCGACGCCATCTTATTCCGTATGATCGAGAAGAAGCAGCACCGCGAGGAGATCGTTGATGCTGGTTTCGACTCGGCCGTTGTTGAGAAGATCCACACGATGGTTATGCAGAACGAGAAGAAACGTTATCAGTTCCCTCCCGTACTGCGTCTATCGCCTTGCGCCTTTGGCCACGAGTGGTTGATGCCTTTGGTAAATCACTACGGCGATTAAGTAACTGACAAAAAGATAGGGAGCTATGCGACATCTCGAATGTTGCAAGCTCCTCGGCCTATATAACACACATTACACACACTACGATAATGACACTGCTTCGTGCTATTTTAGCAATATTCTTTCCTCCCTTGGCCGTTTTGGATAAGGGTTGTGGCTCTGTGCTTATCATCTTCCTTCTAACGCTTTGCGGCTGGATACCTGGTGTTATTGGAGCACTTATCATCCTTAATCGAGGGTCTGAGCAGAAGTTGTAATCCATGAGAGAGTGCGTGCAACATAGAGGCGTTGTCGAGAGTGTCGAGGGTCGCATTGTCACAGTTAGTGTCGAGAGAGAGTCGGCATGCGCAGGTTGCCATGCTAAGGGCATCTGTGGCGTAGATGGCCAGAAGCGAATTATCGAGGTTGATAGCGACCATGCTTCAATGTTTCAGCCTGGCGAGCGCGTCGTGGTAGCTCTTCTCAGCACACAAATGGGCTTTAGCTCGGTGGTCTGGGGCTATGTTCTACCTCTTGTGGTTATGTTAGCTGTTTTATTTGGCATTAAGGTCACGGGATGTAGCGATGGTATCGCAGCTATAGGTTCGTTGTGTAGCGTGGCCGTGTATTATGTGATGTTATACGTTCTAAGACACACTATTGAGAGAAAAATTAAATTTACAATTATAAAGGAGTAATGAACGCATTAGTATTGACAATCCTAACACTCAGCGTGTTGGGAGCCATCCTGGCTGTTATCCTCTACTTCGTGGCACAGCGTTTCAAGGTCGAGGAGGACCCCCGCATCGACGAAGTTGAGAAGATGTTGCCCGGAGCTAACTGTGGCGGTTGCGGCTTTGCCGGTTGCCGCTCTATGTCCGAGGCGTTGGTCAAAATGGATGATATATCTTCACTCTACTGCCCTGTAGCAGGAGCATCAACGATGGTCTCTATCGCAAGCTACTTGGGTAAGTCGGCAGCAGAGAAGGGCCCTATGGTAGCCACTATGCGCTGTGGCGGTTCGTGCGACAAGCGAGCAAAGGTAAACTGCTACGACGGTGCTCGTAGCTGCGCTGTGGTAAACTCACTCTACACAGGAGAGTCGGCATGTGCTTACGGCTGTTTGGGCTATGGCGACTGTGCAGCAGCATGCCAGTTTGGAGCTATTGTCATGAACCCTGAGACAGGTCTTGTGGAGATCGACGCTGACAAGTGTACAGCATGTGGCGCGTGTGTTAAGGCGTGTCCTAAGGCACTTATCGAGATGCGTAAGAAGTGGCCCAAGAACCGTGCGATATACGTTGCATGCCGTTCTAAGAGCCGTGGCGCTGTGGTAATGAAGGCTTGTAAGGCGGGTTGTATCGGCTGCGGCAAGTGTGCTAAGGTGTGCCCCTTTGGAGCAATATCTATGGATGGCAGCTTGGCTTATATCGATGCTGAGAAGTGTAAATTGTGCCGCAAGTGCGTGAACGAGTGTCCTACAGGCGCTATCCACATCGTAAACATGGAGCCACTACCCAAGGAGCCTAAGGTTGTAGAGAACAAGGCGATGGAGAGTAAGGCCTAACGAAAAACAGAGCTACATTATGAGAACATTCCCTATAGGCGGTATTCATCCGTCAGACAATAAGAAGTGGAGCAAGGATAAGGCTATCGAGACTATGGCGCTACCCGACGAGGTAGCAATCCCTATGATTCAGCATATTGGTGCTCCCGCAACACCTATCGTTGCTAAGGGCGACAAGGTACTTACGGGCCAGATTATAGCACAGGCTACGGGCTTCGTATCGGCAAATATTCACTCACCTATCTCGGGTGTTGTCAAGGCTATCGACGAGTTTGCAAATGGCGAGGGTCTATACCGCCAGATGATCGTCATAAAGCGCGAGGGCGACGAGTGGATAGAGTCAATTGACCGTAGCACAGAGCTTAAGCGTGAGTGTACGCTTAGCCCTACAGATATCATCACCAAGATTAAGGATGCTGGTATTGTTGGTATGGGTGGTGCAACATTCCCCACACACGTAAAGCTCACCGTACCCGATGGCCAAAAAGCAGAGATACTCATCATCAACGGTGTGGAGTGTGAGCCCTACCTAACCTCGGACTATCGCACGATGTTGGAGCGTGGCGAGGAGTTGCTCTCAGGTGTCGAGATTTTAATGCGTGCGTTGAAGGTAGAACGTGCCGTGATTGGCGTGGAGAACAATAAGCCTGATGCCGTAGCCCACCTCAACAACCTTATCACGAAGGGCAACTATCGTGGTATCGAAGTCATGGCTCTCAAGACACGCTACCCTCAGGGTGGTGAGAAGCAGCTTATCGCAGCCGTTACGGGTCGTCAGGTACCTCCTCCCCCAGCACTACCTATCTCAGTAGGCGCGGTGGTATGTAATGCCTCGACATCTGTTGCCGTATATGAAGCTGTACAGAAGAATAAGCCTCTTATCGAGCGTGTCGTTACAATCACAGGTAAGGAGCTCAAAGAGACACACAACTTCATACTTCGCTTCGGTACACCTATCAAGAGTGTGCTTGATGCGGCAGGAGGCCTCCCTGAGGGCGATGTTAAGGTGCTCAATGGCGGTCCTATGATGGGTCGCTCTGTGGTAAACCTCGATGCACCTGTGATGAAGGGCTGCTCGGGCATTACGGTTCTTTCGGGTTGTGAGGCATCGCGCGGTAAGGAGCTTGCGTGTATCAAGTGTGCGAAGTGCGTATCGGCATGTCCTATGGGCCTGGAGCCCTATCTTATCTCGAAGCTATCGTTGCGTCAGCTTTGGGATAGAGCCGAGGAGCACAAGATTATGGAGTGTATCGAGTGCGGTTGCTGTTCATACACCTGTCCATCAAATCTCCCGCTGTTGGACTACATCCGTATCGGTAAGCAGACGGTAATGGGCAACATACGTGCGCGCGCAATGAAAAAGTAGTATTCCCACTCATTGAAATAACGAAAAAACAGATAGATTATGGCATTCAGACTCTTTGCTGCACCCTCACCCCATATCCACGGTAGCGAATCTACACGCCGTATTATGGGTGATGTGGTCTTGGCATTGCTCCCAGCACTCGCAGTATCTACCTATGTGCTTGGCTGGAGAGTGCTTCTCACCACTGCTGTAGCAGTTGTGGCCTGCGTACTCTTCGAGTACCTCATTCAGAGATTTATGTTCAAGCGCAACTCTACTATTGGCGATCTCTCGGCAGTAGTTACAGGCGTGCTCCTCGCCTTTAACCTACCCGTAGGTATTCCATGGTGGATTGTGGTAATCGGTGCCTTGGTGGCTATCGGTATCGGCAAGATGACTTTCGGTGGTTTGGGTTGCAATCCATTTAACCCAGCACTTACGGGTCGTATCTTCCTGCTTATCGCCTACCCCGTGCAGATGACCGACTGGACTACGCATGTCCCCGATACGTTGTCAGGCTCTACGATTTTGGCCGATGTTAAGGCTGGCGTATGTGGCGTAGCGGATATCGACTTTATAGCGATGCTCGGTGGTCACATGAACGGCTCACTCGGTGAGATCGGCTCATTTGCCCTTCTTCTCGGAGGTCTTTACCTCTTGGTTCGCCGAGTTATCACTTGGCATATCCCTGTGGCAGTACTTGGCACCATGGCGCTCTTTGCGCTATGTGTAGCATTAGGCGAGGGTGGCGCTATGCTCTATAAGTTGCCTCTATTCCACATTTTGGCAGGTGGTGCGTTGCTTGGTGCAATATTTATGGCTACGGACTACTCTACATCGCCCATGACACATAAGGGCATGATTATCTATGGCGTGGGCATCGGTCTTTTGACCATGATTATCCGCTTGTGGGGAGCTTATCCCGAGGGTATGTCATTTGCGATATTTATCATGAATGCCGCAACGCCGCTAATCAACAAGTATTGTCGTCCAAAGCGTTTCGGTGTTAAATAAGGAGGTAGAGGTATGAAAAGTTCACTTAAAAATATGGTCGTGGTGCTCTTCACCATTACCGCAGTGGCAGCCCTACTTGTGGGCTTGGTAAATAATCTTACGTACAACACAATCCTCGAAACCGAGCTTGCTAATAAGGCAAAGGCTAAGTTGGAGGTACTACCAACATTCGAAGGTACTCCTTCGTACGAGGAGGTGAGTTGCTCTATTAACGATGGCAGCCTTAACATCACCATCACAAAGGTTATGGATGGTAATGGCGAATTGGTGGGATATGCCGTAGAGGCCCCCAGCATCACGAAGAATGGTTATGCCGATCGCATCTACCTCATGGTAGGCTTTGTGGAGAGTGCCGAGGGTACAATCATCAATGGCGTGAAGGTACTATCGCAGAAGGAGACTCCAGGCCTTGGTGCTAACATGGTCGTTGCAGGCAACGCTTTGGAGCGTAGCACTGTAGGTAAGAATCCTGCGGCAATGGTCTTCGAAGTAAAGAAGGACAATGCTTCTGGCTCGTTCGATGCCCTCACGGGTTCGACCATCTCGTCACGCGCCTATGCTAATGCTATCGAGAGTGCCTATGCAGGCTATCTTTGGGCTAAGTATGCTTTGCCAAAGAGTAGCGATGCTAAGTCGGGTGCTACACAGTCGGCAAACGAGGATGCAGCGTCGGGTGCTACACTTAATGAGGATGCAGTGTCAGGTGCAACACTCAACGAGGATGGAAAGAGTGGCGCAACGCTAACAAACGAAAATAACGAGCAGGAGCCCGCGGCTCAGAAAGGAGAGATAAGCAATGAGTAAATTGCAACTTATTACGAAAGGTATACTCAAGGAGAACCCTACGTTTGTTCTTATCCTGGGTATGTGTCCCACGTTGGGCGTAACCTCTACGGCCATCAACGGTATGGGTATGGGCGTAGCAACAATGGCCGTACTTATCATGTCTAACATGGTAATATCGCTTATCAAGAATTTAATTCCTGATAAGGTGCGCATCCCTGCGTTTATCGTGGTTATCGCCTCGTTCGTGACCATTATCGAGATGTTGATGAAGGCATACGTTCCTGCGCTATACGCCTCGTTGGGTGTATTTATTCCGCTTATCGTGGTAAACTGTATCATCCTTGGTCGTGCCGAGGCCTTCGCCTCGAAGAATGGCGTGTGGGATTCGGCATTGGATGGCGTAGGTATCGGTCTGGGCTTTACGCTCTCGCTCACTGTCATAGGCTCTGTCCGCGAGATCTTGGGTACGGGAGCAATCTTTGGCTTCTCGTTCGCCTCGGATGTGATGCCTTTGGTATTTGTCCTCGCGCCTGGAGGCTTCCTCGCATTGGGCTACTTGATGGTGTTGTTCAACAAAATTGCTAAACGTAAGTAATAACTATGGATACGATTAATATTTCTAAAGAGGTGATCACCGCCTTCGAAACTGGTAGTGTCGAGGCAGCACCTATCACCCTTATCGCTATCGTTATCGGTGCAATCTTTGTTAATAACGTGGTTCTGTCGCAGTTCCTCGGTATCTGCCCCTTCCTTGGTGTATCGTCTAAGGTTGAGACATCGTTGGGTATGGGTATGGCCGTGACATTCGTTATGGCTTTGGCAGCTATCGTTACATGGTGCTTGCAGAACTATATCCTTATACCCTTCGGTATCGAGTATATGCAGACTATTGTCTTTATCCTCGTTATCGCTGCCTTGGTGCAGATGGTAGAGATTGTGCTTAAGAAGGTATCTCCAGCACTCTATCAGGCATTGGGTATCTTCCTGCCGCTGATTACGACAAACTGTGCTGTGCTTGGTGTTGCTATCCTTATGGTGCAGAAAGATTTCTCGCTTATCACTGGCGTAATCTACGCCGTTGCTACAGCAGTAGGCTTTGCTTTGGCCTTGGTACTCTTTGCAGGTATCCGCGAGCGATTGGATGTAGAGGATGTTCCACAGGCTCTGCGAGGTGTGCCTATCGCGCTTATCACCGCAAGCCTCTTGGCAATGGCCTTTATGGGCTTCGCTAACGTGGTTCCTCTGCCATAAGAGGATATTCTAAAACGATTACACCCCAAACATCTCTGTTTGGGGTGTAATCGTTTTATAGGTCTTATCTCACATTACTACACACATATATAAATATCACTCAAGGCGATAACCTAACCGACTTTCATGTCAGAGTGGTGCAGCTGCGGCTATGACATAAGAAAGCCCCGAATGGGATATACTTGACATATTTTCCATTCGGGAATTATACATTTAGCGTCAGAAGGTAGCACTATTCAAACTCTATACTATTTTTGATTTTAGTGGAGCAGATTTAGGCTTTCGCAAAAAAAGAAATCCCACGGGATAGTACCTAAGTACAGCCCGTGGGATTTTGTTTGGGAAGGACTAAAGATGCCCTCTAAAATCTAAAAGAGATTAGATGATACCCTGCTCAAGCATAGCCTGTGCAACCTTCATGAAACCTGCGATGTTAGCACCCTTAACGTAGTTAACAGTACCATCAGCCTGAGTACCGAACTCAACGCAAGCCTCGTGGATAGACTTCATGATGAAGTGGAGCTTCTCGTCAACCTCCTCACCTGCCCATGAAATGTGCATACAGTTCTGAGTCATCTCAAGACCTGAAGTAGCAACACCACCAGCGTTTACAGCCTTACCAGGAGCGAAGAGGATACCTGCTGACTGGAATGCGTGGATAGCCTCAGGAGTACAACCCATGTTAGAAACCTCAGCGCAGCACCATGTACCGTTAGCCAAAAGTTCCTTAGCATCAGCCTCGTTCAACTCGTTCTGGAATGCGCAAGGAAGTGCGATGTCACACTTTACAGACCAAGCCTTCTTACCAGCTGTGAACTTACAAGCCTCAGGGAACTTAGTAGCCATATCCTCAACCTTGTTGCGGTTTGAAGAACGCATTACCAACATGTAGTCGATCATCTCGTTAGTGATACCACCAGGGATCTCGCAAACGCCATCGGGACCAGAGATTGCAACAACCTTAGCACCGAGCTCAACTGCCTTCTGTGATGCACCCCAAGCTACGTTACCGAAGCCAGAAACTGCAACAGTCTTACCCTTGATATCCTTGCCAGCCTTAGCCAACATATACTCTACGAAGTACAAAGCACCGTAACCAGTAGCCTCAGGACGGAGGATTGAACCACCCCAAGTCATACCCTTACCTGTCAATACACCTGTGTGGTACTTGCGAGCAAGCTTCTGGTACATACCGTTGAGGAAGCCGATCTCACGACCACCAACACCTACGTCACCAGCAGGAACGTCAGTATCTACACCGATGTTGTTCCACAACTCCTGCATGAATGCCTGGCAGAAACGCATGATCTCGCCATCTGACTTGCCAACGGGGTTGAAATCTGCACCACCCTTAGCACCACCCATAGGAAGGGTAGTCAAAGCGTTCTTGAAAGTCTGCTCGAAACCGAGGAACTTCAACATTGAAGGGTTAACTGCAGGGTGGAAACGCAAACCGCCCTTGTAAGGACCGATAGCTGAGTTGAACTGTACACGGTAACCGAGGTTAGTCTGTACATCACCGTTATCGTCTACCCATGTAACACGGAAAGTGAAGATACGATCAGGCTCAACCATACGCTCAACGATCTTTGCCTTCTCATACTCGGGGTGCTGGTTGTATACCTCCTCGATAGACTCCAATACCTCCTGAACCGCCTGCAAGTACTCAGCCTCACCGGGGTGCTTGGCCTCCAAATTGGCCATAATAACTTTTACATCCATAGTTTTAGTTAAGTTAAAAGGTTATTA
>JAZRCN010000026.1:0-44417 GCA_045659765.1 Alistipes sp.
ATTTTGCGTAGCAAATTACTCTATTGCTCCTCGATATTTTCCGTGCCAGATGTGGTAGTCGTCCTGTGCACATAGCTCAAAACTGAACTCTGCAACATCCTCTTCAATCCATAAAATACGCACCTTGCCACTCTTAATGGCTATGCTGTTAGACGATGAGCTAAAGCTAACCGTTGCCTTATCCACATATTTTGGCTGTGCCTCGCTCACCTCTGCAATAGGATAACTACCATCGGTAAGTGAGTCTGCGCAAATCTCAAACGACAAGGTGTAGCTGCTACCACCAAAGTCTACGCGATATCTGCCACTCTCAACCTCGCTGATAGTCGCCGATTCGAGCGTGAATTGGCGGTCGAAGGTCATCGTTGGAATAAAACCGCAATACTCGAACTTTATCTCGCGTCCCAGCTCGTCGATAACATCCACAACAAAGATATAGTCATAGGCGTCATTAATAGAGATATGAACTCTACCACTTACAAGCTCTGCATAGGAGCCATTTGCGATAAACCAAGAGTTTTGAGAGTCGATATCTCCCTCATTAAAATCATCCTTGCCATGCTTTATGCTATACTCGCCAGGTACTATATACATTCCATTTGGCTCGATAAGATATGTTTCGAGGACAAGCGTTGCCTTTTCGCCCTCCGAGACGAAGACTATAGTAGCACGCTTGCCATAATCCCTTTCGCGAATTGTGGGATAGTCAAATGTCATATTCGAAGTGTCGTATACGGGCATATTACCCACATAATCATATACGACAACCTTGTAGAGGGTGTCGTCGGCATATAGGTTGGCAGTAATGAGATACTTATCCCTAATCTCCTTGTGTGGAATCTGAACCTGCACATCTACTCTGTCGAAATATATGGGCTCATCACCATTTGTAGAGCTTAGGAAAGACCTCTTAGCATCAATATTTGCGTTGATACCGCCATTTGTCGTATAGTTGCCATCGGGCAGTATCTCGCCAGGCTCGGCATTGAAAACAAGAGTGAGCTCGACCTCTGGGTCTACATCTGTGAATAGGAGTGCGAACTCCGTGTCGGAGTACTCCTCATTTAATACGCGACGCACTAAGCTAAAGTCGAGCGTGAGCTCTTCATACTGTTTTGGTGCTGTGGTGATAATCTCGTAGGCTACTTCGATGCCCTTGCTGTTCTTCGCAGCTACGGCAACGAGATATGGCGTGTCGCGCTCAAGGTTATACTCCTTGATTACATACTCCTGATTTACTTTGGATGTACGGCCTGTAGTCAAAATCTCTTCCGCATCGCGCATACCCTCGGAAGATTTCAACACAAGATACCTAACCTCGTCGGCATTTGTCGAGCAGATCTTAAACGAAATAGATGACTCGCTCACCGATTCTGTTTCAATCTTTACGCTCAGTTTTGTCGTTTCGTCAATCTCGGATTGATTGCAACCAACACATAGAATTAATGCCCCCATAATAAGGGTGTAAATGAATTTTTGCGTTCTACCTCCTAACGCTGAAAACTTGTTTAACATAAGCATAAATATTTAGGTTATCACTCAATAGTGTCGTGCATCGCCTCTTGTCGAACTATCAAGTCCGACACGTTCTGTTACCGTAACATCTCCTCTTGCGGTGGATTAATATAAATAAGAAAGTGTGGAGATGATTCTCGTTTATTTACAAGAAGGTTGTGGAAAGACCTATGGAAGAATAAACGATACAATGCCCCACACTTGGATAGTATGGGTATATGCACAGAGCGTGCATAGCCACATAGCTATACAAGAAATGAGTGTCATTCGTTTGCCCTCTTCCTTTGAAAACTTCCACATTTTCTTGTAAGGACTGCGAAAACACTTTCAATATGTCTGCTATTTAAGCAATAGCACTACAAAGTTAGAAATTATTTCCGAAACGAACAACACTCTGCGGGGACATTGTCCTGCGAGAATACAAAAAACGCCTTCCGCAAAAACTGCGGAAGGCGAAATAGTGTAGTTCAAGCAGAATATGTCGTAGAGCCGTGTCTTGTGACCTACTGCACAATCAGATAGCTCGAAGCTCGTCCGTTGGGATATATGCCATCTATTGAGCCTATCTTATCCGTCATTCGCTCAATATCTTCTACGCTGTAGACCTGCTTGTCGTTTATGTGCGTGATGATAAAACCCTCCTTGACACGTGCACGTTCAAGTAGTCCGCCACGCTTTATGGCACGTACCTCCACGCCACCACGTATGTCGAGTTGACGGCAGATGCGCTCCGAGGCTGTCGCAAACTGACCCCCCAGGGCCGCTACAATATCGACATCCTCGCGCGATAGTAGGGCAGTCTCGCCGCTACGATTTTGAAGTATCGCTGTTATGGTGCGTAGCTCGCCATTACGACGTACCTTAAGCCTTACCTCATCGCCTGGACGACGTTTGCCGATCTGCTCGAGGAAGATAGCCGAATCGTTTACTTCGACGCCATCCACCTCGACGATGATGTCGCCCTTGCGAAGGCCGGCCTTCGATGCTGCGCCATCCTCTACAATCGAGGCTACGTAGATGCCTCCAACCTTGTCAATGTCGAGCTCCTTGCCCATCTCGTCGATAAAGTTCTGGTCGATAGCTCGGAACGAGATGCCCAATACGGCACGTTGCACTACGCCAGACTCCTTAAGGTCTACGACAACCTTGCGCACGATGGTCTCAGGCACAGCGAATGAGTAGCCTACGTAGCTACCTGTCGAGGTCTTGATTATGGTATTTATGCCGATGAGCTCACCGCGCGAATTAACTAATGCACCTCCCGAGTTACCAGGGTTTACAGCAGCGTCGGTCTGTATGAACGACTCTATGCCGTGGCGGTCATTGAGCGCACCGAGGCTTCGTGCCTTTGCCGAAACGATACCTGCCGTGATTGTCGATTGCAAATCCATTGGGTATCCGATGGCCAGCACCCATTCGCCAAGACGAAGATCATCCGATGAACCAAAGGGTATTGTTGGTAGCCCTTCAGCCTCGATGCGCAGCAGTGCAACATCTGTTGCGGGGTCGGAGCCTATGACCTTTGCGTCGAAGGCACGACCATCGTATAGCTTTACGCGGAGCTTCGAGGCATCCTCAATCACATGGTTGTTTGTTACGATATAGCCATCCTCCGAGATTATCACTCCCGAGCCACCAGCTCGCGCCTCGCGCTTACCGCCGCCCTGACCATAACCCTGTGGGAAGCCGAAGAACTCGAAGAATGGGTCTACGTGTCCACCACGCGATGCTATCTCCTTTGTAGCCTCGATGTTTACTACGGCCTTCACAGCATTCTCGGCAGCGTATGTCAGGTCAGGATACTCTGTAGAGGGGATTGTGGCAGTGAAGTGTGTATCTGCTCCGCAGCTCTTCTGTGCCACGATGTTGCTATCTGCAAAGGCGCTCTTTAATGCGATGCGATTCTCCTCCTTTACGAAATAGTTGTCTGCTACAAATGTAGCCACAACGCCACTCGTCGCCGATAGTGCGACAATGGCTAAAACTGCAAATGTTTTCTTGATCATAATCTTAAGTTTCAAAATGTTAGGAGGCGAAATGCTACATAGGCACGCAGTTTTAGTTGTTTGTTTATCTATCTAACGCAATGCATTGTTGAGTTATTGTGTATATACAAAAAATCTGCCGAGCTACACGCTCGGCAGATTTATATCATAATGTTACTTGCTACTCCTCGAGGATATAGACCGTCTCGCCCTTGCGTTGCATGTGGTACTGCTCACGGGCAAACTGCTCCAAGAAATCGGGCGAGTGCTGTATCTGCTCGACAAAGGCACTATCGCGCGAAATCTTTGTCTCCAACCTCTCGATATGGCATTTGATATCGGCAGTACGTAGACGTGTGCGTACTATCTTCCACACCGTGCTGAAACATACAACGACCGTGTAGACGGCCAAGGCTATGATAAGGCCTCGCCAGAAGTATCGCATCACGCGCTCTTTAGTACTGTCGGTCATAGTCGTTAATCCTCGTCCAAAACGTAGATATCCTTGAGGTTACGGCCTATTTGATTGTAGTCCAAGCCGTAGCCTACGATAAACTCATTGCCGATAGGCATAGCTACATAGTCAATCTTATACTCGTGGAGGAACTTCTCGGGCTTGTAGAAGAGTGTACAGATTGACACACTTGCAGGCTTGCGCTCCTTCAAGTACTCGAGCAAATAGTTCATGCTGTGGCCCGTCTCGACGATATCCTCGACGATGATAATATCCTTACCCTCGATATCGAAGTCTATGCCGAGGTGCTGCTTCACGTTGCCCGTAGATTGTGTGCCGTCGTATGACGAAATCTTAACAAATGCCAAGCGCGAGTCGAAGTTTACTTTACGCACCAAGTCGCTGAGGAAGAGGAAAGCACCGCTCAACACACCCAAGAAGATGGGAGTCTTACCCTCATAACGCTCGTTAAGCTGCTCGGCAACACGCTCCACAGCCTTGTCAATCTCCTCGGCGGGAATCATAATCTTGAATCGACGATCCAACAATTTTATCTTTTTGTTTTCCATAGGGGTAGTAATTTCCTCCAAAGTTACATAATTTATCCTAATCTGCAAAACTAATTTGTTCGCACGCGGTCGAGAATGCCACTCAACGCAGCGAGGATAACGCCATAGTTCGTGATAGCTACACCCTGCTTACGCGCCTTCTCGATACGGCTGAGCACGTGGCGACGGTTAAACATGCAAGCACCGCAGTGAATAACCAAATCGTAGGGCGTCAGATCCTCGGGATAGTCTGCGCCACCGACGATGTCTATTTGCAGCTCCTCGCCAAACTTCTTGCGTAGCAAACGTGGCAACTTAACACGTCCAATATCCTCATTCTGCGGGGTATGTGTACACGCCTCGGCAATCAAGATACGTGACGACGAGTTAATACCTTTAAGTGCCTTGACTCCCTCGGTAAAGAGTGTAATGTCGCCCTTATAGCGTGCAAAGAGTATAGAGAACGATGTGAGTGTAGAACCCTCAGGCTTAAGGTTATACACCGCATCGAATGCCTGCGAGTCGGTGATGATAAGTTCGGGTGCGTGACTCAATGCAGCTAACGCTTCCGACATAGTCTCGGGTGTGCAACAGATGGGCACACAACCTCGATCCAACAACTCGCGAATAGTCTGCACCTGTGGCTGAATAAGGCGACCCTTAGGTGCCGACTTATCTTGTGGCATTACGAGTAGTACTTTGTCGCCAGCCTTGCAGAAACCCTCGGTGATATATCGCTGCTCGTCGCTACGTAGCGCGCGAAGAGCATCATATAGCTGCTCCATACCATCGCCACTGAGTGCGCTGAGCGAGATTACCTTACGCTCGGTAGCCTTAGCAATAGCCTCGGCAACAGTCTCGCTATTTGCGATGCGGTCGGTCTGCGCTAGGATGACAATCGTCGGTATCTCCCTTACGCGACACTCCTCCATTATCTGAAGTTCTACGTCGAACTCCTTATCCGTGAAAAGCACCAATGCGATATCTGTCTGGTCGAGAATCTTTGCGCTACGTGCCACGCGCTCGTTGCCCAGCAGTGTGTTATCGTCCAAACCTGGGGTATCGATAATCACGGCAGCACCCAAGCCATTGACCTCCATAGCCTTACGCACAGGATCTGTCGTCGTGCCAGCTTGTGCCGACACGATAGCCGTCTCTTGCCCTGTGAGGGCATTCATAAGTGTTGATTTACCGGCATTGCAGCGTCCAAATATCGCTATATGTACGCGCTCCGAACTCGCTGTAGTCTGCATAGTTACAACACTTTAGAAGCGGAAATCGCGCTTGCCATTAACAATCTCATCGAGGTTCTTGAGCGTGATACGACGTATCTTCTCCGAGGGGATAATCTGTGTCTGGCGTGCTATCATATTCTTACCCAAGAGCTTAACGTTGGGCGATGCATAGTCCTCCAAATACTCGGCTAAGGTCATCAGTGCGTTAGGCGCGCAGCAGTCACCGATAAGTCCGCGCTTAGCAAGCGACATAAATCTATCACCCGTGCGTCCCTCGCGGTAGCAAGCCGTGCAGAAGCTCGGTACATAGCCCAACTCGAGTAGCCAACCTACAATCTCGTCGAGTGTGCGGTCGTCCGAGATGTCGAACTGTGCCGAATCCTCGACATTCTCCACATTCTGCTCATCGGCATATCCACCTACGCTGGTGCGTGAACCTCCGCTAAGCTGCGATACACCCACGTCGAGGACTAACTCGCGCGAACGCTTCGACTCGCGTGTAGACACAATCATTCCGGTATATGGCACAGCGATACGCAATACAGCAACGATACGACGGAATACATCGTCGGTAACTGCATCGGGGAAGTCCTTAGGATCGATGTCATCTGCAGGGCGGATGCGAGGTACGCTAATAGTGTGTGGGCCAACGCCAAAGCGTGCCTCGAGGTGCTCGGCGTGCATCAAAATACCAACTAAGTCGTAGCGGTAGTTAGACAGACCGAACAAAGCGCCGATACCTACATCGTCGATGCCTCCCTCCATGGCTCTATCCATAGCCTCGGTGTGGTATGCCCAATCGCTCTTAGGACCTGTTGGGTGTAGCTTTTCGTAAGCCTCACGATCGTAGGTCTCCTCAAAGAGAATATAGGTGCCAATACCAGCATCCTTCAGACGTGTGTAATTCTCGACGGTTGTCGCCGCGATATTTACATTCACACGACGAATAGCTCCGTTCTTATGTTTGATAGAGTATATCGTGTCGATAGACTCCAACACATACTCAATAGGGCTGAGTTTAGGGTGCTCGCCAGTTTCCAACGCCAATCGCTTGTGGCCCATGTCCTGCAAGGCGATAACCTCGCGACGAATCTCCTCCTGCGTAAGCTTACGACGTGGTATAGTGCGGTTCTGCGCATGGTAGGGGCAGTAGACACAGCCATTCACACAGTGATTAGAGAGGTACAGGGGTGCGAACATCACGATACGGTTGCCGTAGATGCGCTCCTTGAGCTTGCGGGCAATGGCGTATATGCGCTCCTCGATCTCCTTATCCTCCACCTCGATAAGCACTGCGGCCTCGCGGTGAGTGATACCCTTGCCCTCTTCGGCCTTCAAAAGAATCTCCTCGATAAGCGCACGGTCATTGCGCATCTGGCGGGCATACTCGAGCGTCGAGCGAATCTCACCATCATGGATAAACTCTGCTGCGTGGATTGACTTAGGATTGTATTGAATTGTACTCATAACATAACTAGTTTTAGGGTTGATAATCGCCTCGCGAGAAGTCGATGTGGTAGCCTATGGTCGCAAGTTCGCTGTTGAGTGCTGCGATACCCTCGGCAGCCTCTTTACCCCACGAGGCCTTATTCTCATATATAGCATACTTCGCCCTAACACTCGAGGGCGATAGGTTGGGCATTACCACATTCGCTCCCGATAGTATGCCATCCAATCTTCCTTGTGGTGTGAGTGTGGCAAGTGCTGTTGTCGAGGGCAACAGAGCGTGTGGTAACATAAGTCTTACTATGGCAATTGTGGCGAGTGTTAGGCGTAGCTCTCCCGCTGGTTCCTCGCCAAGGGGGGTTGCTCGATGTGGAAGAAAAGGACCGATACCCACCATCTCGGGCTGCATGCGCTCGATAAGGAGTAGATCTTCGACAATATGCTCTATAGTCTGTCCCTTAACACCAATCATCATGCCCATTCCTGTCTGATAGCCGCAACGCTTCAGCGCTGCAAGACAGTCGAGACGATGTTGCAAGCCCTTGCTCGATGGGTGTAGCGAAGCGTACAACTCCTCATTGGCTGCCTCATGGCGCAGCAAATAGCGATTTGCACCTGCCTCCTTGAGAGTCTTGTATGACTTCTCGCTACGCTCGCCAAGCGATAGCGTTATTGCAACATCGGGATACGTAGCGCGCATCTTGCTTATCAGCTCCGCAAGCCACATGTCGGTATGTGTGCCATCCTCTCCACCCTGCAATACAAAGGTGCGGAATCCGAGAGCATAACCCTCACGACAGCACTCCATGACCTCCTCCTGCGTAAGTCTGTAACGCTCCGCAGTACGGTTGCTGCGTCTAAGGCCACAATATAGACAGTCGCAGCGACAGAAGCTACTTAGCTCGATAAGGCCACGTACATATACACCAAGTCCGAACTGCTGGTGAGCAGTTCGGACCGCTGTGTCGCGGAGTAGTTGTAGCACGTCATCGTTGGTGACAGCGCTATATAGCAGCTGTCCCAATTCTGTGGCGTCGAGCTTGTGACATCGCGCCAAATGCTCAACCAACTCCCTCATCAATTATCGCTTCAATAACTCTGCTGTGAAGGTCTTCTTGCCGGTCTCGTATGCAGTGTGAACACTTGGACCTGAGATACAACCGCCGTCGCAAACCATAACCTCGATGAACTGAGCTGGTGCCTTGCCTGTCTTACCGTAGGCCTTGAGCAAACCAACATTCTTCTTATTCAAGCCTGCAATCTGCAATGTTGTGAAGTCGATCTTACCTGCAACGAGCTCCTTAACAGCTGCTGTTACACCACCATTCTCTGCAAAGCCGTGAGCCGAGCGACGTGATGCACAATCTACGGGGTGAATGTTAGCCTCGCCCAACTCGATGTTCATACCGCCCAAGATAGCGTGAATCTCCTCGTATGTGAGTACGTAGTCGATCTTCTCGGGAAGATCCTCGCGACGTGCCTCCTTACGCTTTGCGATACATGGACCTACGAATACCACCTTTGCATTAGGATACTTCTGGTGAGCGATCTCAGCAGTGTAGACCATTGGCGAATATGTAGAAGAGATATACTTCTGCAACTCAGGAGCGTGCTTACGTGCCATCTCCATATATGAAGGACAGCAAGATGTAGTCATGAATGCCTGACCCTCCTCCATCTTCTCTGCGAACTCGTGAGTCTCCTTCTCGGTTGTTACCTCGGCACCACGTGCAACCTCGATAACGTCGGTGAAACCGATAGCCTTAATTGCGCCATATACCTGCTCGGTAGGAGCGTCGTACTGCGAAAGGATTGAAGGTGCAACCATAGCGATAACCTGCTCACCACGACGGATGCTCTGCAATACGTCGAATACCTGTGAAATCTCGAAGATAGCACCGAATGGACAAGCGTTCATACACTTACCGCAGTAGATACACTTAGACTCGTCGATATGCTCTACGCCATACTCATCCTTCGATATTGCGCCAACGGGGCAAGCCTCCTCGCAAGGAACAGGAATGTAAACGATAGCGTGGTATGGACAAGCTGAGAAACACTTACCGCAGCTGATACATACCTTGTGGTTGATCTTACCCTGTGATGTATCGGGGTCGAACTCGATAGCGTTCTTAGGGCAAGCGTGCTCGCAAGCACGAGCCACACAACCACGGCAAAGGTTTGTAATGTCGTAGTTTGTGCGTACGCAAGATGAACAAGCCTCGTCGATAACACACATGATGTTGTCCTTAATCTTCTCGCGATCGAGAGTCATCTTAGCGTAGTCCGAAAGGGGCATAAGCTCATCCTTCTCGTCGGTCATATCGTAGCCGAGCAAAGGCAATGACTTATACTTCCATACTGCGCGCTCCTTGTGGATGCAACAACGGCCACGTACCTGAGAGTTACGGGGACTGAACTCAATGGGCAGACGGTCGATTTTCTCAACAAGCTGGCCCTCATTCCAGAGGCTTACAAGTTTTGTAAGAAGTCTCTGGCGAACGATCATTACATTATTCTTAATTGCCATACGTTTGTGGTTGTAATTATTAACTGAGCAAAGTTAAGAATTTTATTCCAATTTAAAGCATGTTAGCCCCGATTTTTTCACTGCTACCCTATAGTGTTTATATGACAGCATGGCGAAATGCGTTGCTTAGGAGTGCGTTACTTATTGATTATTAGTGTGATATGGGTATGGTTGTTAAAGAACAACTTTTTCGACCTTTAACCCAATAGTGCATCACCTTGTCGCACCTTACGCTCTATCATTTTCGCTATGATGCGTTCGCGCACCGCATCGGGGCGTAGACCGCCAAGTGGAGAGTGGAGCAAAAGGTGGTGAGGTGCGCTACTTACCAACCTCTCGACAGCTGTCGAAGGGATGAGGTGGCGGAGTAGTTCAATCATCAGCTCGATGTAGCTATCGACGCTATTGGGCGAGCCAAATAGAAAACGCTCGGGAGATTTTTGCCACTCCTCGGCAATAGGCGTGGAGCGATATATTTGCAGCTGATGAAATTTTATAAAGTTGAGCTTCAGGGTGTTGATGCGCTCCATACCTTGAATCAGATTTTCTTGGCTCTCGTCCATAAGACCGACAATAAGGTGGCCACCAACATCAATGCCACGTTCGCGTGTTGCAGCTACGGCGCACTCTACAGTGCGAAAGTCATGACCACGATTTACGCGCTGCAGGGTGGTGTCGTAAACCGACTCGATGCCATACTCTACGGCTACGTATGCACGATGCGATAAATAGTGCAATAAGTCGAGCTTTTCGGAACTGATACAATCAGCGCGTGTGCCGATGACTATGCCGTCAATTGCAGGGTGATTTAGAGCCTTTGTGTATAATTCTTCCAGACGAGAGGTGCTGGCATAAGTATTTGACCCTGACTGGAAATATGCTAAGTAGTGGTCGGCATGTCGGCGGCGTGAAGCGTGAAATTTTAGAGCATTGTTGATCTGCTCTTCAATATCGTTATTCTCGCGACAATAGGATGGCGAAAATGCGTCGTTACGACAAAAACTGCAACCGCCAAAACTGATGCTTCCATCGCGATTGGGGCATCCCAATCCCGCGTTGATGGCAAGCTTCTGCACGCGACCTCCGAAGCGGCGCTGCATGGCGCTGCCGTAGTCGCTATATGGTAGTGTTGAGGTGCTCTTCATTCTGTCGAATTAATAAAGGACTCCCGAAATTTGAGAGTCCTTGAATACTGTCTTACTCGCGCTTTTCTAGGTCTTGCAGACGTGCTACGGGCGATACCTCGAGGGAACTTAGTTCGCCTGCTTGGTAGCGGTAGTAACCCGCCATGGCGATCATGGCTGCATTGTCGGTCGTAAACTTCAATTCGGGAAGGAATGTGCGCCAGCCGCGACGACGACCAGCTTCGGTGATACCCTCTCTGAGGCCCGAGTTAGCCGATACGCCACCAGCAATGGCGATATCCTTAATACCTGTAGCCTTTGAAGCCTTAATCAGCTTATCTACAAGTATTTCTACGATTGTGCGCTGTAGTGAGGCGCAGAGGTCGGCCTTGTTCTTCTCTACGAAATCGGGGTCATTCTTAACCGCATCGCGTAACGTGTAGAGGAACGAGGTCTTGAGTCCTGAGAACGAGTAGTCGAACTCACCCTCGACATGAGGTTTGGCGAACTTGAATGCCTTGTCGTTACCCTCCTTGGCCAATCTGTCGATGACTGGACCGCCAGGGTAGGGTAGTCCCATAACCTTGGCGCACTTGTCGAAAGCCTCACCTGCAGCATCGTCGATAGTTGTACCGATAATCTCCATCTCGGTAGGAGAGTCCACACGAACAATTTGTGTATGTCCGCCACTCACCAAGAGAGCGAGGAATGGAAAGTTGGGGTGTGGCAACTCTCGGTCGGGGAGATCGACGAAGTGCGAGAGGATGTGTCCCTGCAAGTGGTTCACCTCCACGAGAGGAATGTTGTGGGCGATAGATAATCCCTTGGCAAACGATACGCCAACGAGCAAAGAGCCGAGCAGGCCAGGTCCGCGCGTAAAGGCTATGGCATCAATCTTGTCGATTGTTGTGCCTGCTTCGCGCAGTGCGGTATCCACCACGGGAATGATGTTCTGCTGGTGGGCGCGTGATGCGAGTTCGGGGATTACGCCGCCATACTTCTGGTGTACGGCCTGCGAAGCTATGACATTAGATAGCAACGTGCGGTTGCGGATGACAGCCGCAGAGGTGTCGTCGCACGAAGATTCTATGCCGAGAATTGTAATATCCATGGTCGATATCTTGTTTTTCGGTTTTTTTATGCTCTCTTTTTTTCTATTTTAATAGAAAATGATTACTTTTGTAGGTTAATTGTTGTGTAGTGTTAAACCTATTTCAATGCGCAAAGTTACAAAAATATTGGTAAAGGTGCTATCGACCATCATTTTGTTGTCGATATTTTTGCCTATTGCCATATCTCTGCTACTCCATGTGGGTCGTGTGCAGAACTTTGTCGTTAATAAGGCAGCCGACTTTGCATCGGAGTATATCGGTGCACGTGTAGCTATCGGTCGCATCGATTTAAGACTACTCTCTACGGTACATGTCGAGGATTTTATTGTCGAGGATTACAACCGCGATACGATGCTCTATGCTCGCACAGCCGAAACTAAAATATCGAGTCTAAATATTATGCAGGATGGCCTACGCCTGTCGGCTTCGCGTGCCGAGGGTGCGAAGGTCTATATCCGAGAACTGCCTTCGGGAGAACTAAATATTCGCCCTATTGTGCAGAAGTTGCAAAAGCCCAATTCTAAGAACAATTTCCGACTGTACATGGATGATATTGAGGCCGAGAATGTGGTCTTTGCGTTCGAGCGATTGCAACATCGCAACCCTGAGTATGGTATGGACTACTTCGATATGCGTATCGAGGACATATCGGCGAGGGTAAGTAACCTCTCGGTGGTCAAGGGGTGTGTAGATATCGAGGTGGAGAGCCTCTCGGCGCGTGAGAAGTGTGGCTTCGAGATCGAGAATCTTGTGACTCATCTGTGGGTGGATAATGGTGTGATTGCCTTCGAGGATTTCGAGGCGGTAACCCCAAATTCGTCAATTAGTGTTCCGCAATTTAGCCTATTGGGCGATAATTGGGAGGAGTATAAAGACTTTATCAACAAGGTGCGCATGGTGGGTAGTGTCGAGGATGTCAGCCTCTCGACCGACGACCTTGGCTACTTTGCTCCAGCTCTTAAGGATTGGCATGTTGGGGTTAAGAATGGTGAGGCTACCTTCGATGGCGTGGTCAGCGACTTTGAGGTAGAGCTTAAAAGTGCCGAGCTTGGTGAAAACTCTACGGTGGAGGCTACATGCCATATTGTCGGTATGCCCGATTGGCAGAGGTCTAACTATTCGGTTGGTATACGCAATCTGCACGCTACTTCTGAGGATATACTCTCGATCGTAGGTAATGTCCTTAAAGAGCCCCTCTCGGAGGAGGTCTGCGAGATAATTGATCGTGCAGAGTGGGTTGATCTACGAGCTACGTTTGGTGGAAAGTTGAATCGCTTTAGGGTTGTGGGTAACCTCAATTCGGAGCGTGGCGGCATATCGACAGATCTAACTATGGCTATGCCTGAGCAGGGCCTAAGCATGTCGGGACACCTCATTAGTTCACATCTCGACCTTGGCCGTCTGCTCGATATTGGAGCTTTGCATGGCTTGGATGCGAGGGTAGACTTCTCGGGAATTGCAGATCAGATGTCGCTCGATGATGTCGATGGCCAGCTAAACCTCAAGATTAATAATTTTGGTGTCGGTAGCTACAACTACTCAAATATCTCGGCCATCGGCCGACTCAACGATGGCGAATACTACTCGGAGCTTAGCTCGGAGGATGAGAATCTGCAACTTATGCTCTATGCTATGGCAGACCGTAGGGAGAATATTCCGCACTATGGTCTATCGCTTAATGTCGAGCATGCCGATCTTCATGCGTTGGGTATAAATCGTCGTGATAGTATCTCGCAGCTGTCGACAAGCATGGGTATTGACCTTGTTGGTCGAGGTGTCGATGACTTTGTGGGCTATGCAAGTATCGCGGACGTAAACTATCTCTATCCCCGTGGAGAGTTGCACACGGGTCGTATGTTGTTGGATGTGCGAGGAGGTGATGAGATGCGCACTCTGCAACTCGAGTCCGACTTCTTTGATATTCAGTACCAGAGTCGCTCAACATATCGTGAGGTTATTGACTATCTTGCAAACGCTCTCAAGTATTACATACCACTACTTTTCGATGAGCATGCGGAAGGTGCTATTGAGGAGCGCAACGTGGAGTATTCGAATGATTATACTGTGCTTAAGCTCTCGACGCACGAGGATATAAACAATCTCTTTGACGCTGTCGTCGGAGGTCTTGTTATGGCACCCGATACCGAGGCTACGTTGATGCTCAATCCTGGAGCCAACCTCCTCTCGTTGCAGGCTTCGTCGGAGACGTTGGAGTATGCAGGTGTGCTTATGGCAAACTATAAGCTCGATATCAACAATCGCAGCGACTCGCTCTCGATGTGGCTCAACTCGTCGGGAATATATCTCGGTCCTCGCCCCATCATGCCAAACTTCTCACTTACGGGAGGTGCTCAGCGCAATAGAGTATCGCTCTCGGCGGGTTTCCGCGATAAGAGCGACAAAGAGTCGGGATTGCTTGGTCTGCGTGCGCAATTCTCACGCAATGAGCAGACCAACCGTCGTACCATACATATCGACCTCACACCGTCGCACTACACTACCTCTACACAGCAGTGGAGATTGCTATCGCGTGGTATAGATATCGACTCTACGCATATCAGCATCCGCAACTTTGTGCTTACACGTCCTGGTCAGCGTCTGGTTATCGATGGTGTGGCATCGCGCGACAGGGATGACTCTCTGCGATTGACGCTCGACCACTTTGATCTCTCGCCACTCTCGGCATTTACAAGTCGTGTGGGCTACAACTTTGTGGGTCGCTCTAATGGCTTTGCTACGGTAAAGTCGGCGTTGCATACCCCCGAGATTGAGGCTCACATCGACCTCGATAGTCTCAGCGTGAACGATATTAAAATCCCTAATCAGGTGCTTACATCGAATTGGGACTTCGAGGCAAATCGTGCACGAGTCATCATCTGCAACCCAGAGCGTACCGATACAGCAATTAGGGGCTACTATCAACCAGCAGGTAATCGCTACTATGCCCGTGCTAACATGAGAGGTGTGAAGCTCGACCTTATATCTCCATTCCTCAAGGGTATAATCTCGGATATCGACGGTGATGCCGAGGTTGAGGCCAGCATTATGGGTCAGGGTCGTAAAGCTACGCTCAACGGTCGTGCTGTTGCCGACTCGTTGGCCGTTACGGTAGACTATCTCAATACGCGATATCGTGCCCCTCGGGCCGAGGTAAATGTTATAGATAACCACCTTATTGCCGATCGTATTCCCGTATTCGATGCGGAGGGTAACGAGGGTCACTTCTCGATAGATCTTAACTTGCAGAATCTTTCGAATTTGGTCTACGATATCAACATCGACATCAAGGATATGCTTGTCCTCGACACCAATGAGAAGAATAACGACCTCTTCTATGGCCATGTCTACGCTTCGGGCTCGGCATCGTTCCATGGCGATAAGCTCGGTATGAAGATGGATATAGAGGCTACGAGTGGCAATAATTCGATGTTCTACATGCCTCTTACGGGTAAGTCTGATGTGTCGAGCGCCGATTTTGTGACCTTCAAGTCGCGAAGTGAGGAGCAACGCGATACAACAGCCTTCCTCACACGTCGTATGATGGCCCATGAACGAAAACAGCGTCAGGTAAGTAGCTCGGATGGTATCATGGATATCGACATGTTGCTCAACGTGTTGCCAAATACCGAGATTCAGCTCGTCATCGATCCTACGGTGGGCGATATCATCAAGGCCAAGGGTAATGGACAGTTGTCGGTACATGTAGTGCCTAAGGCAAACCTCTTCGAGATGCGAGGTGACTATACGATTACGGAGGGAACATACCTCTTCACCCTGCAAAATATCCTGAATAAGAGGTTTAAGGTCGTACCTAATTCGTCGATACACTGGAGCGGTGACCCTCTCGGCGCGATACTCAATATCGATGCGATATACAGCACAAAGGCCTCGTTGCAGCCGCTGCTTGGTAGCTCGATACAGGGTGTCGATACATCGCGTGCCGTGCCCGTGGATTGCTACATCAAGCTCACGGATAAGCTTATGTCGCCTACGGTGACCTTCGATGTTCAGGTGCCTAACGTGGCTCCCGAGATTCAGACAATCATCCAATCTACGCTCAACGACCAGCAGGCAATATCTACGCAGATGGTATGGCTGCTTGCGGCCAACACCTTTGCGGCAGATGATGCTGGAGCTATGGGTGCTACGCTCACGGCAACTACGGGCTTTGAGCTCCTCTCGAATCAGCTAAGTAATTGGCTGTCGGGCGATAACTACAACTTTACGCTGCGCTACCGACCACGTACCGAGTATACGGGCGATGAGGTCGATATTGGCTTCTCGAAGGGTTGGCTCAACAATCGACTTATTGTCGAGGTGGAGGGCGGTTATCTCTCGGATGCCTCGGTTCAGTCCTCACAAAATGCCTCAAACTTCGTTGGTGAGGCCTTCGTGACATGGCTTATCGACCCTGAGGGAACATTCCGCTTCAAGGGTTTCACGCAGACTATCGACCGCTATGGTGAGAACCAGGGTATGCAGGAAACAGGCTTAGGACTCTACTATGGCGAGAGTTTCAATACGTTTGCCGAGCTGGGGGCAGCACTTCGTAACCGCTTCACCAATAAGGAGCGTAAGGCAAAGCGTAAGGAGCGTAAGGCGGAGCGCGAGAGACAAAAGAGAGCTGCGGAGGAGAACGAGCAAAATAAGATCTTGATGAAGGCTCCCGAGATTAGGGATGATGAGGACTTCGATGAGGATGAAATATTACCCGATGCTAAGTCGAGTGATGCTAAATAACGGCTATTTAGCATTAATACACAGTAAATAAGATAATTAATTAATAATACTAAAACCAAATTTTGTTATGCTAAACATTCTAACTACTACGCCCAATGTGGATGCTACGGCAGATGTAGCACAGGCGCAAATTGACTCACTTGCAATGGCCGAGCAGGCTATGATGGAGGCGGCAGATAAGGCCGAAACACTCTCTATCGGTTTTTGGGATTTGTTCCTTGGTGGTGGCTGGCTTATGTGGGTGCTTGTATTGCTCGCAGCTGTTATGGTCTATATCTTCGTGGAGCGTTTCATCGCTATTCGCAAGGCAACAACTATCGATAACGACTTTATGAATCGTATCCGCGATTATATCTCGGAGGGTAACATCGGTGCAGCTATCGACCTTTGTCGTCGTACCGACTCGCCTATCGCACGTATGGTCGAGAAGGGTATCGAGCGTATAGGCCGTCCTATGAGCGATATTCAGAACTCTATTGAGAATGTGGCAAATGTTGAGGTTGCTAAGCTCGAGACAGGTCTTCCATGGTTGGCTTCAATCTCGGGTGGTGCCCCAATGATCGGTTTCCTTGGTACGGTAGTCGGTATGGTGCAGGTGTTTATCGATATGTCGGCAAACTCGTCTGGCGGTATCGAGATCCAGCAGCTCTCAGCAGGTATGTATGTGGCTATGGTAACTACTATCGGAGGTCTTATCGTTGGTATCCCTGCATACTTTGCGCACAACTACCTCGTAGCACGCATCGAGAAGCTCATCTTCCGTATGGAGGCTACCACAATTGCGTTTATGGATATTTTGAACCAGCCTGTACAGAAGTAAGAGGCAACAATTAAGTGCGAGCCACGTGGCATTTATGCAACGGGCTTTTACACCTAATCTATGTAAGTATATGGCAATCAAACGAAGTTCAAAGATTAGTTCATCGTTCTCGTCGTCGTCGATGACCGACCTCGTATTTCTGTTGCTCATCTTCATGGTGTTGGCAACGACGATGATCAACCCTAATAATGCCGTTAAGCTCACCCTTCCCTCCTCTTCGAGCGAGGAGGGCGATCCCTCGGTTATTGCTCTCTCGGTTGTTGGTGATAACTCGAGCGAGTCGGGATATCGCTACGTTATCAATCGCGATGAGGAGTATAAGAGTGTTGAGGAGGTGGCCGCAGCATTGCGTGTTCACTATAACGCCTATGAGGGTCGCCCCGTTGAGGAGCGTCCTTATATCTCGTTGCGTTGCGACGAAAAGGTTACGGTAGATGCTTTGGTCGAGATTATCGATCTTACACGTGAGCAGAACTATAAAATGGTGCTCGCCACCAAGGAGAAAAGATAATGGAGTACTACAATCCCATAGATAGAACCTCGCACCGCATAGCCGCAATATCAACATTCGTAGTCTTTGCTGTGGCGGCTGTGGTGTGTAGCTATCTGAGATTCGATATTGCGCCTAAGCCTAAGATCGAGCCACCCTTGGAGATTATCTTTGAGGAGTTTGTCGAGCCTGAGCCTCCTAAGGTTGTGCAGCAGGATCGTTCTCCCCGTGATGTTCGTCGCGATAAGGCCCCTGCGCATGTCGAGAAGGCTACAAAACAGCAGAGTGCTCAGAGTTCGGGTGAGGCCGAGAAGGTGCAGACCATCAATCCCAATGCACTCTTTAAGCCCGTCGCGGGAAATAGTGCCGAAACGGTTGCTACGGGTAATCGCCTTGCCCCCGAGGGTGAGGAGGAGAACCATAGTGGCGATGGTGTGGGCTACAACCTGCAGGGTAGCGATCAGCTTGATGCTGGACTTCAGGGTCGCGGCCTTCGAGAGGGTCTGCCACGTCCAAGTGCTGCGTATAACGAGGAGGGTACGGTGGTAGTCTACGTGACGGTGGATAACAATGGTAATGTTTCCACTGCCGAGATACGTCAGCAGGGTACAACCACGCAGAACTCTACGCTTAGACGTCTTGCTGTTGAGGCGGCACGTAAGGCTAAGTTTAAGCCCAGCAGTCGTACCGCGCAGGGTGGTACTATCACCTATGTCTTTAAGATTAAGTAGCGTATGAGAGGAGCCTTTATTGCATTGTTTTTCATGCTGCTCAGCACACTGCAGCCGTTATGTGCCGCCGAGCCTGAGGGTGCCTGCTTGGAGCTTTCGACCAAGGAGATAGACCTCGGTGACCTCTTTATGGATGATGGCAAGCAGATATATCGCCTCACGTTTCGCAATGTGGGTGATGTGCCGCTGGTCATTACCGAGGTGCGCACGAGCTGTGCTTGTACTACGGTGCAGCATGACCGTCGAAAGGTTATGCCTGAGGAGCAGGGTGTGCTGACCATTACGTTTGATCCACGAAAGGCCTCGGTGGGTATGCTCTATAGGGTGTTGCAGGTGCACTCCACGTCGCGTGGTGGTGTGGAGCATGTGACGCTCAAGGCAAATATTTTAGAATAGTTAAGTAAATTGAAGATAACACATAATCAAATTATGGAGATTAAACGCTTAGTTCTCAATCCTTTGATGGAGAATACATACGTCGTATGGGACGAGACGAAGGAGTGTGCCATCATCGATGCAGGTAATATGACCGCGAGGGATGATGCACAGCTCGTGGACTTTATTCGTAATAATGGTCTGAAGCCTGTACTTGCAATCAATACACACGGCCATTTCGACCACGTATCGGGTGTGGCTCACCTCAAGGAGTGCTACGATGTGAAGTTTGCATGCTCGTCTAAGGATGCCTTCCTTGTCGAGAGTGCAGCACAGCAGAGTGCAATGTTCGGTATGCAGTGCCGTCCAGCACCAGCTATCGATATCGACTTGGATCAGATGGAGAGTATTTCGTTTGGTAATACAACGCTGAAGGTGATTAAGACCCCTGGTCATACTCCAGGCCACGTGTCGTTGTTCAATGCCGAGCAGCGAGTGCTGTTCACGGGCGATACGCTCTTCCGTGAGAGTATCGGTCGTACTGACCTACCAGGTGGCGACTACTCGTGGATTATGACCTCTATCTTGGAGCAGATCGTACCTCTTGGCGACGATGTGGTTATCTATCCAGGCCATGAGGCAGACTCGACAATCGGTCATGAGACGCTATATAACCCCTTCATTACCGAAGTGCTGAATAACGAGATTAACTACAAAGGTTAGAGTATGCGTATAGATATTATTACGGTTGTCCCCGAGCTGTTGGCCTCGCCTCTCAACGAGTCAATCCTTAAGAGAGCGCAGGAGTCGGGGCATGCCGAGATATATGTTCACAACCTGCGCGACTATACCGACGATAAGCGTCGTACGGTCGATGACTACCCCTTTGGTGGCGAGGCAGGTATGGTGATGAAGATTGAGCCTGTGTTCCGCTGTATCGAGAAGCTCAAGTCGGAGAGAGAGTATGACGAGATTATATTCACCTCGCCCGATGGTATCACCTACAACCAGCACGAGGCCAACCGCCTATCGCTGATGAAGAATATCATCATCCTCTGTGGCCATTACAAGGGTATAGACTATCGTATTCGCGAGCATCTCATTACTCGTGAAATATCTATTGGTGACTACGTGCTTACGGGTGGAGAGTTGGCTGCATGTGTCATTGCCGACTCGGTGGTACGTATTATCCCTGGAGCTATTGGCGATGAGGCTTCGGCACTCACGGACTGTTTCCAGGATAATCTGCTTGCCCCGCCAGTATACACACGCCCTGCGGAGTTCAACGGTTGGAAAGTCCCCGATGTTTTGCTCTCGGGCAACTTTGCCGAGATCGAGAAGTGGCAGGATGAGCAGGCCTGGGAGCGCACTAAGGCACTACGCCCCGATTTGATAAAGTAGAGTTTCTAAGGCTATGAAGTATTACATTATTTCGGGTGAGCCGTCGGGAGATCTGCATGGTGGAAAGCTGATGCGTGGCATTGCCAAGGAGGATGACAACGCAGTGTTTCGTTTCTGTGGAGGCGATGCTATGGCTGCTGTTGCGGGTGGTGATGCTATGCTCTACCACTATAAGCAGATGTCGTTCTTTGGTTTTGTGCAGGTTGCGCGTAATCTGCGTACTATCTTCAGTCAGATTGACAAGGTAAAGAGAGATATTGAGTCCTTCAACCCCGATGTTGTGATACTCATAGATTACCCAGCCTTCAACCTGCGTATTGCCAAGTGGGCGAAGTCGAAGGGTGTCAAGGTCTACTACTACATTGCACCCAAGGTGTGGGCGTGGAAGGAGCGTAGGGTGAAGAGTCTGCAACGGTACGTCGATAGGCTCTATACAATTTTTCCGTTTGAAACGGAATATTTCCGTAACAAGGGCATAGAACCAATATTTTGTGGTAATCCACTTGTAGACGATATTGCCGAGCGTCGAGCAATGCTGCCTGAGCGTGAGGTTTTTATTCGCGAAAACAGACTCGACGAACGACCTATCGTTGCGCTGTTGGCTGGTAGCCGTGTGTCGGAGATACGTGCAAATCTTCCCGATATGGTTGCTGTGGCGCGCACCATGCCCGACTACCAGTTTGTGGTTACGGCCGTGGGGTGGATAGATAGGGCGATATACGATGAGTATATCTCTGGTGCGGATAATGTACGCTATTTGTGCGATCGTACGCAGCAGACCTTAGCTCTGAGCGAGGCAGCTGTCGTGACGTCGGGTACGGCAACCCTCGAAACGGCACTTATGGGTATCCCCGAAGTAGTACTCTACCACGTACCATGGCTCTACGAGAAGCTAAAGCCCTACTTCCTAAAGATTCCGTTTATCTCGTTGGTAAATATCAATCTCGGCCGAGAGTCGGTTAAGGAACTTGTGCGCTCGTCGCTTGCTGCGGAGGAGCTGCGCAATGAGCTACGTGCTGTGCTATGCGGTGGAACAGAGAGGGAGCGTATGCTCAAGGATTTTGATGAACTTAGGCAGATGATAGGCTCGAAGGGAGCTTCCGAGCGTTTTGCAAAAGATATGGTAAACTCACTTAAACGATGAAACTGATAAATATTATAAATAATTTTAGCGCCGAGGGTGATGCTCCGCGCTTCTACCTTAAGGCAGATACGGCATTGTTGCGTAATAACGATGCCTTCTATATCCCCGAGGGTGTGGGTAAGGTTGTTGCCTCGCCCAGCATGGTGCTGCGCGTGTCGCGCTTGGCAAAGTGCATTGGAGAGCGTTTTGCACTACGTTGCATCGATGCTGTTATGGGCGGAGTGTGCTTTACTGCTAAGGAGAGGCTTGATGTTCTGCGTCGTGAGGGTTTGCCCTGGGATGAGGCAGTAGGTTTTGACCACTCGTCAGCCCTCTCGCTCGATGTTCTTGATTGCGAGATCATGTCGGATGACGTGCGATTCTTGGTAAATGGTGAGGAGTGTGTAAAGTTCTCGATTGGCGATATGCGCTTTGCTAACGACAAGTTGGTAAGCTCTTTGTCTGAGGCGATGACGCTTCGTATAGGCGACTTAATATATCTCGGTTCACCCGTAGAGGTTGAGGTTAAGGCTGGCGATAACTACCGTCTTATGATTGGAGAGCATACGGTGCTCAATTTTGATATCAAATAGAAATAGGTATAGTATATAATAGTAGAGGGTGACCGATAGTGGTCACCCTCTACTATTATATAGTGGTATGGATTAACGTACGCCCATTTCGTCAATAATCCAACCTGCGCCACCTACCTTGTCGATAACAAACAATACGTAGCGGATGTCGCAGATGATATTACGACACAATGTCTCGTCAAACTCGATGTCGCTCATCGTAGATAGCCATGTGCGATCGAAGTTTACACCGATAAGCTCGCCCTTGCGGTTAAGTACGGGAGAACCTGAGTTACCACCCGTAGTGTGGTTAGTTGCGATGAAACATACAGGAACAGTGTATTTGCCATACATCTCGATACCCCAACGACCGTAGTCCTTTGTAGCGTATGCATCGCGCAATGCCTGAGGTACGTTGTAGTCGTAGATCTCAGGATTATCCTTAGCGATGATACCCTCCAATGTAGTCTGTGGCAAGTGATACTCACCATCGGCATACTCATAACCTGCAACCTTACCGTATGCTACACGCAATGTGAGGTTCGCATCGGGGAAGAAGGCGCGCTCCTTATCCCACTCCATCAAGGCCTTAACATAGGGACGGAACCAACGCTCGATGTCAGGAATGTTGCTGAAGTTGCGGTATGTGTAGGGCTTAACGCGCTCCTGAATAGGCGCGATAGCTGCAACAAACTCTGCTACTGGATCAGAAACTACAGCCTCGAGGCTGAAGCTCTCGAACGAGCCGAGCTTAGTGTTTGCATAGAGCCACTCTGCATAGTTCGCAGCACCACCATACTTTGCAAAGAGTGCCTTAAGCTCCTCAGAGCAGAATGTACCCATCTTCTCGTATGCAGTAAGCATTGCCACTGCGAGCTGACGATCTACATCCAACTCGAAATCCTTGTAGAAGAGCTCGGCAGCGGCCATCTTCTGCTCGTCGCTAAGCTTCGTGTTCTGTGCGATGCGCACTACCTGCTGGAGCTCGATACCGCGCAATGTCTCGCTGAAGAGCTCGTAGTTGAAATAACCCTCTGCGTTACGCTCATAGGCCGCCTTCAACGAGTCGAGCAAGTATGCCTTATCGGGGTTCTCAGCGCGGAAACGCTCCTCGTAGGCGATTTTCTTCGCAACCGTGCCAAGACGGTTGATACCCTTAACCTCACCCTGCCACTTTTTCCAAGCGTTGGCAATGTTTGCCTGCTTTGCAGCATACTTGATACGTGTCTCGGCAGACTCAGCCTGCGCAGCACCGATGATATTGAGGCGCTGTGTGCGAAGGTCGATCTTCGTAGGATCAGAGAGCTCGGCAATATAGTTTACAGCATCCGAAGTGATATACACCTGAGTGTTGCCAGGGAAGCCGTAAATCATGGTGAAGTCACCCTCCTTAACGCCCTTAGTCGAGATCTCGAAGTGGCGAGCAGGAGTGTAGGGGCGGTTATCTGCGCTATACTCCGCAGGCTCGTTATTCTCGTTAGCGTAGATGCGGAATACCGAGAAGTCGCCCGTATGACGTGGCCAAATCCAGTTGTCGTTGTCGGCACCAAACTTACCGATAGTCGTAGGAGGTGCACCGACAAGACGTACGTCATTGAACTCTCGGTAGATGAACAAATAGGCCATATTGCCGTAGTACATAGACTCTACGCGAGCACGGTAGCTTACGCCCTCGGCCTCAGCCTTGGCGATAATCTCCTCGCGTGTCTCACCCGCAGCAAGACGCTCTGTTACCTCCTCCATGCGTACGAGAATGTGTACCTTAAGACCTGGACAGGGGAGCTCCTCGGCGTGCGACATAGCCCAGAAACCGTCGGTGAGGTAGTCGTGCTCGACAGACGAGAGAGCCTGAATAGCATCGTAGCCGCAGTGGTGATTGGTAAGAAGAAGACCCTTCTCAGAGATAATCTCACCTGTACAGCCACCATCGAACAATACTACCGCATCCTTTAGCGAAGCCTTGTTAATAGAGTAAATATCCTCGGCCGAGAGCTTAAAGCCCTTCGACTTCATATCCTTAATGCGTGACGATATGAGCGAGGGTAGCCACATACCCTTGTCGGCAACTGCCGAGATAGTCGTTGCGCAGAGCAACGCCAAAAGTAGAAGTGTTTTTTTCATGTTTATAGTTTTTTTAAGTTTGTATTGTCGGTTAGTAATCTCTATCTCAAATGACACTCGGGCCACGCCTCGATGAAGCACTCCAACTCGCGGCAAAGACGCTGTACGGGGAGACCCATTACGTTGTAGAACGAACCCTCGATAGACTCAATACCAACGTAGCCTATCCACTCCTGAATGCCGTAGGCTCCAGCCTTATCCATCGGGCGGTAGTTCTCGACATAGTAGGCTATCTGCTCGTCGCTAAGTGTACTAAAACGCACGCGGCTTAGAGATGAGAAGCTGCGCTCGCGCTCTTTGTCGCGGAGCGTAACACCCGTAATCACGCTATGCTCACGGCCTGCAAGGCGAGCAATCATAGCCTTAGCCTCGGCCTCATCGCAGGGCTTGCCCAACACCTCGTCATCGAGCACAACGGTAGTGTCGGCCGTGATAAGTATCTGGTTGTGCTCCAATGGTAGCGGGTAGGCGTGGCTCTTAAGCTTAGATAGGTAGGCTGCAACCTCCTCCTTGGCGAGTGTTGTGGGATAGACCTCCTCGCACTCAAATTTAGCTGCCGTACGGTAGCCTATGCCCGTGGCCGTAAGTAGCTCTCGACGGCGAGGTGATGCCGATGCGAGGATTATGTCGTAGCTCTTGAGTTTGTCGTGTAGTAACATTTACTCGGTGTGTTTGTTATATGTACGTTCGATTATTTACGCTTTTTAGCTCTCCTCTCGGCCTTTTTCTCATCCTTGATGGCCTCTAACGAAGCCTCGGCTTCGGAGTCGCTCTCGCGACCACCGCCGAGCGATGTGTAGAGCGCGACCATCGCCTGAATCTCATCGTAGCGATCGCCAATTTCGGATAGCTGACCCGAGAGTAACTCCTGCTGTGCTGTGAGCACCTCTAGATATGTTGTCGAGCCATACTGCATAAGTAGCTGAGTACTCTCTACGGCACTCTGCAACGACTCGATCTGTTTTGTGCGTAGCTCTCGCTTTGCACGTGCGGTCTGTATCGCAGATAGGGCGTTGTTTACCTCGACGCCTGCATTAAGCAGACTCTGACGGAAGCTCAACACTGCCTCCTGCTGTTGTGCCTCAGCAATGCGTACTTGAGCGCGTAGCTTACCCCCATTGAAGAGTGGGGCCGTGAGCGAAGCGGCTGCCGAGAGAAGTATGCTTGCAGGATTTACGACAACCGATCCTGCATTATTGGTCCATCCGACTAAACCTTCGAGTGTAAGCGTAGGGTAAAGTGCCGAACGTGCCGCAGCAGTGGCGTAGTGCGACTGCATGAGCGAATACTCGGCTATGCGGACATCGGGTCTATTCGATAGCATGCGTAGAGGTACTCCCGTAGCTATAGACTCGGGTAGTTGCTGCTCGTCGAGCTTGCCACGCTCGATATTTCGGGGGGTGTCGAAGAGAAGCAACGATAGCGAGTTCTCGACCTGTCGAATCTGAAGTTCCAAGTCGCTTAGTGAAGCACGTGCTACGTATGCTGCAGCCTCCATCTGCGCAACACCTGCACTATTTGTCATACCAGCCTGCATCATCGAGCGCATAGCCTCGGCACTTGCATCCAACGTCTCGGCTGTACGTAGCGTAACCTCGTAACTATCATCGAGCATCAGAAGTGTGTAGTAGTAGCTTGCCACGGCTGCGATAAGCTGTGTGCGAACCGCTTGACGATACTCCACCGATTGTGCATAAACGGCCTGTGCCTTACGCTTGGCATTGTGCAGACCTCCGAATATATCTATCTGCCACGATGCAGCCAAAGGTAGGGCGTATGTCCACGATGCTGACGACTGTGCGAAGCTTGACACGCCACCGTTGGGGCTAATGTTGAACGATGGCAGGAAGGCTAGACGTGCCGACTTTAGTGCTGCCTCGGCCTCCTCAATACGCAGGTAGGCACTCTGCATATCGATATTTCGCTCCAAGGCCTGCGAGATAAGCGTCTGAAGGTGGCTATCGGTGAAGAACTCCTGCCACTCCACATCGGCCATCGAGAGTGTATCCGTAGTTTCATATTCTGCGCCATACAACCCCACGGTATCCACCTCGGGGCGCGTGTAGGGCTTGTAGATGCCACAACTTGTAGCGAGTGTGGCAACGCATATAAGTGTTATAAACTTTTTCATGGCTTGCAATCTTTATTCGTTGAGGATTTTGTCTACCTCCTCTATGTCGCGCTGTGTGGCCTCATCCAACTCTGCGGGAGGAGTCACTGGGCGTAGCTTCTCCTGCAACCACTGGAAGGCGATGAAGAGTCCCGGTACGAGGAATAGTAGGGCTGTTGTGCCGATAAGCATACCGCCTACAACGCCCGAGCCAAGCGAGATATTACCATTGGCACCCACACCCGATGCAAACATCAGAGGTAGCATACCGAAGATCATCATGAGCACGGTCATAAGGATAGGGCGTAGACGAGCACGTGCCGCAGCCATAGCTGCCTGCTTGAGTGACATGCCAGCGTGGCGACGCTCCGTAGCATACTCCGTGAGTAGGATAGCGGTCTTGGACAATAGGCCGATAATCATAATCATACCCGTTTGCAGGTAGATGTTGTTCTCCAAGCCCATGAAGCGAGCAAAAAGAAGACATCCCATAAGGCCTGCAGGTACAGATAACAACACGGCAAAAGGAATAAGGTAGCTCTCGTACAACGATGCCAAGAGTAGGTAGATAAGCAAGAAGCAGATGCCATAGACAAGCATAGCGTTGCTCGACGTGCTCTCCTCCTCGCGTGTGAGGTCGCTAAACTCGTAGCTATAGCCACGTGGTAACACCTCGGCTGCTGTCTCCTTGATAGCCTTGATAGCCTCTCCCGAAGAGTGGCCATCGGCAGCATCACCGTTGATGGCTATCGAGTTGAACATGTTGAAACGGTTGAGTGTCTCGGGACCATAGATCTTCTCCAGTGTTACGAACTGGCTGACGGGTGCCATCTTGCCATTCACGCGAACGAAGATATTGTCCATAGACTCCACGTTAGCACGATCCTTGGCATCGGCCTGAATCATTACGCGATACACCTTCGAGAAACGGTTGATATTCGACACATACTGACCACCATAGTAACCGCCGATTGTTGCAAGCACCTCGGCAGGTGAGATGCCAGCGCGCTTACACTTCGCAGCATCGACATCGACCATATATTGTGGGAAGTTCACATTATATGTCGTATAGGCCATCTTAATCTCGGGACGGCTATTCAGCGCTGCGAGGAATGACTTAGATACGTTGAAAAAGTCGTTGATATCGCCACCGTTTAGATCCTGAAGATACATAGAGAAACCGTTTGACGTACCATAACCCGAGATCATCGGAGGCACGATAGCGATAACCTGCGCATCTTTAATATCGGCGCACATAGCCATAACCTTATTGCTTATAACCTCCACGTTATCCTCCTCCTCGGGGCGCTCATCCCAATGCTTAAGGCGTATAATCATCGTACCATAGGACGATCCCTGACCTGAGATGATACCAAAGCCCGAAACCTTGCAGAATGAGCTGATCTGAGGAATGGTCGATATGCGGTCGCTGACCTGCTCCATCACGCGGTCGCTCTGTTCGAGTGTCGAGCCAGGAGCCATTGTCACATTGACCATAATCGTACCTTGATCCTCCGAGGGCACAAGGCTGGTCTTGGTTGTGGTGAAGAGGTAGCCCATAGCCATAATCGAGAGTGCGAGGACGCCCCATAATGCCCAGCGACGCTTGAAGAAGAAGTTTACGCCACGCTGATACTTGTTCGTAAGCGAGCTAAATGCCGCATCGAAGGCCTTGCCGAAGCGTGTTGCAAAGCTCTGCTTCGTACCTTCGTGCTCGTCGTGAGGCTTAAGCATAAGTGCGCAAAGAGCAGGCGAGAGTGTCAAAGCATTAATACCCGAGATACCCACAGCCACGGCCATTGTGATACCAAACTGAGTGTAGAAGATTCCCGACGTTCCACCCATCATCGACACGGGGATAAACACGGCCATAAAGACAAGTGTCGAGGTGAAAATCGCCGATGAAATGCCCCTTACGGCATCTACCGTAGCCGAATATGCCGAACGGTATCCCGTCTCGAATTTTGCGTGCACCGCCTCGACGACAATCACCGCGTCGTCCACCACCGTACCGATAGCAAGTACGAGAGCAAAGAGTGTGAGCATGTTAATCGAGAAGCCGATAATCATCATCACAGCAAACGTGCCGACCAACGATACGATAATCGAGATAAGTGGAATGAGTGTCGAACGGAAACTCTGCAAGAAGACAAATACTACGAGAATAACGAGCATGATAGCCTCGATGAGGGTGTGTACAACCTCATGAATCGAGGCAAAGAGAAAGTCGTTGGTATCCATGATACTCACGAACTTCATGCCATGGGGAGCCTTTGCCTGCTCCTCCTCGATCATAGAGTCGATGCGATGGATGACATCCGTGGCGTTTGAACCAGCCGTCTGATAGATCATCGAAGCAACGCCCGGGTGGCCATTAACCTCCGAGGTGAAGGCGTAGCTTTCGTTACCAAGCTCTATAGTAGCTACGTCGCCCAGACGGAGAATATCTCCCGAAGGGAGTGATTTGATGACTATCTGCTCGAACTCCTCGGGAATCTCCTTGCGACCCGTGTAGCGCATCGTATATTGGAACGTATTGCCCGAGTTTTCGCCTAAGTTACCTGTCGATGACTCAATATTTTGTTCGGCGAGGACACTTGTGATATCGGCAGGGATAAGGTTGTATTGAGCCATCACGTCGGGCTTGAGCCATATACGCATAGCATACTTCGAACCGAGCGTCTGACATTCGCCCACGCCGTTGATACGCAATAATTTAGGTTGAATGTTGTTCACAAAGTAGTTCGAGAGGAAGGCCTCGTCGTAGGTGCCATCATCGCAATATAGACCGATAGCCTTAATAATCGAGGTTTGTCGCTTGTCAGTCTGCACACCCACCTTTGTAACCTCGGCGGGAAGTACTGATGTAGCACGTGCCACACGGTTCTGCACATTGACCGCAGCCATGTCGGGGTCGGTGCCCTGCTCGAAATATACCGATATTGTTGCAGCTCCGGTATTTGAGGCCGTCGAGGTCATGTAGGTCATGTTCTCCACACCGTTAATCTGTTCCTCAAGGGGTGCGATTACCGACTTCTGTATGGTCTCGGCCGAGGCACCAGGGTAGGATGCCGTAACCTTGATTGTCGGAGGTGCAATATTGGGATACTGCTCGATGGGCAACGACATAAGGCCGATGATACCACCAAGCATAATGGTTACTGATATGACCGTCGAGAGTACGGGGCGGTCGATAAACATCTTTAGATTCATAGCGTTTTCTCTAAATTTGGGACTACTCCTCTACTGTTGTTGCGTTGCTGGTACCCTGCTCTACGATTGTTACGGGTGCGCCCTCACGGAGCATAGCAACACCTTCGCAGATGATCATGTCGCCCTCTTCAAGACCCTCACGTACGATGTAGTTGATGCCGTCGTAGCGCGAAACAGAGATCATCTGAGCTGTGGCCTTGCCATCTACGGGTTTGTAGACGAATGTCTTATCTTGAAGCTCGTATGTTGCGATGCATGGGATGACGATGCAACCCTTCTCCTCGTAGCGCATCACTACGTTTGCCGAGCTGCCGCTAAGAAGGAAACGGCCAGGGTTGGGAAACGAAGCGCGGATAGATACCGAACCTGTCGAGCTGTTGATAACACCACTGATAGACTCTACCTTACCCTCATGCTCGTATGTAGAGCCATCGCTGAGCTGTAGTTCGAGCTTAGGTAGGGCAGCGATCGCTGCCTCCATCGTGCCGTGAGCACGTGTGAGCTTGAGTAGCTGCGACTCGTTCATCGAGAAGTATACGTACATTTCTGAGTTATCCGATACAGTTGTGAGAGGCTGTCCCATCGAAGGGCTTACCAACGTACCCACACGGAAGGAAATAGTGCCGACTACTCCATTTGCTGGCGCTTTAACCACCGTGTAGCTGAGGCTATTTGCCGCGTCCGTGCGCTTTGCCTCGGCCTGAAGAAGAGATGCCTCGGCCGACAATAGCTGATTCTCGGCCATGCGAAGTTCATACTCCGAGATTACGCGGTTGGCATATAGCTCCTTTTTGCTCTCCAGGGTGATGCGAGTAATCTCGACGCCAGCCTCGGCCGCCTTGACATTAGCCTCGGCAGTCTGCAACGCAGCCTTGAATGGTACCTGGTCGATAACGAATAACTTGTCGCCCACGTTTACAGTTGCGCCCTCGGTTACGCACACCTCCGAGATGGTTCCGCTCACCTGTGGTAGGATGTCAATATCCTGACAGCCACGTACCGATGCTGAAAAACGGCTCTCTACCTGAACGTCTGAACGCTCAATTTTTAGAGCTTCATAGGCTGTAGTCTGTTGTTGTGTGGGTGCCTCAGTGCATGACGAAGTGAGCACCACTACTGCAAGAATCGCAATATTAAAGATTAGTTTATTCATTTTAGGTTTTGTTTTTTTATCTGTCTGTTTTACAAAGTTCTCTATCTTAGAGATAGAGATACAACCGACAAAGATATGTATATTTTTTGGATTTTATGCTCTTTGAATTCCGTTTTTTAACATTTGGCAATAACCTCTCTCTACGAGCGTTTTATATTATATCTCTTTGTTGAAAGAGTTTGCTTTTTCAAAAAAAATATTTGTATCTTTGCACGAATAAAGTATAAGGTATGGAGCGAGTAGCACTTTTCCCTGGGTCGTTCGACCCTTTTACGCGAGGACATCAGGCTATCGTTGAGCAGGGTCTTGCGATGTTCGACAAGGTGGTTGTAGCTATCGGTTATAACCCTGCGAAGCGAGGTTTGCTCGATATTGAGGCGCGCAAACGTCTTATAGAGAACGTATATAAGGGTGATTCGCGTGTCGAGGTCGTTAGCTATACGACGCTTACGGGCGACGAGGCTAAGCGTATGGGAGCTACGGTGCTGTTGCGTAGTGTTCGCAATACGCAGGATTTCGAGTTTGAGCGTACGTTGGCGCATGCCAACCATCACCTCTACCCCGAGCTTCGAAGTATCCTTGTCTTTGTCCCTGCCGAGGTGGAGCATATATCCTCGTCGTTGGTGCGCGAGCTGCATACATTTGGTCGCGACACGCGAGAGTTTTTGCCCGAGGGTGTAGCCTTGGAGGATTATCTACGAACAGAATAAAGACGTAATAACGCACAAAGATTATGCAATTTACAGCAGAGATGATTGCCGGTTTTTTGAACGGCACAATTGTAGGTGATAAGAGCGCAGCGGTAAGCACCGTATCCTCGATTGAGGGCGGCAAGCCTGGTTCATTAACATATTTGACCAACCCCAAGTACGAATCGTATATCTACTCGACAAAGGCATCTATCGTCCTTGTAGACAAGAGTTTCGAGCCTAAGGACAGTGTTGAGGCTACGCTTATCAAAGTCGATAACGTGGGCGAGTGTGTGCTCTCGTTGTTGGAGATGTACAACGCTTCGCGTCCTCGTAAGAAGGGTATCTCGAAGCTCGCATCGATTAACGAGGAGGCGGAGCTTGGTGAGGAGTGCTACGTAGGCGATTTCACGGTTATCGAGCGTGGTGCTAAGATCGGTGCTAATTGCCAGATTTATCCTCAGTGCTACATTGGCGATAACGTAGTCATTGGCGAGGGTACGAAGATCTATCCAGGTGTTAAAATTTACGAGGGCTCGATTATCGGTCGCAACTGTATCCTTCACGCAGGTGTTGTGATTGGTGCTGACGGCTTTGGCTTCGCACCACGCGAGGATGGTACGTTCGCCAAGATTCCTCAGCTCGGTAATGTTATCATTGAGGATGATGTGGAGCTTGGTGCAAACACTTGTATAGACCGCGCTAAGACAGATTCGACTATTATTCGTCGCGGTGTGAAGCTCGATAACCTCATTCAGATTGGTCATAACGTAGAGGTTGGTCACGATACGGTTATGTCGGCACAGGTGGGTATTGCGGGTACTACAAAGGTTGGTTCAAACTGCTTTATCGCTGGTCAGGTGGGTATTGCCGACCATGTGACGATTGGCAATCGTGTGCAGATTGGCTCGAAGAGTGGTATCGACAAGAATGTTCCCGATGGCGAGATTCGTTTCGGCTATCCAGCACTCCCAGGTTTGCAGTATCACCGCTCGTTTGCAGTATTCCGTCAGCTTCCAGAGCTCTCGGCTAAAGTGCGCGAGTTGGAGAAGCGTTTGACAAAGGTTGAGGAGTAGAGCGTGGCAGAGCGTAGGCGCATAATGGGTATCGACCCAGGTACCAACTACATGGGCTACGGTATCATAGATGTCGTAGATGGTAGACCGCAGGCGGTAGTCATGGGTGAGATCGATATGCACAAGATTAGCGATCCGCACCAGAAGTTGCGCTACATATACGAGCGAGTACACTCACTTACGGAGAGTTATCGGCCTACGGAGGTGGCCTTCGAGTCGCCATTCTTTGGTGAGAATGTGCAGTCGATGCTCAAGTTGGGTAGGGCGCAGGGTGTGGCTATTGCAGCAGTACTCAGTGTGTCGACCGATATGCCCATCGAGGAGTATGCTCCATCGCGTATTAAGCAGGCTATTACTGGCAATGGCCGTGCCTCTAAGGAGCGTGTGGCGCAGATGATCAATTCGATTCTCGGTACCGACTTTCAACCGCGTAAGCTCGATGCGACGGATGGTACGGCGGTGGCAATATGTCATCACTACACCACATCAAATCTTCTCACGCGACTCACAGCGGGAGATAAACGTAAAGGCTTGGGTGGCGATAGCAAGGCGCGAAAGGGTAGTTCGACATGGGAGAAGTTCGTAGCATCGAATCCCGACCGAATAAAGAGATAATATAATTATAGTATAATCATTAAATTAAAACTGAATAGAAAGATGAAAAAGTTATTTGCAATTATTAGCTGCGTAGCACTTATGGCGTGCGGCAGCAAGGGTGTTAAGGTTACGGGTGATTTCTCGGCTTACGAGAACTTTGGCGAGGGCTCAGAGGTTATTATCAGCCTTGCGGAGAATAGCGAGGGTGCTGTTACGACTATGTTGGATGCAAACAAGTGCTTTGCTGTTGAGACTCCATTCGTTGGTGAGCAGTTCCTCAATGTTATTGTCGATGGTAAGGCCGTAGCAATTCTTCTCAGCGATGGTAACGATGTAACACTTGTTTACGATGCCGAGGCTGCCGACCTTAACATCGAGGGTTCGGTACTTAACGATAGCTTGACTGAGGCTATGGAGAAGTTTATGGAGATTTATCAGGCTGAGGACTCTACCGAGGAGACTATGATTGCCTATATCGACGAGTGTGTTGTGGCTAACAGCAACAATCCTATCTCGCTCTATATGTTGCAGTACTACACAATGTTTGGTGGCGATGATGCTCGCTTTGCAGAGCTCTTCGCTGGTATCGACAAGAAGTATGAGTACATATCGTTCTATAATACATACAAGAAGCTTATCGAGAATAGTAAGAATTGTACTGTTGGTGCCGATATTATCGATATCGTACTCCCCGACACTGCTGGTGAACTTGTATCTACAGCCGAGCTTTGCAAGAGCGGTAAGTGGGTGCTTGTAGACTTCTGGGCAACATGGTGTGGTCCTTGCCGTGCGGAGATTCCTCATCTTGTTGCTGCTTATGAGAAGTTTGCGCCTATGGGTTTCGAAATCTATGGTATTACGCTCGATCGTCCAGGCTCTGAGGATAAGTGGAAGTTGTTTGTTGAGGAGAAGGGTATGATCTGGACAAATGTTTGGGGCTATGACGAGAACAATACTTGTCCTTCATCGGATATCTACAATGTGCAGTCTATTCCTACAAATTTCCTCTTCTCACCCGAGGGTAAGCTCGTAGCGAAGAATTTGCGCGGTGAGGAGATCGAAAAGATACTTTCTGAGCATATTAAGTAAATTGCTGATAAATAGATGGTTAAAAGTGCGACTATAAAAAAGTCGCACTTTTTTTGAAAATTTTTTACGAAAATATTTGGTGGTTTGAAATATTTGCTCTACATTTGCACTCGCAAAAGCAAAGGAATGGCTCCGTAGCTCAACTGAATAGAGTACTTGACTACGGATCAAGCGGTTCCAGGTTTGAATCCTGGCGGAGTCACAAAGCGGTGGTCTGAATAAGATCACCGCTGCTTTTTTATTGTGAAAAGCAGTCATCTACTTCATCGAGCTTGTCGCCCCGAATGGGGAGGTACGCTCGGTACATCCCCATCCGTGTCGACTGCGACTCGCTAAAGTATCTAACTACTTTTGACAACAAAAAACTACGAAAACAAGCAGTCATCTGCTTCATCGAGCTTGTCACCCCGAATGGGGAGGTACAATGAACACTGCGCATAGTGCAGTCATCGTCTTAAATAAAAAGACTGCCAAGCATGTGCCTGGCAGTCTTTGTTGTGTCTGGATCACTCCTACATTACATGGTGCTGATCGACTCGGCCTTAACCTCGCGGCTAACCTTCGATACCAAGCCCTGCAATACGTTGCCAGGACCTACCTCGGTGAACTCTGCAAAGCCGTCTGCAAGCATATTCTCGACAATCTGAGTCCAGCGTACAGGAGCTGTGAGCTGTGCAATAAGATTCTTCTTGATCTCTTCAGCGTCGGTGTAAGGCTTTGCATCAACGTTCTGATATACGGGGCACGATGGTGTCATAAACTGAGCCTCGGCGATAGCTGCCTCCAACTCCTGACGTGCAGGCTCCATAAGTGGAGAGTGGAATGCGCCGCCTACAGGAAGACGCAATGCGCGACGAGCACCTGCTGCCTTGAGCTTCTCGCAAGCCTCATCTACGGCTGCATTAGCACCAGAGATAACGAGCTGGCCAGGGCAGTTGTAATTAGCGCCTACAACCACGCCATCTACCGATGCACATATATCCTCTACGCTCTTATCGTCAAGACCTAATACTGCGGCCATGCCACCAGGCTGCTCCTCGCAGCACTTCTGCATAGCCATAGCGCGCTTAGACACGAGCTTTAGACCATCCTCGAACGAGAGTGCGCCAGCAACAACGAGTGCCGAGAACTCACCAAGAGAGTGACCTGCAACAGCATCTGGCTTTACGCCGAGAGCCTTTGCCAATATTACCGAGTGGAGGAATACGGCTGGCTGAGTAACCTTTGTCTGCTTAAGCTCGTCGGGTGTTCCTGCGAACATAATGTCTGTGATTCTGAAGCCGAGAATCTCGTTAGCCTTCTCGAATAGTTCCTTGGCCTCGGGCACGTTGTCGTAGACATCCTTACCCATACCTACCGCCTGCGAACCCTGACCGGGGAAAACGTATGCGTGTTTCATATTGTCAAATTATGTCGACCTCGATCGACCGGTTAATACTTCGAGCAAAATGCTCTTTCGGTGGCAAATATACAAAAAAAAATAGAAACTCGACTTTTTCAATTAGAAAGGCGATTTTCTATAATAAAAACTGTCCTATATGTGAAATGCTTGGTATCTGTGTCGTGATGTCAAGTTGAACGGGGTGTATTGTAACCTCTTAGAATAGAACCTGATATTCGTGCTGGTCGATAAATCCATCTGTTGTTCGTAACCACGCACGACGTGTGCCACAGCGCTCGAAACCACATGCTTCGAAAAGGGCTATGCTTGCTGGGTTATTCTCGGCAATACCTGCCCAAATCTGTTTTATGCCGAGTATCTCGTGACCATACCTCTTAATAGCCTCGATAGCGGCACGCGCATAGCCTTGACGACGATCCTCGGCAGCGTATACGAGGATGCCGATGCCGAAGCGTAGGTGCTGAGGGTCGAAGTCGAAGATGTCTAATGTGCCGACAGCAACGCCCTCGGCCTCGATGATAAGACGCATCTGTCGCGTGGCATAGATGTCGTAGCTCTGCTCCTCGATAAACTGTGCCAAACGATTGCGCGAAAGAGGTGCAACATTGCCACTCACGCGCCACACCTCGCAGTCGTTCTCCCAGACATACATAAGTTCGAGGTCTGAGGGTTCAACTGCGCGTAGATGACATTTGCTGTCTGTGCACTCTATTTGCATCCGTTCGCTTGATTTCGTGGGTTATACACCGATAATCTTGTTGCGGATGAGCATTGCTACGCCCCAAGCATTTGCGCTATCGGTCATCTTCGAGATGCGGAACTTGGTATCCTTATAGACGAGATTTAGTGAGTAGCGGTTTGTTGATGACTTTAGTGGCAACATAAGGTATTCGCCAGCCATTGCAAGGTTACCGCCCACGATAACCGTCTCGGGGTTGAACGTATTGATAAGGAATGCTACGGCCTTGCCGACCTTCTCTCCAGCCTCCTCGATAAGCTCGATGGCGAGGTTGTCATCGTTGCGTGCCGCAGCGATGATGTCGTTGATATGGATGCTCTCACCGCGGTCGTACATCTCGCGAAGACGTGTATTCACACCATTCTTTATGAGGTGGACTATCTTATCCTCGATAGCGATGCCCGATACCTCGGTCTCCAAGCAGCCTTTCTTGCCGCATGCGCAGATGATCTCATTGTCGAAGAAGGGGATATGTCCGAACTCGCCTGCAAAGCCATTCTTGCCGTAGTAGAGCTTGCCGTCGATGACAATACCGATTGCCACACCGCGACCCATGTGTAGGTAAATCACGTTGCTTTCGTTCTTCGCCTTGCCTGTTGTGTATTCGGCATAGCAACGTGCACGAGTGTCGTTCTCGAGCATTACGCGGATGCCAATGCGTGACGAGATAATGTCGCGCAACGACTCCTCGCTCGATGTGAAATATTTGTATGAACGGCCCGTTTCTGGATTTACACGACCTACGATCGATACGCCTACGCCCAAGATCTTCTCGCGATCTACACCGCAGTCAGCAACGAACGATTCGATATTTTGGCATATACGCTCCAAGCACTGGGGACGATCTACGAGTTCGAAGTTCTCGTCCGTGCGCTCGATAATCACGTTGTTCTGAAGATCGGTGATGGCGTATGTCATGTGGTCACGGCCGATGTTCACACCTGCAAAGTAGATTGCCGAGTTGGCCAAACCAAAGACGTTGGGGCGACGACCACCAGGTGTTTCAACCTTACCCAAATCATTGACAATAAGGTCGTCTACGAGCTCTTGTACGAGCTTTGTCATGGTTGGTACGCTGATATGTAACTCGCGCGTGAGCTCCGATAGGGTGCACTCGCCATTAACCGCCATGTAGGCGATTATGTTTCGCTTGATGATATTATTCTTGTGTGTGATGCCCTTCATGCTCTCGGCGGCATCAATATTAAAAAACTTTGCAAGTGAGGTCATATCTTTCTGCAAAAGATTAATAGTTTATGCAAATATAATAAAATATTTGTAAAATTATATCTAAAATTTAAGAAATTTTTTCAATATATTTTTATAATGGTCTATTTTCGGGGTGTAGTGGTATAAATGTAGTCGACTATCTACATGGGGAAGGCGCGCGTGTGTCCGCTCACGTGCGTATATTTGCTTATTTCGAATAAAATGCTTAACTTCGCAGAGATATTATGTGTGAGTATGCGAATGGTAAACTCGAAAATATGGCGATTGACAACGGCTATCATATTGGTCGTTCTCTCCTTCGTTTCGGTAGGGTGTCTATCGAGCCAGCAGGCAGAGGAGATGCTTGCCGAGGTGGAGGCGTGTGTGCAGGATGAGCCTGAGCGGGCCCTCGAGCTGCTACGTTCGGTGGATAGAGGTGCGTTGCGTGGTGATTATCGACGTGCTCACTACGCTTTGGTTGCCAGCGAGGTCTACTACTACAACTATATAGATAGCGATTGTGACACGCTGACGGGCGATATGGCAGCCTATTATCTCGAGAGTGAGCATAACGAGGAGCGTGCCCGTGCGCTCTATCAGCACGCCTTGGTGTTGAGTAATGCTGGCCGCAATGCCGAGGCGATAATGATGCTCAATGAGGCACAACTATCCGATTTGGCTCCACGCAATATGCGTTTGGAGGCTTTGTTGCATCGTCTGAAGGGCGATATCTATGGCTATGGCTGTTTGTTTAGCAATGCGTTGAGCGAGTATCTTCTTGCGCGCGAGAGTTTTGCGAAGGCCGAGTTGGGATATCACGCTGCGAGTACCGACTACGATATTGGTACTACCTATATGCTTATGCGCAGCTACTCCGAGGCGGAGAGGTGGCTCGTAGCATCACTCGACTACTGCCTCGAGAGCGGTAATCGCGATTTTGCATCTATGGTGTTGCGTGAGTTGCTCACGCTTGCCGTATATGCCGATAAGTTTGATAGTGGCGAGGTGTGGTTATCCTATTTCGAGCGCTACAACATCCCGATTATCGACCGTGTACACTACTACGCTACACGAGCTATAATGTCGGCCTACAGAGGTCGTCATGCCGAGGCGGGTGAGCTTGTGGCTCAAGCTGTGGAGCTGGGTGGCGAGGATAACAACAATGTGGAGTATGCTCACTATCTTTTGGCGCGCTATCGTGGCGATATGCAGACTGCGCTTTATTGGCAGGAGAGGGGTAAGCGTCGTCAGGATGCTCTGGTGCTCGAATCGTTGGAACAACCTATCCTAAATGTCGAGATAGACTTGTTGCACAACACGCTGGAGGCTGAGCGTAAGGCGCGTAGCTTCATGAAGCAGCGCAATACGATTATATGGGTGTCGGTATTGCTGTTATTGCTCGTTGCCATCGCCTATATCCGTGCCCGAATACGTCAGAAAAACGAGGATATAGCGCAGTATATCGCTACTATCCGCGAGTTGCAACTTGCCGATCGTAGCGTACCCGAGCAGATGACAAGTTCGGTAAATACGCTCTATCGCGACCGCTTTAGTGAGCTAAACCATCTGTGCGATATCTACTACGATCACGATGGCACATCGCGTCAGAAGAACTTGGTGTTTGATCGCCTAAAGGAGACTATCGAGGAGATAAAACATGATGGTCGTCGTCTGCATCAGTTGGAGGAGGCCGTAAACCTCTATCGCAACAATATATACGCGCGTATGCGCGAGCAGGTTCCAAAGCTCAATGATCGCGATTTGCGTGTGGCGTTGTATGTGCTGGCAGGATTCTCAAATCGAGCAATAGCAATCTTTGTTGATAGCGATCCTTCGTCGGTATCGAAGATGCGATATAACATTAAGCAAAAGGTTAAGGTGGCTAATGCCGCAGATAGTGAAGAGTTCTTCGCGGCGTTATCGGAAAAATAGTTCTGAAGGATGATGTGTATAGGCAAAATGTCTGGATATGTGTTGCGTGTGATGGTGGCTATTGTGGCTGCTATGACACTTTCGATGTGTTCGTCGATGGACGAGAGTTTTGATGCTCCGGTGTCGCCTGAAGGGACACCTTCGGGTCCTAAGCCTAAGGATATTCCGATTAATCGTCCGCCTAATGGTGACGACCTCAAACGCTTGCGCCCACGCTACGGCATAGGTCTGCAGCCTTCGATTGTCCGACCTTCGGTATATAGCGCGCCATGTGCCATGATGTCGGCAGATAGTGATGTAGAGCAAGCGTATTTTGAAGATGTTTTAGAGTAGAACGAATTGATAATGAGATTGGTAAACGATATATTAAGACATGTGGTTTGTGCCGTGGCGACTGTCGTAGTTGCTATGATGCTTACGATGTGTTCGGCTAATATGGAACCTATGTCACCAGGCATAGAAGGGGATATTAAGGGCCCTAAGCCTAAGGATATTCCGATTAATCGTCCACCTAAGGGTGACGATCTCAAACGCTTGCGCCCACGCTACGGCATAGGTCTGCAGCCAACGATTGTTTGCCCATCGGATAGCTATTTTAGTTCTATTATGGTGGCTGTTGTGGAGTATGCCGATGTCGAGATATGCAACCTTACGACTGGGGAGATATATGTTGAGAGTTTGAGAGGTGGAGAGCATGTGTTGGATTATCGCTTCGAGTCGTATGCAACATATCGAGTGAGGTTGTTAGTTGATGGCGTATGCTACGAAACGGAATTGTAAAATAATATATATAAGTAAGTTATGAGAAGGTTTTTTATTTTGTCTACACTCCTAATTGCCTCGACGGTTGCACTGTTAGTGGCATGCGAGGAGACCCCAAATGTAGAGGTGCCTAAGCCCGAGCTTAAGCTACTTTCCAATCCTGTGTTGCTCTTCGAAGAGCAGGGTGGCGAGGGCGAGATTCGCTACTCGTTGAAGAACGCTACGGAGGACGTAGTACTTACGGCAGTTGCTAATGTCGAGTGGGTGAACGATATAGCTGTGGCCGAGACTATTACATTTGTTGTTGCAGCAAATGATGTCGAGGAGGTGCGTTCAGCACAGATTGCGGTGAGCTACGACACTTTGGAGTTTGTTGTGGACATACGACAGGCGGCTAAAAAGCCTGAACCCGAGCAGCCCGAAGATCCTGAAACTCCCGAGCAGCCTGAGGATCCCGAAACTCCCGAGCAGCCCGAGGACCCTGAAACTCCCGAGCAGCCCGAGGACCCCGAAACTCCCGAGCAGCCCGAGGATCCTGAAACTCCTGAGCAGCCCGAGGATCCCGAAACTCCCGAGCAGCCCGAGGACCCCGAAACTCCTGAGCCTGAACCTGAACCAGAGCCCGAGCAACCTAAGCCAGAGCTGAAGATTCTTTCAGAGCAAGTGCTCAATTTTGGGGCAGAGGGTAGCCTCTACGAGGTTAAGTACAAGGTTGAGAATCCCGTGGAGGGCGCAAGTGTAAAGGCGGTTGCAGATGTTGAATGGGTGACAAATATCGTTGTGGTAGAGGCTGAAGAGACTATTAAGTTCGAGGTTTTGGCCAATGATGTAGCCAAGGCACGTACTGCGAAATTGTATGTTCAGTATAGCACTAGGGTTCGAGAATTGGAGATCCGTCAGGAAGCAGGCCAGCCCGATCCCGATCCCGAACCCGAGCCCGAGCCAACGCCCGATCCAGAGCCGTTGCCCGATGGTTACGATGTGGCATATCGTGCAGCGTGTCTGAGTGGCGGTTATATCGGACAGGAGGGTAGTGCTTATAACTACTTCGTCATCCTCTCCGATGTGAAGTGCTCTCATCAGAGAGATATCGAGCAGCCAAATAGTCGATTCTACTGTCTCGATGTGTATGCTAAGAGTAAGTCCGATAAGCTGCCTAACGGAACATATAAAATAGATGTCAATGATACCTTTAAGCAAGGTACGGTAGCTGCTACCTACTCTCCATGTGTGCAGACGGACGGCAATGGTGAATTTATTGGAGGTATGATGGCCTATGAAGCAGGTACACTCACCGTGACTGATAATAAGATTGTCGGTGAGTTTGAGATGAGTAATGGCAAAAAGCACTACGTTATATACGAGGGCTCGCTGACGCTAAGCTATGAGTAGTCGATTATATCTATTCTAAGAGCGGCACTATTTGTCGTATCTACCCAATGAGCGAATGGAAAAGCACTTTTGAGTGCTCTCCATTTGCTCTTTTTATTTGAGTTATATAAAGTATAAGTGGTGCTTTTTGTCCTAAATTTCTTGGCAAAACAGATTTTTTGTACTAACTTTGCAACGATATAGTGCTCCAGTACGCCTTGCGGAAGATGTGGCGTGGGTGGCTTCTGATAGCTTCGAGGGGCTTTAGTAACAAATAATGAACTAATTATGGACGATGGCTGTCATTCCAACAATAACTGCTGTGTCGTATCTCAATACGATACCCTTCGTCTATGGACTTCGTCACGCCGATAATCTGCGTGCCGACCTCCTATTAGCTCCACCTGCCGACTGTGCACGCAACTATATCGAGGGCCGTGCCGATATTGCCCTCCTTCCCGCGGCTGTTGTTCCGCAACTCACCGACACAAACATCATTACCGACTACTGTATAGGCGCTGTAGGTGCTGTGCGCACCGTGACAGTGATGTCCAATACGCCCATAGAGCGTGTTAAGCGCATTTGGCTCGATCCACATTCGCGTACCTCGGTGCAGCTCTGTGGCTACCTTGCTCAGAATAAGTGGCGCATAGCTCCCGAATGGCTTGCGCTATCGGACTACACACAGACGGAGCGAACCGTAGAGGGTGATGCCTTCCTACTTATTGGCGATAAGGTCTTCGACTATGAGGGTCGCTTCCGCTACACCTACGACTTGGCTGTAGAGTGGCGCGAGGCTACGCAGCTACCCTTTGCATTTGCTGTATGGGTGGCGCGCAAGGGCGTTTCGTTGGAGGTGACGGATGCTTTGCAGCACGCCTTGACCTATGGCGTAGAGCATATCTGGGAGGCGGTGTCTGAGTCCAACTACATGGGCGCAGATGGTGGACTCACGGCATACGAATACCTTACTCGTAACATCGACTTTATACTCGACGAGGAGAAACATCGAGCACTCAAGAAGTTTTGGAATGCTGGAATACGTATAGTTCCCCGATCCTATTAAAGAAGCCGTTCGACGCTCTCTGTCGTGCGACTTCTTACCTCCGATATCGAGGCCTGTGTTGAAGCCTCATAAAAGCCCGTGTGGGCAAAGTTGAATACGAAGAATAAAACTTTTGGAGGAGATATGATCACCATCTATCTTAAGCAATACAACAAAATCATCCGCAATGCCGATCCCGATCTTTTCGACGAGCTCGGCTTCGACGATATTCTCTGGATCGACCTTATGCAGCCATCTATCAAGGAACAGAAGGCCGTTGAGAACTTCATGGAGTTGAGCTTGCAGACAAAACAGCAGGTCGAGGAGATCGAGTCTACATCAAAATATTCGGAGACCGAGAATGCAATTATCTCGAACTCCAACTTCTTTGTGCCCCAGGAGGAGTCCTTCACCGTGGAGCCTGTGTCGTTCATTATATCTAACGAAGGTGTGCTCGTTTCGATGCGTCAGGCCGAGTTCCGTACCTTCCGCGAGGCGGAGAAACGCCTACAGATGAACTACCGTAGTTACTCTACGGGTTATCACATCCTCATATCGCTCCTTGAGGTGCGTATTGACTACGATGCCGACCTCGTGGAGATGGTCGGTAAGCAGGTAGCAGCCGTAAGTAAGGAGATTAGCAGTGGCTCGAAGATTGATAAGGAGGTATTGTACCGCATCAATGCCTTGCAGGAGAACACCATGTTGCTCCGCGAGAATATCTTTGACCGCCAGCGTGTGTTGTCGAGTATTTTGCGTTCGGAGCGCTTCCCTAATGATATATACCCACGCTTGCAGCTGATGCTCAAGGACGTAAACTCGCTTATCAGCCATGCCGACTTCAGCTTCCAGCGTTTGGACTATATTCAGGATGCGGCCCTTGGTCTTATCAACATCGAGCAGAACGAGATTGTTAAGATTCTCTCGGTGGCAACCGTAATCTTCATGCCTGCGACACTTGTGGCGAGTATGTATGGTATGAACTTCAGCTTTATGCCTGAGCTATCATGGCGTTTTGGATACTTGTGGGCTATAGCGCTGATGCTGATGGTGTCATGTATTACATTCCTCTTCTTTAAATTTAAGAAATGGCTTTAATTTCTTGTGATAAGGGGTCGATTGCGGCCCCTAACAAAAAATGGCGACAATGGGACGTACATCAAAGTACTACCCATCGTCGCCATTTTTGCCGAGTGTAGCACTCGGCACCCTTCTAACAAGAAATTTCCTGTGATAAGAGGCCATCTGAGACCTCTCAATCATTGCCCTAAATGGGAAATACGTCGAGTATGTCCCATCTCGGGCAATTTCTTTATCGAGGCCACATCTGACCCCTTTTAACAAGAAATTCATTATCGGGATAGGGGGGGTATCTACGCTATATCAATCAATAAAAATTTGCTATCTCATAGGTCGTCGGACGGGGATAATTCTCTATTTCTGAGAAAATTGTTGGGCGGAGAGTTGGAGATAAAGAAATTTTTGTTACCTTTGCGCCCGAATTAAGTACTTAATTATAACAAAAAGACGAAATGAAAAAGGGTATTCATCCAGAGAATTATCGTTTAGTGGCATTCAAGGATATGTCGAATGACCACGTGTTTTTGTGCAGGTCCGCCGTTTCGACAAAAGAGACCATCGAGGTGAACGGCGAAACCTATCCCGTGTATAAGATGGAAATCTCTAACACATCTCACCCATTCTACAC
>JAZRCN010000027.1:0-27261 GCA_045659765.1 Alistipes sp.
GTGTGTAAGACCAGAGATATCCTTGATCTCCTTAGCACGTACCCATTTGCCCTCCTCGGGAATAGGAGCCGACTCGTGGTTGGCACCCTTCTTCACGCAGCACATCTGCTGCACTTCGTGTGAGTAAATCATAGTCTTTACCTTTTTAATTTATTGTGTATAAGTAATCTAATAAATTCTCGTTTAATGTTTTATGATGCTTGTAAATCTCTTATTACAAACCTCATGCACAAATCGGTGCAAAGGTAAGAAAACAAATCGAATAAAGCAATTAAGATATAGATTGAATTTATAATTTTTTTTAAGAATGTCGATCTGTAATGGTTGTGTAGCGACTAAAATAGTTGGTGACCGAACATTCACATTCGATCACCAACTATTTTAGTTACATTAGTAATATGGTCAATTTAGAAGACCACTCTTAAGCCAAGTTGCATGTGCCAGCGCGATGCAATATCATCCGTTGTATACTCCGCTCCAGTGAATTTATATACGGGACGATATCCTTCCTCGACGCTCTCCAGCGAGGTGATCGTAACGGGTGATAATGCCCAACTTGAGGTACGGTGTACGAGACCCCAAGAGCGTGATAAGAGGTTGCCGAGGTTGATGATATCGAGCGATAGCTCCACGCGACGGCTACTCTTCTTGTCGAAGTAGAACGACTGTGCGACGTGCAGATCAAAACGGCTCTGGAAGGGTAGCGAGTGTGAGTTGCGCTCGGCAAACTGACCGCGGTGCGACTGGAGATATTTATCACCCTCGATATAGTCGTTAAACGCTGTAGCTGATGTGTTGTCTGCCCACAGCATGGTGTTCATTTCCTCTTTTGTTGGGATGTAAATCAGTGTGTTACCTCGATATGTGTCACCATTCTCGTCTACTTTGCCACGAGCGTAAGTGAGTGAGTAGTGCTCGCCCGAATAGCCATTATATAGCAACATTACATTGGTGCCGAATAGTCCGTAGCGACGTGTATACGATAGGGTAGCAACCACCTTGTGTGGGAACTCATAGACCGAGTTACTGAGCGCAGACTCGTTGCTATCTACAGCATAGGTGCGACCCCAGTTTGTTGATGACTGGGCCGAGAAACCATCGTTCACGCTGCGTGATTGCGTATAGGTGTATGCTGCCATAAACTCCAAACCGCGAACCACCTTTGCAAAGTCATACTCCACGCGAGCTGTCGCTGACCAAGAGTAACCCTTTTGGGTGTTACTTAGACGATAAACGGCCGCATAATCCGAGGTTGTCGAGTTGTAGAATATCGCCGAATTTGACGAGCTATTACCACCTACAAATAGCCTCTGTCCCTTATCTTCGGCTACAAGATTTTCGACAAAGATGTTGTTTATGCCCTTCGTATAGTCGGCATCGGCCTGCAACGTGAGATCGCCCATGTTGTAACGTGCTGTAGCTGCCACACGGAATACTTGGGGATAGCGGAATGCCTCATCTACGATGTCTATAGAGGGGTTGCTTTTAATGCCCACGCTCTCGGGGTTGAGGCTAAATGCAGGTGTCTGCGTAGGGTCGGTGACGGTTACACCTGCAGAGCGTATGCCGCTGTTTTGGTAGCAGTTGGCGAGCCATACAAAGGGTATGCGACCTGTGTAGATGCCGGCACTACCGCGTAGCGTAAGATCCTCGTGCATCCACTCGATACCTACGCGAGGCGAGAGAAGGATTTGAGTACGGGGAATATCGCCCGTCTTTGTGCCGTATGTTGTGGCAAAGTAGCCATTGTTAAAGACCTCATTGGATACTGGCGTGTCGAACATCACGGGCATATCCACGCGAAGACCATAGGTAAGATGCAGCTGCTGGGCGAGCTTCACCTCGTCCTGAGCATAGAGTGCAAACTGCGCCATGGTCATCGGTGGGTTGCGCTTGCCGTCCAGAAAGTAGTTGTAGGCATACTGCGTGGCGTGTGACCCCGATTTGCCATCGTCAGCAAGAAAATCATCCAACGTGGCGTAGGTGTACGTACCGCGCGCATTTGCTAAGTAGAGGTTGTCGGCACGATAAAGCTCATTCGATGTACCAATCGTAATGTTGTGTCGTCCGCGCGACAGCGTAAAATCGTCACCTACGATAAATATGTTCTGCGTAAGCATGTTGTAACCCGAATAGGGGTTTGTGCCGATCGTTGCCGAACCATTGCCACGCTCGCCTAACGAATTGATAATCACAGCTGGTAGGCTCTCATCTGTAGTTCTACCATCCTCCAATAGGGTGTAACCCACACGCAGGGTATTCATGCCCCAGTCTCCCGACGAGTTGAGCTCTGCTACAAGCGAGTGCGTACGATTGATGTTGGTGTACTCCGAGCCTGTGAAGTAGAAGGCCTGTGCCGAATTTGACGATGCCGCAGCGTCGGCATGTAGCATATTGTAGCGCAGTGAAAGACGGTTTGAGTGGTTTATATTCCAATCCAAACGTGCCACTGCCGAACCTGTGATAGCAAGGATGTCATGCTCCTCCCAGCCACCGCCATCATAGCCTGTAAGTTCCTTATAATGAGCAGATATGCGCTGTGCCTCATCTACCGTAAGTGCGCTTACGCCACCAGGATGGTTTGTCGAGGGTTGAATGTTGCGGTTGAACTCTCCAGCAAGGAAGAAGAAGAGTTTGTCCTTGACGATAGGGCCTCCGAGCGTGATGCCCGTAATCGAGGTCATCTGCTCCGATAGGTGTGTGCGATTTTTGATGTCGCGACCAGGTGTTGTGCCGTAGAAATGTTCGTTGTTGAAGTAGGTGTATGCTGAACCTGCGAAGGTGTTATCGCCCGAGCGAGTTACGGCATTGATACCACCACCCGTAAAGCCACTCTCGCGTAGGTCGATAGGCGATGACGATAGCTCGACCATTGCAAGTGCGTCGATAGGAATAGGGTTGGCATTTGTCAGCGAACCAGTCATACCCGTTGTACCAAGACCATAGATGTCGGCAGCCGACGTGCCGTCGATAGTGAAGGCGTTGTAGCGTGTGCTCTGACCTGCGAGAACGATGCCGCCAGCTCCAGGACTTACAGCGCCCGACATGAGGTTTGTGAGGTCGTAAATAGATCGATCTACCGAAGGAATACGCTCCATGCTCTGACGCGAGAAAGACATGTTGCCAACGGTGTTATCTATCTGAGCTACAATGACTACATCGTCGAGTTGTAGGGCTGTTTCCTCGAGTGCCGCATCGAACGTTGCAGTATGGCCTAAACTTAGCTCTACGTCGGTGAAAACTATGCTACGATAGCCGATAAATGAGATGGTGATGGTGTAGGGACCACCTACGCGCAGACCGCGTAGATTGTAGGTGCCTTCCGAGCTGGTTGTCGTACCATACTCGGTGCCCGATGGAAGGTGTCGTACGACGATAGTCGCACCGGGCAAAGAGTTGTTATTTGCGGTGACATGACCTCTGATAGCCGAGGTAGTCACCTGAGCTGTCGCCACTGCCGCAACAAGCAACAGTGCGACGCATAAAAGCAATCGCTTCATTTGGTTGAAATTTAGGGACACTATTTATGTGTCAGGTTAGAGAATAGGTTTTAGTGTCTCGTCATCGGGAGACGGTGCAAAAATAATAAAATTTTGGTTTCGACAAGCGTTTTTTTGAATTTTTATACAATTTATTTTTCGCCTCGATTTTCGCTAATTTGCGGGCAAAAAAAACGGTAGGCGTCTTTTAGATCAGTTATTTTTCAGCGAATAGTATTTTTGTGTAAATAAACACCGAATAATTAGGCAGTTGTCGCAATATTTGGAGCAATTTTACATGGGATTTTTTAGATAAAAAAAAGTCCTAAAAAAAAATATGTATAAAAAAAGTTTGGGAAATTTTGCGGATTGCAATTATTGGTTTATCTTTGTGCATTAACTTTACGCTGAAAATGCGTAGATGTTAATACTAACTTGAGAAAACTTTTAAAAACTTTATTATTTAAAACTAATGCTTATGGTTAGAAAAGTTGTACTATCAGTGATTACGGCTCTGACTTTTGCTTGCTTCGGCGCATATGCACAAGGTCAGCGTGTTACCGGTACAGTGACCGATGAGACCGGTACTCCGGTCATCGGAGCAGCGGTTGTAGTCGAGGGAACATCTCGCGGTGCTACTACCGACGTTGCCGGTTATTATGAGATTGCAGCTCCTGCTGATGCAAACTTGGTATTCTCATACCTCGGTTTGCAGTCTCAGACAGTAGCAGTTGCAGGACGTACGGTTATCGACGTCGTTCTTGCTTCAGACTCGGAGCAGATCGAGGAGGTTATCGTGCAGGCCTTCGGTACTGCAAAGAAGGAGGCCTTTACAGGTTCGGCTGCCGTTTTGAAGTCAGACGAGTTGCTCAAGACTCAGTCTTCTTCAGTAGCTAACGCCCTTGCGGGTAAGGTTGCCGGTCTTCAGACAACACAGGGTTCTGGTTCGCTCGGCTCACAGCCTTCGATCACAATCCGTGGTATCGGTTCAATCAACGCAGGTAGCTCACCTCTTTGGGTTGTCGATGGTGTGCCTTATGAGGGTGACCTTAACAACTTGAACATGGCCGATATCGAGTCAATGACCGTGTTGAAGGATGCTGCTTCAAACGCACTTTACGGTGCTCGTGGTGCTAACGGTGTTATCATGGTTACTACAAAGCGTGCTAAGGCGGGTGATGCTCGCGTTAACTTCGACGCTAAGTGGGGTGTTAACATGCGCGCGCGTCAATTATATGAGTACACAACAGATCCAGGCGAGTTCTACGAGATGCACTATGCAGCTATGAAGAACTACTACATGGATAGCGGTTACGATTCAGCTACTGCACACACCATCGCAGCTGAGGGTCTTACAGCTAACGGTACTGGTGGTTTGGGTTACAACGTTTATACTGTGCCTGCTGGTCAGACACTTATCGGTACAAACGGTAAGCTTAACCCTAACGCTACACTTGGTCGTAAGTTCACTTACAAGGATCAGGAGTACTACGTAACTCCAGACGATTGGATGGACGAGTTGTATGACAACTCATTCCGTCAGGAGTACAACGTAAGCATCGCTGGTGCTACCGAGAAGTCTAACTTCTTCGCATCTTTGGGTTACTTGGATAACACTGGTATTACCGACGGTTCTGCTATGGAGCGTTGGACAGCTCGTTTGCGCGCTGACTACCAGGCTAAGAAGTGGTTGAAGGTTGGTGCTAACATGAGCTACACTCGCTTCGATTGGGATGGTGCTTCATCTTCTAACGAGGGTGATGGTACAACTGCCGATCCATACTCAGCTGTAGCAGACGTTGCTCCTATCTATCCTGTTTACATCCGTGACGGTGAGGGTAACATCATGAAGGACCAGTATGGTTGGGATATGTATGACTCTGGTGATGGTTCAGTTTGGGGTCTTACACGTTTCTCTGGTTCACAGGCTAACCCATTGCAGCTTATCGGTTTGGATAAGTCAAACTCTGAGGGTAACGCATTCTCTGTAAACGGTTTCGCAGACTTTATCTTCATGCCCGGTTTGAAGCTTACTATCAACGGTGCTGTGACTATCGACGAGACTCGTTCTACAAATATGAGCAACCCATACTATGGTCAGTTCGTAACTAACGGCGGTATCGTTTCTAAGTACCACTCACGTTCATACAACCACAACTTGCAGCAGTTGTTGAACTACAACACTTCATTTGGTGCTAACGATGAGCACAACCTCGATTTGTTGCTCGGTCACGAGACTTACAACCTCCGTTCTTACTCTTTGTCAGGTTCTAAGTCAAACATCTTCTCTACAGACAACCTCGAGCTTAACGGTGCTGTAGTTGATATGGGTGCAGTTTCTTCATCATTCGGTGAGTACATCAACGAGGGTTACTTCTTCCGCGCTCAGTACGACTACGATGGTCGTATCTTTGCATCGGCTTCATACCGTCGTGATGCATCTTCACGCTTCCATCCTGATCACCGTTGGGGTAACTTCTGGTCTGTTGGTGCTGCTTGGATCATCAGCCGTGAGTCTTGGTTCAACGCTCCTGTATTCAACATGTTGAAGCTTAAGGCTTCAGTAGGTTCACAGGGTAACGATAATATCGGTATGTACCGCTATACTGACCTCTACTCAGTAACTAACGACGGTAACGGTGGTATCTCTGTAATCTTCGGTGCTAAGGGTAATCCTAACATCACATGGGAGACTAACACTAACATCAACGCCGGCGTTGAGTTCGGTTTGTGGGGTGATCGCTTGAGCGGTAGCATTGACGCGTTCTACCGTTTGACATCTGATATGTTGTTCCAGGTTCCTGTAACTCCATCACTCGGTTACTCTTCATACTATGACAACATCGGTGATATGTCTAACACAGGTATCGAGGTTGTATTGAACGGTGACGTTATCCGTACACGTAACGTTGTTTGGTCAATCAACGCTAACGCTACATGGGTTAAGAATAAGGTCTTGAAGCTTCCTGAGTCACGTAAGGACTTGACAGTTGATGGTTACGATGGTTTCGTAAGTGGTAGCGGTTTCATCGCAGAGGGTCTTCCTTTGAACACTTACTTCATCCCTGAGTACGCAGGTGTATCTGAGAATGGTGAGTCACAGTGGTACCAGGTAAATCCTGAGACTGGTGAGAAGACAACAGTTACAGACTACTCGCTCATCTCTTCAGATAACAACTCTAAGAAGCTCTTCGGCACATCAATGCCTACATTGTTCGGTGGTTTCGGTACTACATTGTACGCTTACGGCTTCGATTTGTCTATCGCATTTGACTACCAGCTCGGTGGCCAGGTTTACGATAGCGCATACGCAGGCTACATGGCATCACCTTCTTCAGCAACATCTGGTAAGAACTACCACGTTGACTTGTTGAACGCATGGACTCCTGAGAACACAGGTTCACAGATTCCTCGTTTCCAGTTCGGTGATCAGTACACAGTATCTACATCTAACCGATTCCTCATCAGCTCTAACTACGTTAACATCTCTAACATCAACGCTGGTTACACATTCCCAGCAAAGTGGTGGAACAACCACATCTCTAACTTGCGTGTTTACGTAGCTTGTGATAACGTATTCTACTGGTCTAAGCGTAAGGGTCTCGATCCACGTGGTACTGGTAATACTAACTACTCTCCTATCCGTACTATCTCGGGTGGTGTTACTCTTACATTCTAATTTTAATAGAAAGGAACTAAGAATATGAAAGTGAATAAGATATTTAAGATGGCAGTCGTTAGCCTTGGTGCTGTTGTAGCACTTAGCGGCTGTATCAGAGAGACTTTCCCCAAGGAGAGTACTATCACAGCTGAGCAGCTTCTTGGCGGTCAGCTCGAGGTAATGGCGGAGAGCCTCCTCAAGGGTATCCCTTCTGGTATGCTTAGCCCTGTTTCAGGTTGGGAGCACACAGATTTCGGTTACCATTCAGTAGGTTGCTACAACGACCACGCTGCTAAGCTTATTGCTACAACTGGTTGGATGACAGGTCTTCCTGCAGGTTACAACCGTTTCTATGCTGCACAGTATGGTTGGGGTTATGCACCTAACTCATCACTCTCTTCACACGTATGGTACAACTACTATCCTCAGATCAAGAGCTGTAACGACATCATCGAGTTGTGCAGCCCCGAGGAGCAGTTGTCAGAGTACGTAGGTATCGCAAAGACATACCGTGCGTTGTTCTATCTTGACCTCGCTCGTATGTTCGAGCCCCTCTACGCTGAGGCTCCAAATAACCCTGGTTATGAGGCTGGTGTTATCGAGGCTCAGGCTCTCACAGTGCCTATCGTAGATGAGAATCTTACTGAGGAGACAGCTAAGAACAATCCACGTGCTACACGTGAGGAGATGTTCAAGTTCATCTTCGCTGACTTGGCTGATGCTGAGGTTCGTTTGGCTGACTACGTTTCTAAGTCACCTACCAACCCTACATTGGCAGTAGTTTACGGTCTTTACGCTCGTGCATACCTTTGGTTGGGTGGTTTCTCTGATGGTCTTTCAGGTGAGCTTCCCGAGGGTAACGATGCTTATGCTAAGGCTGCTGAGTACGCTCGTAAGGCTATCGACACATTCGGTGGTGCTATCATGTCAGAGTACGAGTGGACTAACCCAACATCAGGCTTCAACACTATGGCTTCTTCATGGATGTGGGCATTGGTACAGTCAACTGATACAATCATCAACAACTTGTTCCAGTTCGCTGCTCACATGTCACCTGAGGCATCTTACGGTTACGCTCCATTGAGCAGCCCTGCTCTCAACGGTAAGCACTACGATCGTTTGAGCAACACCGACTTCCGTAAGAAGATCGTTAAGGGTCCTAAGACTACTTTCGAGGAGTTCGCACCTTATACTCTTATCAAGGATGAGGCAGAGTTCGAGGCATTTGGTCCTTACACTAACTTCAAGTTCCGTCCTAATTTGGGTGAGCGCGTTGACTACATGGTTGCTGGTGCATCTACACTTCCTTTGATGCGTTGCGAGGAGATGTACTTCATCGAGATGGAGGCCGTTACTCACACTCAGGGTGAAGATGCAGGTTGGGCACTTCTTACTCAATTCATGGCTAACCGTGACTCTAACTACATCTGTCCTACTATGGATATCGTTGACGAGATCATCTTCCAGAAGGGTATCGAGTTCTGGGGTGAGGGTGTTATCATGTACGATATGAAGCGTCTTGATATGCCTATCGACACTGCATGGGATGGTACAAACTTCGACGAGTCAAGCCGTTTCAAGACTAACGGTCGTCTTGCATGGTGGACATACTGTATCCCACAGGGTGAGACACAGATCAACCTTGGTATTACGGTTAATAACCCTAATCCTACACAGGCTTGGGATCCCGTACTTCCTAAAAAGTAGTAGCAATATTTAATGTACTAAATGATTATGAAGAATTTTAAGTTTATATACCTGCTTATCGCAGCAGTAAGTGCCTTGGCATTTACTGCGTGCGACAAGCACGAGTGGACTCCTGGTGAGGCCGATAATAACTTGGGTGTATACTTCGCTTCAACTGCAGATGTAGTTGTTACTGCTGAGGATACATCGGCAACTATTCTTGTAAAGCGTCTTGTAACTGCTGGCGATGAGATCGTTACAGTTCGTAGCCAGGAGGTTACTGAGCCTGCAGCAAGCGGTTTCTTTACAGTTGATGACTCTGTAATGTTCACTGATGGTTCAGACGAGGCAGAGTTGAATATCAAGTTCAATGGCGCTGATCTTACTCCAGGTACTCAGTACCAGATTACTATCCAGCTTGATCCTAACCAGGCTTCTAAGTATGGTATCTCTGAGGCTACTTTTGCTATCGGTATCGCAGAGCCTTGGAACGTATTGGGTACAGGTTACTACCGTGATGACTTCTTGGGTCCTATGTATAGTGGTCCTGCAGGTGTGATGATCCCCGTAGAGATCGCACAGCACGGTCTTGACTCAACTCGTTACCGTCTTATCGAGCCTTTCTCACCTACTAACTGTGCATACATCATCGGTGGTGTTCCATCTGATATGGAGTACACAACACCTGGTTACATCGAGTTCATTATCGATCCCGAGACAAACAATGTCGAGATCGTATCAAGCTGGCTTGGTTTCAAGCTTGACGTAGGTACTGGTCAGCCAGAGAACTTCTGGATGGCAACAGTATATGAGGATGAGAATACTCCTATGTATGGTTACTATGATGCAGAGAAGGGTATTGTTTCATTCCCTACTCCAAACTCAGTCATGTGGCACATCGACGACGGTCGTGGTAACTACGCTAACCAGTCAGGCCTTATGGCATTCGTTATGCCAGGCTTCTCGCTTAAGGACTACTCTATCGTAGCTTCTTACGCTGGTATCGATATCGCTGCTGACAACACTACAGCTGCTGCTATCATCAACTTCACATTCGGTTCAGACGTTACTGACTACCGTTTCACTGTAGTTGAGGGTGCTGTTACTGATATCACTGCTACTGTTGAGGGCATCGTAGCTGACTCTTTGGGTGAGGATGCAGTTGTATACGAGGCATCTGTAGAGGATAGCACATGGGCATTGGAGCTCACTGAGGGTATCTACACTATCGTAGCTGTTCCTTACGCAGGTTCTGAGGCTCAGGTAGATGATGCATCATCTACTCGTTTCTACGTTCCTAATACAGATATGAATGTTCCTGAGGGTGAGTTCGTTGTAGCATTCGACTCTGTTGCTAACATCACAGGCAACCCTGAGTACGAGGCACAGTTCCCAGGTGAGTACGCTGCTGCTCTCTTGATCGAGGGTGACGCTAACGAGATCATGTCAATCACTGCATGGCTTGGTGACTCTTCATCACTCGAGGGTACACAGCTTACATACGAGCAGATCGTAGCTGACTACGGTACTGATTTCAACAGCTTCATTCCTAAGATTGCTGATAACGGTTATGTAATCCTTGGCCCATACGATTTCATGTCAGGTTCATCTGCGACAGCTCTTGTAGCTATCAAGACTGTATATGGTAAGAACCAGATCTACCGTGTTGACCACGAGATGCCTTACTCTGGCACATTGGCAATCGGTGATTACGTGATGACTGATGGCGAGGGTGACAACAAGTCTGAGTTGCTCGTAACTTTGACTGGTGGTTATGCACCTGCTAAGGCTGACGCTCCTGAGGCTTGCTTCTTGCACATGTCAGGCTTCGATGGCACTGCTATGTACGGTGTTGTTGATTCTGAGGCTAAGACTATTACATTCAACGGTTTGTTCGATGGCCAGACAGATCCACTCTTCGGTGAGATGTATAACTACTACGGCAATGATGGTTCTAAGGCTTACGGTTACTTCAGCTCAGCAACTGAGACATTCGAGAAGACAAGCAACATGGTGATCACTCTTGATGAGAACAATGCGCCTGTTGGCCTCACTACTCACTTTGGTTGCTTCGTATTCAACCTTGCTGATGGTTCACAGGCTGGTGTAGTATTCTACTTCTCACCTGAGACTACTATCGCTCCTGCTCCTGAGGCACCTGCAACTGACGAGCAGAAGCCTGCAACTTTCGCAGCAGCTCGCAAGGCATCTGCACTTCCAGAGCTTAACTCAGGCTTGCGTTACTCTAACGTAAAGGTTGAGAAGTTCGACGGTGTTCTTCCCGTTCGCGAGTTGAAGCACAAGGCAGTTCTTCGTTAATTCGAAAGACTAAAATACTCTTTGGCGACCTGCACCTCGAGGTGTGGGTCGCCTCTTTTTTGTGGGTATATGTTGGGCTGTGGAAGTGTGGCGTTTGATGACGGATGTCGGGTTTTGCAATGGCGATCTTTGTGTATAATTATTCGATATGCAGATATAATAGCGGCGAAATAGGTACTTTTGCCTACAATAAGGTTATAATTTTTGGTTTCTTGCGAAAATTTATTAAATTTGCAACGTAGTTTGGCTTGGAGTGTACGTGCTATTGCGCACTCTTGCCGAGGTTGCTAATGTTGTTAAATGACAATATTTTGCGGTATTGATGTTTAGGTCTGTCGAGGTGCCTAATTATATATAAGGTAAGACGACACCTGCAAGGTGTGAAGATATAAAGAAACACTTAATACTATTAAAATTTATGACTAAGGTTAAATTCTTATTGTTTGCAATGGTTGCTTTGTTTGCAACGTCGTGCGTGAACGACTTTGTAGACGAGGGTGCTGCACCATCTGAGGATGTTGTTGGCTCAGCCAAGTTTGTGAATTCATCGGCTGCTGTGGTACCCGGTGAGTTGATTATCTATGTTAGCGATGAGGCTGCTGAGCAGTTTGCTGCGGCTAAGTGCGCAACACGCTCAGGTAATGTGGAGTTCGATGCTATTGCTGATGAGCTTGGCGCAGAGTCTATTGAGCAGGTCTTCAACATGTCAGTTGATGCAGAGGGTAAGAAGGCTATGGGTCTTCACCGCTGGTTTGTTGTTAAGTTCGACGCAGATAAGGATGTCGAGGCTGTAGCTAAGAAGTTCGCTGCTATCGACGATATCAAGCGTATCCAGTTCAACGCACAGATCGTAAATCCTCGTTTGCAGGCTATCCCTGTTCAGGAGGTTGCCGCAACACGTGCTGCGAATATGCCTTTCAGCGATGAGATGTTGCCTTTGCAGTGGCACTACGACAACCGTGCTGATGTAGATCTTAACGGTATCCTTGAGCCTGTTGCAGGTGCTGATATCAACCTCTTCGAGGCTTGGAAGTACACAACAGGTAACCGCGAGGTTGTTGTTGCAGTTATGGATGAGGGTGTCTTCTACGATCACCCCGATCTCGCTGACAATATGTGGGTTAACGACGCTGAGCTTACAGGTGCTGAGGGCGTTGATGATGATGGTAACGGTTATGTAGATGACATCTACGGCTGGAATGGCGTTACCAACACAGGTGAAATTACTTGGAATGCTGATAAGGATGACTCAGGTCACGGTACTCACGTATCTGGTACCATCGCTGCTGTGAACAACAACGGTGGTGTTTGTGGTGTTGCTGGTGGTTCAGGTCCTGGTACAGGTACTGGTGCTCGTATTATGTCATGCCAGATTTTCAGCGGTCTGTCAACAGGTGGTGTTGTAGGTACAGCACGTGCTGCTGAGTATGCAGCCGATAACGGTGCTTCTATCTTGCAGAACTCTTGGGGTTACGAGGTAGGTGAGCCTGCATCAGATGCTCAGTACGCAAACTATTTTAGCGTTGAGTTGGATGGTTTCAAGTACTTCTTGTCTAAGTCTGGTTGCTCGGCTATGGATGGTAACGTGATTATCTTCGCTGCTGGTAACGATGGCCAGCCTATGGCAAGCTATCCTGGTGCCTACAACGAGTTCCTCACTGTAACAGCCTTCGGTCCTGATGGTCTTCCTACATGGTATACCAACTACAACTCGGGTTGTAATGTAGCTGCTCCTGGTGGTGAGCTCTATTCATATCGTCGCAATGGTACTCCAGATTACTGGTTGGATGGTTGTGTGCTTTCGACTGTTCCTTCAGAGCTTATCGATGCTGTAACAGAGCGTCCTTATGGTACACCTTATGCTTACATGCAGGGTACATCAATGGCGTGTCCTCACGTATCGGGTATCGCAGCGTTGGTACTCTCGTATGCTGTTGAGAATGGCATTAAGCTTACCAACACGGAACTTTACGAGATCCTTGCAACATCTGTAAACGATATCGACTCTAAGCTCACTGGTAGCAAGATCAATGGCGGTTACGGTGGTAGCATGAACCTCTTGTCGTACAAGGGTAAGATGGGTACAGGAGCTATCGATGCATTCCGTGCTATTATGAACGTACGTGGTGCAACATGTGTGCCCATTGTTGTAGGTCAGGAGTACGAGATTGATATCAACGACCTTATCGGCGATGGTAACCTCAATGTTACAGTCCTCAAGGACTACGTTATCCCTGCAGATGTACGTGAGCGTTTGGGTATTGTTAATGACACTATATTCGGTGGTAAGCTTATTCTTACTTGTACAAAGCCTGGTTGCGGTGTTGTGACAATCAACATGGTAGCTGGTGGTAACCTTGTAGGTGGTGGCCAGATTATGGGTGGTATGCGTGTAGAGAAGGAGGTTGCCCTTATCTCGCGTGTAAATAATGATACAGCAGGTTGGTTGTAATAGAGTATAACATTATAAAGATTAAGATATTATGAAAGCATTGAAAATATGGTCATTGATGATCGCCGTACTCTTTGCAGCGTCGAGTTGTGAGTCTTCTGAACAGCCTTCAGCTCCCGCAGCAGGCCTCGAGAAGATTGTCAATGAGTGGAAGTTGGTAGAGTGGGGTGGCGCTGAGGCTAAGTTCTCGGTATATATCGACTTTAACGAGGATGGTACCTATGATATGTATCAGCAGGTTTACGACCTCTCTTTCGAGAAGTTTAGCGGTGCTTATGCGATCTCTGGTGACGTCGTATCGGGTACTTATACCAACGGTGACATGTGGAAGAGCGACTATAAGGTTAGTCTCGATGCTGAGGGTAAGGTGCTCACAATGATTAGCCAGGAGGATGTTCCTGTGACAGGTGTTTACGAGGCAACAACTATTCCCGAGGAGGTTAGAGCTGAGGGTGATGCTACTCGTGCAGCAGAGGTTGTACCTTTCTTGTAAATCTCTTGTAATAGTGGCGCATTTGTGCCGCTTGATCAACGCTACCGATGGAACGTACGTCAAGTACTACCCATCGGTAGCTTTTTTATGTGAGCAATACTTCGTTCTACTCTAACGACATTATTTCTTATGACCCTATACGCCTCTTATATCTGCTCATAAACACATATTTGCTACTTATGTTGGGGTGTAGTTATTCAGCAAATTATTGCTATTTGAAAAAAAATGATTAACTTCGCACTTTAGGAGAATGTTTTTATTTAGCGACAATAACCTAAATTACAACTTATATTTATGAACAAGACTAAAATTTTTCTCTTCGCTCTCGTGGCACTGCTTGCTGCGTCATGTATGCGTGACACGATCGATCAGGGTGCTATCTCTGCAGAGGATGCTATGGTGGCTCGTAAGTTTATCAACACTGTTGATTCGGCAGTTCCTGGAGAGCTTATCATCTATGTCGATAAGGCGAGCATAGCTATGCTAGAGGGTGTTGGTGAGGCAACACGTGTCGCAATGACCGATATCGAGCAGATTGCCGATGAGGTTGGTGCTTACGGTATAGAGCCAGTCTTCAACCTCAAGGTTAATGCCGAGCGTAAGCGCGCATTGGGCATGGATCGTTGGTATGCGGTTAGCCTCCCCGAGAGTGTAGACTTGGAGTCGGTAGCTCGTCGCTTTGCGTCACTCGAGAGTGTTGAGCGTGTAGAGTTTAATATGACTGTCGAGAAGCCTTCGTCAGAGGTAATTCCTTTTGATGGTAATGTTTTCTCTGCAACACGCGCATCTGCAATGCCCTTCAACGATGAGCGTATCGAGATGCAGTGGAGCTTGAACAACACTGCCGAGGCACACTTCTATCCTACGGTTAAGGCTGGCGAGGATATCAACGTGTTGCCAGCATGGGAGCTTACAACAGGTCGTCCCGATGTTATTGTTGCAGTTGTAGATGCTGGTGTATGCCATTCGCATAAGGATCTTAAGGACAACATGTGGGTAAACGAGGCTGAGCTCAACGGTACTGATGGTGTGGATGATGACGGTAATGGCTACAATGACGATATCTACGGTTACAACTTTGCGGATAATATGGGTCGTATCATGTGGTCGGCAAACGATAGCCACGGTACGCACGTAGCAGGTATCATTGGTGCGACAAGCAACAATGGCATCGGTATCGCAGGTATCGCAGGTGGCTCAGGCAATGGTGATGGTGTACGCATCATGTCGGCACAGATTATGTCGGGTAGCAATACAGCAGGTCTTCAGAGTATCGGTAAGGCTATCGAGTATGCTGCAGATAATGGTGCGTCGATTTTGCAGTGCTCATGGGGCTTTAAGCCTGGTGATGTTGCCAACGATGCGCTCTTTATGTCGGGCAGTACATCTGTAGAGTATAAGGCTTTGGAGTACTTTATCAGCACCCAGAACTGTCCTGCAATGGATGGCGGTTTGGTGGTCTTTGCTGCGGGTAACGAGGGTATGAACATGGCGGGTTATCCTGCTGCATACAATGACTATCTCTCAGTTACGGCATTTGCTCCCGATGGTCTTCCTACATACTACACTTGCTACGATAGAGGTTGTAACATCTCGGCTCCTGGTGGCGAGTACTACTACATTGGCAACTCTGCTCGTGAGTATGGTTGCATCCTTTCGACTATTGCTAATGGCGACTATGGCTATATGCAGGGTACATCTCAGGCATGTCCTCACGTTTCGGGTATTGCAGCGTTGGGTTTGTCGTATGCTTTGGACAATGGTTTGAGTTTCACGCTCGATGAGTTTAAGTCTAAGCTCCTCACGTCGGTAAACAACTTTGACTCTATGCTTGTAGGTACTAAGGAGAATGTCGGTACTGCAGGTACGCTCAACCTTACGAACTATCGCGGTAAGATGGGCACAGGTAAGGTTGATACTTATCGCTTCCTTATGTCGTTGCGTGGTACAAACTGCATTCCTCTCCCCGTAGGTCAGGAGGTGATCATCGACTTCAACAAGTATATGGGAGATGGCGAGCTTGGTATTAAGGTGCTCTCGGAGTACACTATTTCTCCTGAGACACGTGAGGCACTCGGTATCGAGAACGACAAGAATATCGGTGGTAAGTTTATAGTTACTTGCACCAAGCCTGGTACAGGCACTATTACAGTGTCAATGGTTGCTGGTGGCACGGCTGTAGGTGGCGGCCAGCTTATTGGTGGTATGGCTATCGAGAAGGAGTTCGCTTTCGTTGTTCGTGAGGGCTACGTTATGGGAGAGAATGATATGGTAGGTAATGCTAATGGTTGGTTGTAATAGTATAGAACGGATTCTAAATAAGAGATAAAGTATGAAGAATATTAAGATATTTGCACTGTTGCTTGCCGTAGCGATGTTCGTCGTGTCTTGTGATAAGCCAAGCAACAAAAAGAATGAGAATGTTATCGCTAAGGAGTGGCACATCGAGAGCTGGTGCAACCAGACACCGGAGTTTGATGTGTATATAGCTTTTTCGGAGGATGGTACTTTCTCTATCTATCAGCAGATTTTCTCGCTCAACTATGTGCGCTATAGCGGTACTTACACTGCTGCGAATGGTGTGCTTACGGGTGTATATGAGGATGGTAGTGTGTGGGACTCAACCTACGACTATACAATATCGGCTGACGGTAGCCAGCTCACACTAACAAGCCAGGGTAATGCCGCTGAGGTGAGCGTATATGTAAATGAGGTTATCCCCGAGGCTGTTAAGGCCGAGGCAGCTAATACACGATCTGTGGAGGTAGAGCCATTCTTGTAAGGAGGTAGATATATGATACGAAAAACTGCGGGTTTTGCCCGCAGTTTTTCGTTGTTATAATACTGGTAATGATGCAAAAAGCGGCGCCTTGGTGTTTATCTGTTATCCTATCTTTGAGATAATATCTGCTGTTATTAGCTCCGTTGCTCCGCAGTTTGCCTCGGTGTAGTGGCGTGCTGCGCTGCGCTGCATCTCGAGTAGCGCAATGTCGTTACGCAGAGGTGCGAACCACTCGATAAGCTCCTCAGCGGTGTTGATGCTGCGTGCCGCACCGATGGCGATAAGGTCGCAAGCCTCCTTAAATTTGTGATACTTAGGACCAAAGGCGATAGGTAGACCAAATGTCGCAGCCTCCAACGTGTTGTGTATGCCTACGCCAAAGCCGCCACCAATATATCCCCACTCGGCATAACCATATACCGAGGAGAGTATGCCCACGGTGTCGAGGATGAGCACCTGGGTATTCTCAAACTCGCTCTCTTCGCTGACCTCCGTATAGCGTACAGCTCCACCCTTGACATTGGCAATAATCTTTGCTATACGCTCCTCGTCCATCTCGTGAGGTGCTACGACGAAACGAATATCGGGATTTTCGTTTATCAGCTCTACGAGTATATCTTCGTCGGGACCCCATGTCGAGCCAGCAACAAATAGTCGGGCGTTGCCCTTAAAGCGCTCAATAAGTGGAATCTGACGCGCTGCACGTGCAATAGCAGCTACGCGGTCGAAGCGCGTGTCGCCAGCTATGATTACGTTGTTGATGCCGAGCTCCGAGAGTAGTGTGCGTGACTCTTCGTTCTGCACATATATCGATGTAAAGCTGCGTAGCGCACGTCGCCATGCTCCGCCCCATGGACGGAAGAAAATCGAGTCACGACGAAATATTGCCGATACGACGTATGTTGGTACTTCGCGGCGACGAAGCTCCGCGAGATAGTTATGCCAAAACTCATACTTTACGAATACTGTAGCCACGGGGCGCACTATATCCAGAAAACGACGTGCATAACTTGCTCTGTCGATTGGCAGGTAGAAGATGTAGTCTGCACCTGCGTAATTTTTGCGTATCTCGTAACCCGATGGCGAGAAGAATGTGAGAAGTATGCGTACATCGGGGCGTTCGGCCTTAAGTTGCTCAATGATGGGTCGTCCCTGCTCGAACTCTCCGAGCGAGGCGCAGTGTACCCATACGATATTCTCGGTCGTAGTGATACTCTCCTCGAGGCGTTTGAATATATTTCGTCGTCCCTCGATCCACTGACGGGCTTTTGTATTGCGTAGTGCAGCTATGGCCACGGCTCGCTCGTAGAGCCACATAGATGTATTATATCCTAACATTTACCCTTGTATTCAGATTTTTATAAGTACAAAGATATGTAAAAAATTGGTAAGACCAACATATAATCTGGTCCAATATTGCGCTATCTTAATAAAACTACATATACATAAGGTAGGAGCTGTCCCAATTTTTTTTGGACAGCTCCCCTAAATATTGTCTCTATAGTATGCGTTCGGTGTAGTCTATTGCCATGTGCCCGTGACTATCTACCGTGATGGCGATAAGGTCGAACTGTAGCTCATGGCGCAAACGATGTAGTGCTGCGTAGTTCATCGCAGCACGACGCATCGAACGGCGTTTGCTTTCGTCGATACTTGCGTAGGGTGACTGCCAACCATCCACCGAGCGGGTCTTAACCTCGATAAAGTGCATCACGTCCCATCGCTGGGCTATGATATCTATCTCGTAGTGGCCGACACGCCAATTGCGCTCGACGATGTAGTATCCCCTTTCGCGGAGCCACTCCACCGCAGCATCCTCACCTTGCGAACCAATAGAGGCTTGAAGTGTTATCATCCTCGGTTACTTGCGACGGATAAGGAAGTCGATATTCTCGCCAGGCTGTACCTCGTATGTAGGCTGTCCCTTCTTGAAGATACGCATTGGGCGGTTACCGATAAGTTCGATCTTGTCGTCCTGCAAACGAAGCATACAACCCTCACGAAGACCTACTACGTAGCGGCTGCGGTTAGCCTCCAAATACTCGTTGATACGCTGCTCACGAGTCTCGCCTGCGTGACCCTCGGGGTTCGCATCGAGGTAGTGGGGGTTGATCTGGAACGATACGAGGCCGATAGCGCGGAACGACTCGGGCTGTACGATAGGCATATCGTTTGTAGTGCATATTGTAGGACATGTCACGTTGCTACCTGCCGACCAGCCGATGTAAGGTACGCCAGCCTTTACGCGGCGGAAGATCATGTCGAGAAGATCCTCCTCCTGCATCTTCTTCAAAAGCGCAAAGGTGTTACCACCACCGATAACGATAGCCTCGGCATGGCGGATGAAGTTACGCTTATTGATGGCGTGGTGAATAGAGTTTACCTTGATGCCGATCTCGTTGAAACGCTCCTGAACCCTACGCTCGTACTCGTCGTAAGAGAAGGTAATAGCAGCGTATGGAACGAAAACAACCTCCTTCACGCCCTCGAGTGTTTTGGCGATCTCGGCGATAGGATATTTCAAATAAGGCTCACCAGCATTGGTGGAATTGGAAATTAGCAAAAGATTCATAATGCTATGATTTTTAGTAAGTTAATATATGTTGATAGTAAATTGTCAATAATTTTTTTGCGTCATAATGTCAAAGATAATAAAAAAAGTGTTACTTTTGCATCGTTCCGATAAAAAAAAGTATTTCGGAGCTAAAATTACAGTAGACGATTAATACTACTATAATGTTTAACTAAAACTTATTTATTATGTCAGAAATTCAGTCAAAAGTTGTCGAGATCATCGTTGACAAGTTGGGTGTTAAGGAGTCAGAGGTAGTAGCTGAGGCAAGCTTCACTGCACACCTCGGTGCTGATTCATTGGATCAGGTTGAGCTTATTATGGAGTTCGAGAAGGCTTTCGACCTTCAGATTCCAGATGCTGACGCTGAGAAGATCCAGACTGTAGGCGATGCTATCAACTACATCGAGGCTCACAAGTAATAGCAACTGAAGCTTCATATAGCAGGAGTCTTGTACATAACGATATTTCGCAGTTCAAGGTTCGTGCCGTAGGTGAAGTAAGATTACTATGGACTCGTGGTTCTCCGTGTGAGAGTCGTGTCGAGGCCTTAAGTAGTAAGTGTATGGACTATGCCAAGGAAGCGATTCCTCGGTTTAGTCCATCTTTTGTGCCTGCCTGATGGGAGTATGTGTGGCTCTCGCGTGGCTTTTTGTCGTGGTGCTACGGGGATGTGGTAGCGACTGAAAGCGATGTGTTGGAGGGTTGGCCATTGCAACAAATGTTTACCCCGCAGTGTTGCGGAAAGGTTTATATATAAGAAGTTAGGATTGTCGCTATGTTCGATTTTCTTGTTCGCGCCTATCGTCGTCGCTTTGGTGTAGATAAGGCGTTTTATGCTGTTATCGATGATATGTTTGGCTTCGTGCCCAACAATATCGAACTTTATAAGTTGGCTCTTATTCACAAGTCGGCATCGATCACCCTTGAGGATGGTAGCCATATAAACAATGAGCGTTTGGAATTCTTGGGTGATGCGGTTATAGAGAGCATTACGTCGGACTACCTCTTTATCGAGTTTCCCGATCGCGATGAGGGTTTTATGACTCAGGTGCGTTCGAAGATCGTATCGCGCCAGTCGCTCAACAATATAGCTGCGCTTCTTGGCCTTGATAAGCATGTGATTTCTACGGCCATAGGCAATACTTCGCAGAAGCATATCTATGGCGATGCGATTGAGGCTATGATGGGCGCAATATATCTTGATAAGGGATACGATTTTGCTAATCGTCTGCTTATCAATGACATCTATGGTCGCTATCTCTCGTTGGACGATGTGTTGAAGTCGGAGACCGATTTCAAGAGCCGTCTTATAGAGTGGTGTCAGAAGAACCACTATTCGATAGAGTTCCGTACGGGTCATGAGAGTGGCTCGTCGCATGCTCATCCCACATTCCATTGCGCTATCTATGTCGATGGCATGGTTATCGGCCATGGCACGGGTGACTCGAAGAAGGCTGCCGAGCAGAATGCTGCATTCTCGGTGTCGCAAGCTACGACGGCTGCTATCTCGGATGAGAGTAGTGCGCGTATCCTCGATAGATTGGATAAACTCAGCCCCGTGCAGAATGCATAGGGCGTAGATGTGTAAAAGTTGAGTAACATGCGTGGTACGATAGATAAGTGGCTTTCGCGTGGTGAAGCGGCCCTGAGTGATGGTGAGCTTCTGACGCTTCTTCTCTCCGAGGGTGCTAATGATGAGTATGCCGCGGCTATTGCGGAGGAACTTGTGCGCGAGGGTGATGGCTCGTTGCACCGAATCGTAGGCTGTGATGTTGCGCGTCTTCGCATGGTGGGTGGCATGGGACGCAATAGGGCTATGCGCCTTAAGGTTGCTGCTGAGTTGGGACGACGTATAGCCGTTGACGATATGTCGCATGCCGACACGATTACCTCGGATGGCGATGTGGTGCGCATTATGGGTCCGATCCTTGCGCCGTTGCAGCACGAGGAGTGCTGGGCAATATATCTTGCTTCGTCGGGTAGAATACTCGACTCGGTACGTATCAGCCAGGGAGGTATCCAGGCTACGGTAGTCGATTGTCGCCTTATAGTTAAACGAGCTTTGGAGCTACTTGCTGTTCAGGTTGTTTTAGTCCATAATCATCCCTCGGGAAATACGCAGCCAAGCGCTCAGGATGTGGAACTTACGGAGCGTGTTGCCTCGGCTGCGCGTCTCTTCGATATACGACTGCTCGACCATATCATCATCGCTCGCGGCGACCATTTCAGTTTCCGTGCATCGGGCAAGTTGTAGAGTTTGATATTTCAATAAAAAACATTAACTTTGCGGATTGAATTGCGCAAAGTTTTTTTTGTGCATTACGACAAGGTATAAACGAGATAAAATCAGATAAATTATGACACAGGAGGAACTATTTAAGAAGTTGGTCGCTCACTGTAAGGAGTATGGTTTTATATTCCCTTCGAGCGAGATTTACGACGGCCTTGGTGCTGTTTACGACTACGGTCAGAATGGTGTAGAGCTTAAGAACAACATCAAGCGTTATTGGTGGGATTCAATGGTTAAGCTCCACGAGAATATCGTAGGTATCGACGCAGCTATCTTCATGCATCCCAAGACTTGGGAGGCTTCGGGCCACGTAGGTGCTTTCAACGATCCTCTCATCGACAACAAGGACTCTAAGAAGCGTTACCGTGCCGATGTCTTGGTTGAGGATTGGTTGGCAAAGCAGCAGGAGAAGATCGACAAGGAGGTGGAGAAGGCTCGTAAGCGTTTTGGTGAGCAGTTCGACGAGCAGCAGTACCTTGCAACATCACCCCGCGTGTTGGAGGTTAAGGCTAAGATGGATGCTGTACACACACGTTTTGCTGAGGCTTTGAATGCTAACAACCTCGAGGAGCTCAAGCAGATTATCCTCGACTGCGAGATCGTATGTCCTATCTCGGGTACTCGCAACTGGACAGATGTTCGTCAGTTCAACCTTATGTTCTCTACGCAGATGGGTTCTACGGCTGAGGGTGCTAACACCATCTATCTCCGTCCTGAGACTGCGCAGGGTATCTTTGTAAACTTCCTCAATGTGCAGAAGACCGGTCGTATGAAACTCCCCTTCGGTATCGCACAGATTGGTAAGGCATTCCGTAATGAGATCGTAGCTCGTCAGTTCATCTTCCGTATGCGTGAGTTTGAGCAGATGGAGATGCAGTTCTTCGTGCAGCCTGGTACCGAGATGGATTGGTGGAAGCAGTGGAAGGAGACACGTATGGCATGGCACCGTGCTTTGGGCTTCGGTGATGACAACTACCGCTTCCATGACCACGATAAGTTGGCACACTATGCTAACGCAGCTACCGATATCGAGTACAACTTCCCCTTCGGTTTCAAGGAGGTGGAGGGTATCCACTCACGTACCGACTTCGACCTTGGTCGTCACCAGGAGTACTCGGGTAAGAAGTTGCAGTACTTCGATGCTGAGCGTGGCGAGAGCTACGTGCCATACGTTGTCGAGACCTCTATCGGTGTAGACCGTATGTTCTTGCAGATTATGTCTGCGGCATACAACGAGGAGAAGTTGGAGAATGGCGAGGAGCGTGTAGTGCTTAACCTCCCTGCAGCTCTCGCACCTGTTAAGGTTGCCGTATTGCCTCTCGTGAAGAAGGACGGTATGCCTGAGGTTGCTCGTAAGATTGTCGATGAGCTTAAGTACGACTACAACGTAGTTTACGACGAGAAGGATTCGGTAGGTAAGCGTTACCGCCGTCAGGATGCTGTAGGTACTCCCTACTGTGTAACTGTCGATGGTCAGACCCTCGAGGATGGCACCGTTACCGTTCGCCACCGCGACACTATGCAGCAGGAGCGTGTAGCTATCGCTGACCTTCGCCGCATGGTAGATGAGGGTTGCTCATACGCTGCACTCTTCAAGAAGATGAAGGCCTAAATTAGCAGCCTCGCAACGATGAGATCTATGCAGTCTAAACGCCATCAGGCCTTGCGCATCATCGCACTGCTTGCAGTATGCTTTGTTGTGGGCTATGGCATAGGAGTACTCATCGCAAAGTTGATGTAGTATGCCACGAATGATCGCCATAGACTACGGCACGAAGCGCACAGGTCTTGCCGTTACCGATCCGCTCGGTATTATCGCCTCGCCACTCGAGACGGTCGATACCAAGCAGTTGGAGCGCTACCTTGCCGACTATTTCTCGCGCGAGGAGGTTACGACAATTGTCGTGGGACATCCCCGACAGATGAATGGGGAGCCCTCGGAGACTATGCGTTTCATACAGCCGCTTATGGGTCGTCTGCGTCATGCCTACCCCGATAAGCAAGTGGTGGCCTATGACGAACGCTTCACATCGGTATTGGCGCAACGCACCATTCGTGAGAGTGGCATAGGTAAGATGGCACGTCGCGACAAGTCGCTTGTCGATAAGGTCTCGGCAGCTATCATACTACAAGACTATATGTCGTCGTTGAATATGTAAACTATAACAAATTATAGATTATGATTTATCCAATCGTTATATACGGCTCGCAGATATTGCGTAACCAGTCGGAGAACATTACTGCGGACTATCCCGAGTTCAAGAAGCTTGTTGAGGATATGTGGATTACGTTGGGCGAGGCCGAGGGTGTAGGTCTTGCAGCTCCACAGATTGGCAAGAACATTCGCCTTTTTATTGTCGATTGTACACCTTGGGGTGAGGATGATCCTACGCTTGCAGACTTCAAGCGAGTGTTTGTCAATCCCGAGATCTATGAGAGCTCGGAGGAGACCTCTCTCTTTGAGGAGGGTTGCTTGTCGTTGCCTGGTCTTCATGAGAATGTACGCCGTCCTGTAACTATTAAGATGCGTTACCTCGACGAGAACTTCGTGGAGCATGACGAGGAGTTTACGGGTAAGCCTGCGCGTGTTATCCAGCATGAGTATGACCATATTGAAGGTCGTGTCTTTACCGATCACCTTGCACCTTTGCGTCGTAACTTGTTGAAAAGTAAGTTGCAGAAGATGGCACGAGGTTCTTATCGTGCAGCGTATAAGACAAAGCGCTAAATTTCTTGTGATAAGGGGTCATCTGCGGCCTCTCAATCATTGCCCCAAATGAGAAATACGTCAAGTATGTCTCATCTGGGGCAATTTCTTTATCGAGTCCACATCTAACCCCTTCTAACAAGAAATTTCATGTGATAAGGCAGTATCTGCTGCATCGGGAAATACGTCAAGTATGTCCCATCCAGCCCAACTTCTTTATCGATGCACCATCTGCCACCTTCTGACAAGAAATTTAATTTCTCGTGATAGTGTCGCATCTGCGGCACTTCAATCAACGCCACCATCAAGTACTACCCATCGGTGGCTTTTTCATGTCAGCGCCACATCTGCACCACTCTGACAAGAAATTAGATTCTCGTGATAGTGTCGCATCTGCACCACTTCAATAGAAAATGCGATTGTCCGATTTTCGTAAAATGTTGTTCTTTTAAGTCTTTGTTGTGAATATCCTAATAGACCTAAATGCGTGGTAGACGGCACTTTTGATTGGCTGATGCTATACTCAAAGATTTCTACTGCTGTTTAGTTGTGCTTTCAAAAAGTATATATTCGCTGAAAAGTCTTTGAAATTTGCCGAAAAAGTTGTATATTTGTATTCGATAAGAAATTTTTTTAATCATTAAATCTTAACAATATGAAGAAATTTTTACTTCTCGTTGTCGTAGCACTCTTCGCTACATCTGCATTCGCACAGGATTATAAGAACTCTATTGGTCTTCGTCTTGGTTATGGTGCTGAGGTACAGTATGAGCGTCACTTCTCATCTAAGAATTACCTCGAGGCTAACCTCGGTCTTTATGGCTTTAGCAATGAGGTTAATGTTAATGCAACTTACAACTGGAACTGCTTTGAGTGGAACTGGACTCCAAGCGTTGGTAAGTGGTTCCTCTCAGCTGGTGTTGGTGCTTCTGTAGCATTTGCTCCTAAGTACTTCAATGTCGGTGTTGCTGGTGATGTAGCTTTCGGTCTTCGTTTCAACAAGCCTGTAACGCTCTCTCTTGACTACCGTCCAACAATCTACTTCTTGCACAATGCATGGGGTCATGGTTTTGCTGGCGTAGCATTGACTTGCACATACAACTTCTAATCAGAAGCAGTATCTACTGCACACAATGCCACCAATGGGAGTATCTCGTTGGTGGCATCTTTTTTATTGCCTCTATATCGAGGTGATAGGGAATTTATCACACTTATCTAAGTAATGCGCTATCGACTTTCAAGGTATATCTTTCGGGAAATTACTATGTGCTAAAATTGAGATGTCATTCTGAGCATCGCGAAGAATCTCCTACGCGACAATCGGCTATCTGTGCACACACATACACACACACTCTCTCTCAGCTCATAGGAGATCTCCCGCTTTGCTCAAGATGATATTTAGACGGAATATATAGGATGACCCCATTGCGTCATCCGTTTTGTTTTTATATGTCTTCGTATCTCTGTCCGATAGTGGATTCGACCAATGTAGCTGGAGGGCCGATACCTCTGAAAAAAGGCGCAGGGCGTCAATGCCCGAGCAATAAACTGAAATTTTATCGGCTCAACCCCATTTTTGTGAGCAATGCGTTGTACACTTGGTATAAACAAAAAAACAGACAACCGTTAAGTTGTCTGCTTTGGTAGTCGATAGGGGATTCGAACCCCTATGTCCTGCGTGAGAGGCAGGTATCCTAGCCCTTAGATGAATCGACCGGTTGTTTTGTTTTAACGGTGCAAATATACGGCCTTTTTTTTAATATCCAAAATATTTCGCAAAAAAATGTGTTAAAAATTGAAATTTTCCGTAAAAATTACTAATTTTACAATCCTAAACATATTTTAAGATGAGAAAAAGTATTGAAATAACAGTTTGCCTAATGCTCTTTTTGGCTGCTGCATGCAGCCCTGAGCGTCGAAATAACAATGGTGATTTACTTCCAACCTTCGAGGAGTATACTCTGTCATCGGTCGAGGAGGGTTTGTGTTCTGTGAATATACGTTATCAGCGTATCGCCAATACCGACAGTAGCGATATTCTCAAGACGATAGATGCGATGAACTATGCTCATACGTTCGATGAGTTTGCGCTCTACCCCGCAGATGTTGAGGAGTCGGTGCGTCTGCTTGTTGCCGAGTATGCGACTAATTGTGCCGAGGGTGAGGAGTGCGAGTGCCTTGGTTGTAGCTATTCATTGGATCAGCAGGTGTTCCTCGGTCGTAACGATAGCGTTTTGTGCTACGAGACCTGCGTTGAGATCTATTCGGGTGGTGCACATGGTGGCGACTCGTTGCTCTACGATTGCTACGACCTTGCTACGGGTGGACTCTACGACTTTAGCTATCTTACAGATGGCGAGTGGGCAGAGGCTGTGCAGACCTTGATCTATGATCGACTCAACGAGGCGTGTGACGATGTGATCTTCGTAGCGTCGCCCAAGAGTGTATATATCCCTCGCTCGGTGAAGATCACCGAAAATGGTCTACTTTTGGTATATCAGCCCTATGAGGTTGCGTCGTTCGATGCGGGTATTATCTCAGTGGAGATTTCCGACGAGGAGTTGCTCTACTGTGGTGCTCCACTCGTGTGGGTTGAGTAGGAACTAAATAGGAGGGTAAAAACAAGGTAGCCCAAGAAGTTTAGCTAAACTTCTTGTGCTACCTTGTTTATGAGGTATTTTGCGTAGCAAATTACTCTATTGCTCCTCGATATTTTCCGTGCCAGATGTGGTAGTCGTCCTGTGCACATAGCTCAAAACTGAACTCTGCAACATCCTCTTCAATCCATAAAATACGCACCTTGCCACTCTTAATGGC
>JAZRCN010000028.1:0-96566 GCA_045659765.1 Alistipes sp.
CTACTCCACATACTGTACAGGTGTGGAGTATTGTTTATTTTCGTCGAGGCCACGCCAAATGCCTATTTCCGGATAAACGAACATCTCCACACTTTCTTTTTATTATAAACGACCGCATAGGAGATGTTACGGTACACAAACTTTTATTTATTATGGGTAGATTTATTATCTCTGTTTTGACTTTATTTACAGGGTGCTTATTAGCAACATCGTGCGAGAAGGGTGATTTTGGTGGTAATGCCAAACATTCCTACACTGTTACATCAGAACTTGGTGCATTATCAGCGAGCAGTGTAGAACTACGATTCTACGAATATAATGACAATGACGAAATGATTAATTACCATATATGGGAAAATGTTCAAAATAATCAAACAAAAACTTTTGGAGCTCACGATTTAGCAACAAAAGTCGTGATCTATATATCCGCAGACACTTCTTATGGCGAGTTTAATAGATATGTTGCACAAGTATTCTATCTTTCTTCTAAAAATATAAAAATACATTTGGATGGTGAAACACTTGTTAGCAAATATAGCCCAATATAGTGCTAACAAATTTATACATTAGAGTACAATATATCAAGGGCTATATGAAGAAGTAATCTCTAATGTAGGACACTGCATAACTCAAGGCTTTCTCTTCGGAGAAGGCCTTTTTTTTAGCCCTTAATATAGTGGTGGTGTAGGACACCACCATTCATATATACAATCCCTCTAAATCCCCCTTTGATAAGGGGGACTTGTTTTCGTTGTCGCTATTAGATTGTAGGGAGTTTAGAGAATTTAAGGAGATTAGTGAATATAGTGCTAAACTTTAATTTCCTTAACCTCCTTAAATTCATTAAACTCTCTATTTCTTTGCTCAATCAAAAATAATTTTCTAAATTTGTAGTGCAGTCCGCGGATTGCAGACATATTTATTAGTGAAAGTGTTTTCTGCACTTTATGCGAGAAATTATCTCCACGCTTTCTTTTTATATTAATTCCGTTGTAGGAGGTGAACGGGTACAATACTATTAGAAAATGAAGAAACTGTTTATTCTATTGTCTCTGTGCTTGTTATGTAGCTGCTCAGCTCACCTATATAACACAAGTAATTATAATGTATCTGAGACTCAGGTAGTTTTAGATAAGGCAAACTTCAAGGTGATAGGTACAGCCACAGGTAGTGCGCAGGCAAGTTATCTGTTTGGTATCGGAGGCTTATCTCAGAAGTCGCTGAAGGGTAATGCTATTGCAGATATGTACAAAAATGCAAACCTTACAGGCTCGCAAGCGATTATTAATGTTACATTGAAGCACCGAGCATCGAATATATTGGTATATAGCCAAATTGAGTATACTGCATCAGGTACAATCATTGAGTTCATCGATGAAGAATAGCTGTTGGCTTCTTCTAAAAGCTAATATGTTCGTTAGAGTATAACATCTTGATAAATAGGCTGTTTGCGGTCTTTTAATAATTGCCCTAAATGAGAATACGCATAGTATTTCTCATTTGGGGCAATCTTCTTATCGAGGACTCATTCCCTTAGCTGCACCACAACAAAAATCCCCCGTAGCCGTAGCTACGAGGGATGCATTGCATATCCTATTAAGATTACAGACGAGCCTTGATAGCCTTAGACTCCTCCTCGTAACCGGGCTTGTCCAAGAGTGCAAACATATTCTTCTTGTATGCCTCAACACCAGGCTGGTTGAAAGGATTTACGCCGAGCATATAGCGGCTGATACCGCAACCCTTCTCGAAGAAGTAAAGCAACTGACCAATAGTGCGCTCGTCGATGCGCTCGATCTCAATAAGCATGTTGGGCACACCGCCATCAACGTGTGCAATACGTACGCCCAACTCGGCCATCTTGTTGATCTCCGAAAGGCGCTTGCCAGTCAAGAAGTTAAGACCATCGAGGTTAGCCCCATCAGCCTCAACCTTAACCTCATACTTAGAGTTCTTAACCGAGATAATTGTCTCGAACAACGTGCGCTCGCCCTCCTGGATATACTGACCCATAGAGTGAAGATCTGCAGTAAGCGTTACGCTTGCAGGGAAGATACCCTTGCCATCCTTACCCTCAGACTCGCCATAGAGCTGCTTCCACCACTCGGCGATATACTGCAACTTAGGCTCGTACGATCCCAAAATCTCGATCTTCTTACCCGCCTTATAGAGCTCGTTACGCACGATAGCATACTGCGCTGCGGGGTTCTGCTCGATAGGCGTAGCCTCAGATGTAAGACGCTCCATATCGCGTGCACCCTCCACGAAGGCCTCAACGTCGATACCTGCAACAGCCAATGGGAGAAGACCTACGGGTGAAAGAACTGAGTAGCGGCCACCAACGTTATCCTCGATAACAAATGTGGGGTAGCCCTCCTGTGTTGCGAGTGTCTTGAGAGCACCGCGTGCCTTATCTGTGATAGCTACGATGCGCTCAGCGGCCTCAGCCTTGCCATAGCGACGCTCCAACTCAGCCTTGATAAGACGGAAGGCGATAGCTGGCTCGGTCGTAGTACCTGACTTAGAGATTACGATAGCTGCCACCGAGTAATCCTTGATAGCCTCCATAAGCTCGTAGGTGTAGTCCTCCGAGATATTCTCGCCAGCAAATACCACTGTGGGGTTCTCCTTCTGCTTCTTCAACGACTCGAAAGAGTTGGTCATAGCCTCCAAAACAGCCTTAGCACCAAGGTATGAACCACCGATACCGATACAGATAACTACCTCAGCACGCTCACGCAATTTCTGAGCTACGGCCTTAATCTCGGCAAGCTCCGCATCGCTGATTGATGAGGGTAGATTTACCCAGCCAAGGAAGTCATTACCTGCACCCTCACCAGAGTGAAGAAGTGCATTTGCACGAGCTGCCTCGTTAAGCATTTCGTTAGTAACCTGCACGCCTGAGTGTGCTGCGTTAAATTTAATAAGTTCCATAGTATTAATATTTTAATTATTAGTTTTACTACTAAGAATGTGGCTGCAATATGTCCTACGCTTACTTGAGAATGTCGATTAGAGCGCGCATCGCATCGCGTGCCGAGGCGTTGTTGTAGAGCACCTCCCACACCATATCGGCGATAGGCATTTCGATATTCTGGTGCATCGAGCTACGACGTATGCACTCCGCAGCGTAGTAGCCTTCGGCAACCATCGTCATCTCGTTCAGTGCGCTCTTTACCGAGCATCCCTTACCAAGGAGTGTGCCGAGGCGACGGTTGCGGCTGAGAGGTGAGTAGCATGTAACGAGCAAATCACCCATATAGGCAGCTGCATTGATGTCGCGATTTTCGATGGGTACAGCACTATCTAAGAAGTGTTTCATCTCTGAGGCACAACCCGCGATAAGCACGGCGAGGAAGTTGTCGCCATGGCGCAATCCTACGGCCATACCTACGGCCAAAGCGTAGACATTTTTCATAATTGAGGCCGCCTCAACACCTAATACATCGTGTGAAAGAGTGCATCGGAAATAACTGTTAGCCAATAGCTTACGCACTTGTTCGGCTGTTTCGTTGCTCTCCGATGCTACGGTGAGATACGACAGACGACACTGTCCCACCTCTTCGGCATGTGATGGGCCTGTGACTACGCACAACTTCGACATGTCGACGGCGTAGTGGCGGTGCATATACTCCACGATTGTGAGGTAGTCGCCAGGGATGATACCCTTGACCATCGACACCACAATTTTGTCGCTAAGGCTCTCGGTGAGAGGTGCGAGAAATTTGGGTAAAAAGGCCGAGGGCATAGCCAAAATAACGACATCGGCATTGCGTACCACCTCGTTGATATCTGCCGAGGGTGTTATGAGGTTGCGAGGTATATCGCACCAGGGCAAATACTTGGGGTTGCGGCCACTGCTACGTAGTGCGGTGGCTATATCTTCGTTCAGAACGAGCCACGATACGTGGTGGCCATTCTCTGTAAGTGTTTTTACAACTGCTGTTGCCCAGCTACCGTAGCCGAGTACGGCGCAACGAGCTTCCTGATTTGACTCCATAGGAAAAAAATTATTGACAAATTTAATGAAAAAAACTGAAACTGTTGCAAAATCTCCATATCTTTTTCCTATCTTTGTGGGTGGTAATGCGCGCGTAGCGCGGGTGACAAGGATAAATCGCTGAGGTTTAGCTTGTTGCTTTGCTTATGTCGGTATGGTGCGAAAAAATATTTTTTTTGACCCTGCATGCGTTATTTACCATGTGTCGGGAGCTTTTTCGGCACGCAAGAATGTGAAATATTTAAGCGAAAATATAAAATTAGACAATATATGGGACTTTTTTCACTTACTCAGGAGTTGGCTATTGACCTTGGTACGGCCAATACCCTGATTATGCACAACGGCAAGGTCGTTGTTGATGAGCCTTCGATCGTGGCTCTCAGCATCAAGACTGGCGACCTTATGGCTATCGGCCACAAGGCACGAATGATGGATGGTAAGACACACTCCAACATCCGTACTATCCGTCCTCTTAAGGATGGTGTTATCGCCGATTTCGAGGCTACGGAGCTTATGCTTCGCGGTCTTATCAAGAAGGTGGGTGCAACACGTGGTATGTTCGCCCCATCGCTTCGTATGATGATCTGTATCCCCTCGGGTTCGACAAACGTCGAGATTCGTGCCGTGCGTGACTCTGCGCAGCATGCTGGTGGTCGTGAGATATACCTCATTTTCGAGCCTATGGCAGCCGCTCTCGGTGCAGGTCTCGATGTAGAGGCTCCAGAGGGTAATCTTATCATCGACATCGGTGGTGGTACATCCGAGATCGCTTGTATCTCGTTGGGAGGTATCGTATGTTCGAAGTCTATCAACGTTGCGGGTGATGTCTTCACAAACGATATTCAGAACTACATCCGTCAGCAGCATGGCATCCGTATCGGTGAGCGTACTGCCGAAGATATCAAGTGTTCGATTGGTGCTGCTGTGCCTGAGTTGGAGAACGAACCTGAGGACTACATCTTCACAGGTTCGAATATGCTTACCAACCTTCCTCAGACCGTTACGCTCAACTATAGCGAGATTGCCTATGCTCTCGATAAGTCTCTCGTAAAGCTTGATAACGCCCTAATGGATGTGTTGGAGGAGATGCCCCCCGAGCTCTACTCGGATGTTGTCAAGAATGGTATCTACCTTGCGGGTGGTGGTGCGCTTATCAAGGGTCTTGATCAGCGACTCTCGAAGAAGTCGGGCCTTCCCGTACACATTGCCGAGGATCCACTACGCGCTATTGCCCGTGGTACTTGCATCGCCCTCAAGAATATCGGCAACTTCTCGTTCCTAATGGGTGGTGAGAAGTAGCCTATTGCGATACAATTTTTTGAGCAAACTAACGAATTTGGCAATGGGAGGTCTTTGTGCCACCCATCGCCAAATTTTTGGACAAGCCTAATGCTCACCTCTTCTAAATTCACTCATCGCTAAAGTGTAGTTATGCAGCGACTCTTGGAGTTCATAAAGCAGGTATACGTACTCTTCATCTTCCTTATCCTGGAGGGTGTGGCGTTGTGGTGCTATGCTACCTCTACGCCCTACACCGAGGCCAAGATTCTATCTCGTACATCGGCCATAGGTGGCGCTGTGAGCGGTATGGTTACCGATGTGCATCATTTCTTTGCTCTTCCCGAGAAGAATCGAGAGCTCACGGCACGTGTGGCACATCTTGAGGAGGTGCTTGCATCGCGTATCGAGGATGATGGCATAGATGTAGACTCTCTGACGCGCATGATGAACGTGCGTACGGAGCTTGTCTATCGCTACTACCCTGCACGTGTGGTGTCGATGACAACGTCGAAGCTTCGTAACTACATTGTCATCGATCGTGGCGAGGATGATGGCATTGCTCCCAATATGGGCGTGATTACACCCGATAGGGCGTTGGTAGGATACGTTGTGTCGTGTTCTCCACGTTATTCTGTCGTGATGCCTATCCTTAACGAGAAGTTCCGTATCGGTGGATGCCTCGTGGATAACAACTATACGGGCTCGGTGCGTTGGTCGGGAGCATCTACTCACCATGTAGACCTCTTGGATCTTTCGACGTATGCTGACCCAGAGTTGGGTATGGCCGTAGAGGTGCGCTCGGAGCGTCTGCCCGAGGGTATCCTCATAGGACATATCGACAACTATGAGTACAACGCAACGCAGACGGCCTATAAGGCACGACTACACCTTGCGGTGGATGTATCGCGCTTGGACAATGTGATAGTTGTCGAAAATAGCCACTATGGCGAGATTGAGGGGTTGATGGAGTCGGTAGATTAGCGTAATAACAGTTTTGAAAGAGAATGTATAAGTACATATCATACGTTTGGTTGATGTTGCTGGTGCTTGTTGCGCAGATATTCCTGCTCGACAACATCTCCATTCATCTATGGCTACGTCCGATGATATTTCCACTTGTGGTGCTGCTACTACCTCTGGAGTGGCGTACGTTGTGGGTGATGCTCATAGCCCTGCTTACGGGAGTTATTATGGATCTCTCGCTGGGAGGTGCAGGTCTGTATGTAGCCTCGCTGCTCCCCGTAGCGATGCTTCGCAGTACGCTTATGTATTTGGCAACTAACCGTGTGGTGGAGGCAAGCGACCAGACCTCGCTACTTTCGCGTCTTAGTCTTAAGCAGCTGATGCTTTATCTCGCATTGGCGATGCTCGTGCACCACACGCTCTATTTCTTCCTCGAGACCCTCTCATTGGCGCACTTCCTGCGTCTGATGGCTACGATAATCTTTAGTACGTTGCTCTCAATGGTCGTGGCGTGGCCTATTGTGCGACTCTTCGTAGGTAAAGTTCTGGGACGATGACACGCTTCGATAGGGGATATCAACGTTTCTTGCATCTTCGTTTTGTGGTGCTTCTCGCTGCCGTGGTAATCCTCGGCAGACTCTTCTATGTGCAGCTTATCGATGACAGATATGATGATATGGCTACGGCCAATATCATCCGTCGCCCCGAGGTTGAGTTCCCGATGCGTGGCGAGGTACTCGACCGCAATGGCGAATACCTTGTTCGTAGCCGTGTATGCTACGATGTGATGGTCGTTACGGCCAATATCCCTAAGGAGGGTTTCGATACGTTACGCCTAGCGCAGATTCTCGGCTTGGATATGGATCGCCTTCGCTCGCAGATAAAGAAGGCGCGAAAGGCACCACGTGCTCCATTCCTCGTTACGGGCTATCTATCGCAGGAGGCCAAGCTCGTCTTCGATGAGGGCCACTTCGACGGTTTCTATACCCGTTTCCGTACGGCTCGCGAGTATCCTCGAAAGATTGGTGGTAACCTCCTTGGTTATGTGAGCGAGGTCACGGCTGAGCAGGTTAAGAAGTGGGAATATTACGAGGCTGGTGACTACATCGGCGTAGGTGGTGTGGAGTCGGCCTACGAGACTGAGTTGCGTGGTGAGAAGGGTGTTAGCTACCGTATATACGATACTCACGGAGCATTGAAGGGCTCATATTTCGATGGAGCGTTGGATGTATTGCCAGTGAAGGGTAGCCAGCTTGTATCTACTATCGATGGCCGTCTGCAAGAGTTCGCTGAGGAACTTATGGAGGGCAAGGTGGGTGCCGTAGTCGCCTTGGAGCCATCTACGGGCGAGATTCTGGTCATGGTATCGTCGCCTACGTATAATCCCGATTTGATGGTGGGCCGAGAGCGAAATAACAACTATGCTAAGATGCTGCACGACCAGCGTAATCCACAGTTCAATCGTGCGGTAAAGGCAAAGTATCCTCCAGGCTCAACGTTTAAACTTGTGCAGGGCCTTATCGGCCTGCAGGAGGGTGTCTTGCGTCCGCGCGATATGCATCCATGTAGCGAGGGCTATAGCTATGGTAGCCGTAAGATGAAGTGCCATGTCCATCGCTCGCCTGTCGATCTAAGAGATGCAGTAGCTACATCGTGCAACGCCTACTTCTGCTATGTATTCAAGGATATTATCACCAACCCTAAGTATGGCGCAATCCGCGAGGGTGTGAAGGTGTGGAACGACTATGTCTACAGCTTTGGTTTCGGTCGTAAGCTTGGTAGCGACTTCTATGGCGAGGGTACTGGTTTTGTGCCTACGCCCGAGTTCTACGATCGTAAGTATGGTAGGTGGAACTATGGCTCGGTGCTCTCGTGCGCTATTGGCCAGGGTGAGATGGGTTGTACGCCCTTGCAGATGGCAAACCTCGCGGCGATTGTCGCAAACCGAGGCTACTACTATATTCCACATATCATCAAGGGTATCGAAGGACGTGATTCGTTGGATGCTCGCTTCTACGAGAAGCAGTATACGATGGTCGACTCGATACACTACGTACCTATCGTCGAGGGTATGTGGCGAAGTGTGAATGAGTGGGGTACATCGGGCGGTGCGCGTCTGGCTGGTTGGGATGTGTGTGGTAAGACGGGTACGGCACAGAACCCTAATGGCAAGGACCACTCTACGTTCCTCTCGTTTGCACCGAAGGATAACCCCAAGATCGCTATTTCGGTATATGTTGAGCATGGAGGCTTCGGCTCGGCAATTGCTGTGCCTATCGCCTCGCTTATCGAGGAGCTATACCTCACCGATACGATAATGCGTCCGCAGTTGGTCGAACAGGTGCTTAATATGAAGCCTAACTACAGCCACTACGACAAGATGCAGAAGAAGTATGATGCGGCGCGAGCTGCTAAAAAATAGATCGAGTAAGATGAAGCATTACCACGACATATCGTCGCGAGGCAACAATATGAGCCTCTTCGGCAATATCGATATCTTCACGCTGGGGCTCTACATAGCCCTGGTGCTTATCGGTCTGCTCTCTATCACCTCGGCATCGTACGACCCGGAGGCGAGCAACATCTTCTCGATGAGCCACAACTATATGAAGCAGCTTATGTGGATTGGCATATCGTCGGTTGCTGCTGTGGTGATATTACTATTGGAACGTCGTTACTTTCATATGTTCGCCTATCCAGCCTATGTTCTCGGTATTCTGATGCTGTTGGCCTGTTTGGCTGTTGGCCGCGAGGTGAATGGCGCTAAGGCATGGTTTGAGTTTGGTAGTGTGAGAGTGCAGCCTGTGGAGTTCGTAAAGATTGCCACGGCACTCACTATGGCGCGTGTTATGAGCGCCTACTCGTTCAACATAAAGCGTGTGTCGGACCTCGCTAAGATTGTCGCAGTACTCTTCGTGCCGCTGGCAATTATCATCCTGCAGAACGATACAGGTTCGGGATTGGTGCTTGGAGCCTTCCTCTTTGTGATGTATCGTGAGGGTCTTACGAAGTATCTCTACTTCCCCGCAATATTTACGGTGGCGCTGTTTATCAGTTCGTTTCTTTTCACGCCCGAGTCGATATTTATCACGCTCTTGTTACTATTTTCGGGCTATACGCTGCTTAAGACGGGTGCTGTGTTGGGACATGTACGCTTCCTTGCGGCAATGTTCGCTGCGATGCTCATCCTTACGGTGGCAACGCCGTTGAGTGGATATCAGTCGATAATGATCGTATGCTCGATTGCGGCTGTTGCTTTAGGCGTTATGGCTATTAAGACGCGTACATTGATGCTCTTATGGCCATTGCTTATGTATGTCTATGCGATGCTCTTTGTGCCTACGTGTGATTTTCTCTTTACGAAGCTCGAACCACATCAGCAGAATCGAATACTTACGTTCGTGGGTCTGAAGAGCGACCCTCGAGGTATCGACTATAATGTAATACAGTCGAAGATTGCCATTGGCTCGGGTAATCTTTTTGGTAAGGGTTATCTTCAGGGTACGCAGATACGCTACGACTACGTTCCAGAGAAGCATACCGACTTTATCTTCTGTACGGTAGGCGAGGAATGGGGCTTTGTTGGCACGCTGCTGGTTATTTCGCTATATGTAGCACTAATATTTAGGCTTATGCGCATGGGTGAACGTATCGGAGAGACCTTTGGTCGTGTATATTGCTACTCGGTGGCCGCCATTCTGCTCTTCCACGTATGGGTAAATGTCGGCATGACTATAGGTCTTATGCCTGTGATGGGTATCCCGTTGCCACTTATGAGCTACGGCGGTTCGTCGCTCGTAGCCTTTACGATACTGATAATGATTGCTATACGCCTCGATGCCTCAACGACGGATGATAACATCTATGCGTTGTAAACTGTGGCAGGGAGGCTTGAAACATAGATATTATGGAGAACCGAAGATTGATTTTTGTAACCAACGATGATAGCTACATGTCTAAGGGCTTTCGTGCGGCGGTAAATATAGCTCGTGAGTTTGGTGATGTTGTAGCCATTGCACCCGATAGAGTGCAGAGTGGTATGAGCCAGGCGATCACCATCAACAATCCTCTCTTCATCCGCGAGGTGGAACGTGGCGAGGGCTACGAGATTCACGCCCTGTCGGGTACGCCTGTGGATTGCGCTAAGATTGCCTTCGACCACATCTTCTTGGGTCGTAAGGTCGATTTGGTAATCTCGGGAATCAACCATGGCTCGAACGCCGCGGTCAATGTGATGTACTCGGGAACAATGGGTGCCGCTATCGAGGGTAGCTTCTACGGTGTCCCCTCTATCGGCCTATCGCTTGATGACCATGCGGCAGATGCCGACTTCGAGGGTGCTGTGGAGTATGGTCGTCAGATTGTAGCCTCGGTGCTGGAGTCTGCCGATACGTTGCCACGTCCGTTGTGCTTGAATGTAAATGTTCCACGTTGTCCTAAGTCGGCAATTAAGGGTATCCGTCTATGTCGTCAGACACGAGGCTTTTGGCGTGAGGCTTTCTATGCGCGTAAAGATCCGCAGGGTAGAGATTACTTCTGGCTTACGGGAGCGTTCCAGAATGCCGAGCCCCAGGCCGAGGATAGCGATGAGTGGGCATTGGCACACTACTACGTGGCTGTAGTCCCCGTGCAGGTCGATATGACCGACTATAGGATGCTCGAGGCGTTGAATGGCGTTGTGAAATAGTCGTTCGAGGCTTATAATAACATAGAATATGAGCGGTGTTGAGATATTGATGATCGTGGCTATCGTTATGCAGAGCATAGCGGCCATTATCGCACTATATTTGGTCAATAAGACGCGATTCAGTGCATTGTGGATATGCTGCTTCATAGCCCTTATGTTGCTCGTCGTAGAGCGTTTCTTGCAGCTTAGCAGTTTTGATGGGCATCCAATTCCGCGAATGACCTATGCCTGGATTGGTATCGTTGTGTCGATATGCTTCTCTATAGGCGTTGTCTGCGCACTCTTCCTTGTGCGACACGTAGAGCGTATGACAAAGCATCGTCGTCTGCTGGAGAATCGTCTTATGACGGCTGTTCTGCGTACCGAGGAGCGTTCGCGTGCCGAGTTCTCACGTGAGTTGCACGATGGCTTAGGCCCTCTTGTATCTTCGGCAAAGATGTCTTTGTCGCTGCTCTCGCGAGCCGAGATGGAGGATAAGAATCGTGTGATATTGCAAAACACAGCCTCGGTAATTGATGAGGCGATACGCTCGCTGCGCGAAATATCGAACAACCTATCGCCACACGTGCTTATCAACTTTGGCCTTGTGCGCGGTATCAACAACTTCGTGGACCGTATAGGCATGATGCACGATGTACGCATTATCTTCCGCACGCCGCTACGCGAGGAGCGTTTCGATTCGAATATCGAGGTGATACTCTATCGTGTAGTGTGTGAGCTTATTAACAATTCGTTGAAGCACTCCGAGTGTAAGCAGATAACGCTCAGTCTAACGCTGGAAAACAAACATCTGCGTCTGGAATATCACGACGATGGTCGCGGTTTTGTGCCGAACGATGTTTTGGACTCGGGCATGGGACTCTCGAACATACGTTCGCGCATATCATCGCTCGAAGGTACTTTCAGACTCAGTAGTGCGCCAGGGCGTGGAGTGACTGCCGTAGCTTTGGTGTCGACAGATATGCCTATGGTACACCTGTCGAATAGTGATTTACAGAATTTAAACGATATGGATTATGACAGACGAAAGAAACGTAAAAATCGCTCTCGTTGATGACCATACCCTGTTTCGTACGGGTATGCGCGGTCTGCTTATGCAGCGCAACGACTATGAGGTTGTTGCCGATGTGGGTAGTGGTGAGGAGTTCTTAGCACTACTTCCTGCGTTGGATGTGGATGTCGTATTTATGGATATTTCGATGCAGGGTATAGATGGTTGTGAAACGACACGTCGCGCACTTGCTATGCGCCCTGATCTGCGTATCATAACCCTTTCGATGTATGGCGATGACCACTACTATACGTTGATGGTCGAGAGTGGTGCGTCGGGCTTTCTGCTCAAGGATTCGGATATCGAGGAGGTATACAATGCCATAGATAGTGTGCAGTCGGGGGATAGCTACTTTAGCTCAGCGCTACTCGGATCGCTCACGCGAAATATGAGCATGGTAAGTGTCGATGTCCCTTCGGATGAGGATGCTCTCTCGGATCGCGAGATCGAGATTTTGGTGGAGGTGTGTCGCGGCCTTTCGAATCAGGAGATAGCCGATAAGCTATTTATCTCTAAGCGTACCGTAGATAAGCATCGCGCCAATATCCTCGATAAGACAGGGTGCAAGAATACGGCTAACTTGGTTGTTTACGCTATCAAGAATCACCTTGTTGCGATATAGTCGCACAGGAGCTTAACCAGGAGAAAATGTATAGAGGGCTGTCCAACATCTTGTGGACAGCCCTCTATATATTTCATAATGTGTAGGATTACTCCTCTACAGGTACGCCATCAAGCTTGATAACGCATGTAAGCCAGCCCTCCATAGTGTTGGTAATACCGAGCAATGTCTTACCATCCTCCGACGTACCGATGATGATGATACCATCGGGGATATAGCTACCAAGGCTCAAACCGTGCTCGAGTGCCAACCAGTCAGCAATAGGAGTCTGTGTTGAAAGGTCACCAGTGTTGAGGTCTACGATGTATGATGTTGTACCGATGTAGTATGGTGCATCGTTGATAAATACGATACCATCGTCGGTCATAGCAGTTACAGAACCACCTGTGAACCACATCATCTCGCCAGTCTCACGGTCGTAAGCTGCGGGGAACTCTGTAGGATAGCCCTCAGCATTGTACTGCTTACCCTTACCATAGATATAGCGGCCAGAGGGTGAGAAGAGATTGTTTGAATCACCGAGACACTCTACGGGATTATACTGATCGTCATAGTTGAGGTATACATACTCGTAGGGAGTAGCCTCGTTAGTCCAGAGGATGCTGAACATATCCAAAGATGCCTCATAGCCGAGGATCGTGCGATCTGGAGCTACTGCTTTAGGTGCGATACCTGCGAGCTGCGTGTAGTATGGCAATGTCTCGGGAATTGCAGGAACCGAAATTGACTGCGATGTAAGATCGTAGCAGATAGGGAAGTATTCACCATACAATGTAGTGTAGTATGTCACTGCACCATCCCAGAGCCAACCCACTGCATACTTACCATCAGGCGTGATGCTTGTCAAAGCACCCATAGTCAAGTTCTCAGCAAGGCCACTAACATCCAACTCGATAACCTTACCGTTGTCATAGATTGCAGGAACACCGTTGATGTTTGTCGAGAGGCTTGAACCTACAGCAACACCATTGTCAGCAACGTCGTTGAGCTCGATGTCTGAAACCTCTGTGAGCTCGTCAGAGTTGAGGTCGAGGATGAATGCCTGGTGGTCGAATGTACCTACTACGTAGCGGCCGTTGTTCGAGATAGCAGTACCTGCGGCACCATTTGAGGGATACCACTCACGGTACTGTGGGATATCACGAGCGGGCATCTCCACGTCGATTTCGCAAGGAAGAGAGTTTGAGTGTGTCTGCTGGTTAGCAGCGATTGCAGTAACCCTGATAGTGTACTTCTGGCTGTACATAAGGTCTGTTACTACGTATGTGCACTCGTCAGTACGAGCAGCCTCAGCGTCATCTACGCTTACCTCATAGAGAGCTGCATACTCTACTGGCTCCCATGAAAGGATTGCGCTGGTGCCGTTGATAAGGCAACCTACATCTGGAGTTGCAAGGCGGTTGCCCTTCTCTGTGCCAGAGTTCTCGCAGCTGATAGCAGCCAAAGCGATGATGGCGCAGAGCATTGTCTTGAAAATGTTCTTCATAAATAGATTAATTTTGTGTGTTGTCATTATTCGTTATCGTGCGATACTGCCCCTTGCTTCATCTCTCCCTCAATCGATCGAGAGGTATAGGGGCCTCTTTTCGCGGTGCAAAGATAGCTAAATATTCACTTTTACCAAATCTTTTATGCAATTTATGCGTTAAATAGCACATGTTTGCGGTATATTATGTAATTTTTTATGCATGCACAATTGCATAAATAGGCTATGCACCTAAATCGAAATATCGCGATGCGTGTACGCACGTGCGCGCACCGTATTGTGGAACGATAAGGTTGCCCTGTGAATCACAGAGCAACCTTATGTTACCTATCGACGACCACGGCGCTGCTCGCGGTTGAGGCTCTCCTGCTGCTGACGCAAAGCCTCCTCGTATCTCTCCTGGAACTTAGACTTCTTCTTAGGCTTATTCTTCGCGGCAAGAAGCTTAGCGCGTACCTTCTCATCGTCTACCGTACGACGAATCACAAACATAATGATCATCGTGAAGATCTGCGAGAGGAAGTAGTAGTAGCACAAACCTGAAGAGTAGCTGTTAAGGAAGCAGAGCATCATTACGGGCATGAAGTATACCATCATAAACTTCATCATGCCAGCACCTGCCTGAGGTGTTGATGCTGCCTGCTGCTGATATGTAAGCATCGAGTATCCGAACAACGACAAGGCCATCAACAACGCAAATAGGCTGATGTGGTCGCCATAGAACGGAATAGAGAATGGAAGGTCGAGGATACTATCGTATGACGATAGGTCGTTGCTCCACAAGAAGCCCTGGCCACGCAACTCGATACTTGCGGGGAAGAAGCGGAACATAGCCCACAAGATAGGCATCTGGATAAGCATAGGCAAGCAACCGCCCATAGGGCTGATACCAGCCTTGCTGTAGAGCTCCATCATCGCCTGCTGCTTCTTCATTGCATCCTCCTGGTTGGGGTACTTAGCGTTCAACGCCTCCATCTCAGGACGGATAGCACGCATCTTAGCCGTAGAGATATAGCTCTTATAGGTCAAAGGTAAGATGATAACCTTTACCAAGATAGTGAGAATGAGGATGATGATACCGAAGTTAAGGCCGAGATCCTTCAACCAGTGGAAGATAGGAATGGTAAAGAAGCGGTTGATCCAGCCGATAAGCCAGCCACCCATAGGGATAATCTCCTCGAGGTTGGTCTTCTCACCATTGAACACCACGTCGTTTAAGATCTTGAAGTCGTTAGGACCATAGTAGAAGGCGTTGTGCGACACTCCACTCTCGGCTGCAAGAGGCAAGTGAAGATCTACGTTGAAGGCCTTAAGGAAGTCGGCACCCTCGAGCGTAGAGCTCTTAAAGCTCATATCTGCTGCGAAGTTCTCGGCAGAGATAAATGCAGATGAGAAGTACTGCTGCTTGAGGGCTACCCACATAAGCTCACCCACGCTCTCCTCATCGCCATCCGCTGCAATAGTGTCCCAATCCTTATCCTCGCGCTCGTAATAAGCGATCGTAGTTGCCAAATTCTCCATCTGCCATCCACGCTCGTTCTTGTTCGACTTGTTGCTCCACTCGATATCTATCAACTCCTCGGCAACGAAGCGCTTCAAGCCCTGCTGCTCGATATCGAAGTCGATAAGATAGTCACGGCTGGGGTTGCCCGTGTTGTATATCGTGTAGACATACTTCAACCATGCGTCAGCCGCGAGGTTAAGAGTCATTGTCACCACGCTCTTCTCCTCGCCCTGTGCTACATCGTAGCTATATACGAAGTCGTCGCTCGTAGCTGCCGCACCACTCTCTGTGCGCATAGCGAGGCTGAAGCGAGCTGTTGCGGGCTGCATAAGCTCGACAAGCTCGGTACGCTCCTCGTCGGCATACTTGGTGTAGTTCTTCAACGTTACGTTGCAGATCTTACCGCCACGTGTCGAGAAATCAACCTTCATAACATCGTTCTCCACGGCGAAGCTATGCTCCTCGAGCTGCTTTGCGCCATAGAGCATCTCACCATAGGTGTAGAGCTCAGCGTTGAGCTTGCGTGCCGCCTCCATAGAGTCGCGCTGCATACGCTTCTCCTCAGTCATGTTCTCCTCAGCAAGGCGTGCAGCCTCCTCCTCGGTAGCACGTGCTACCATCTTCTCCTGCTGCTCCTTGGCAACCTCACGGCGGTACTCCTCATACTTCTTTGCCTCGTGGCTCTGGTAGAACGAGAAGCCTACGAAGACAGCGACCATAAGTACCAATCCGATAATCGTTTTCTTATCCATTGTCGTTGTTTAGCCCCCTCACGGGGTGTAAAATAGTGTTTAGTTGTGCGTAATAATTAACGCAAATGTTTGATGTAAATTGCTCTAAGTATAAAAAACAAGGAAAGAGCTCTGCACAGTGCTACCATGCAGAGACTCTTACATTAAAATTCTCTATTTCTCGTCGCGATACTTCAATGCCTCAGCTACGAATGCCACAAACAAGGGGTGTGGATTAGCCGCTGTAGAGTGGTACTCGGGGTGATACTGAGCACCAACGAACCAGCGGTGAGAAGGAATCTCGACAACCTCTACCAAGCCAGTGTCGGGGTTAAGACCCGTAGCCTTCATACCTGCAGCCTCGAAATCAGCGAGGAATGTAGAGTTGAACTCGTAGCGGTGACGGTGACGCTCAACGATTGAGGTAGTACCGTATGCTGCAGCTACGCGTGAGCCCTCCTGAAGCTGGCAGGGGTAACCACCAAGACGCATTGTGCCGCCCTTCGCTGTAACCTTCTTCTGCTCCTCCATGATGTCGATAACCGAGTGCTTGGTCTGCTCCATCTCGCTTGAGTTAGCATCGGCCCAGCCCAAGACGTTGCGAGCGAACTCGATAACGGCGCACTGCATACCGAGGCAGATACCGAAGAATGGGACGTTGTTCTCACGTGCATAGCGCACAGCGACCAACTTACCCTCGATACCGCGGTTGCCGAAGCCTGGGGCAACCATGATTGCCGACATATCGCCGAGCTGATCGGCTACATTGTCGATTGAGAGACGCTCCGAGTTCACGTAGTGAAGCTTAACCTTAACCTCGTGAACGGCACCTGCGTGGATGAACGACTCGCTGATAGACTTGTAGGCATCGGGTAGCTCGGTGTACTTACCAACCAAGGCGATATTGACGACGCTCTTAGGACTCTTGATGCGCTCAACGAATGCCTGCCACTCCGTAAGATCGGGCTCCTGCTCCGACTCCAAACCGAGCTTCTGGAGCAATACACCGTCCAAGTTCTGCTCGTGCATGCGCAAAGGTACCTCGTAGATTGTAGGTACGTCGATAGACTGTACGACAGCCTCGGGTGTCACGTTGCAGAACAGAGCCACCTTACGACGCAAATCCTGGCTGAGGTCGTGCTCCGAGCGGAGTACGAGAACATCGGGCTGAAGACCATACGAAAGCATCTCCTTTACAGAGTGCTGTGTAGGCTTAGTCTTAAGCTCGCCCGAAGCAGCCATGTAGGGGATGAGTGTGAGGTGTACCAATACGGTGTTCTGGTAGCCGAGCTCGTAGCGGAGCTGACGTACAGACTCGATAAATGGTGTAGACTCGATATCACCTACAGTACCGCCAATCTCAGTGATGATTACGTCGTACTTCTTAGTTGCTCCCAACAACTGCACACGACGCTTGATCTCGTCGGTGATATGGGGGATAACCTGTACGGTCTTACCCAAGAACTCACCGCTACGCTCCTTCTCGATGACACACTGGTAGATCTTACCTGTTGTTACGTTGTTGTTCTTCGTAGTCTGGATAGAGGTGAAACGCTCGTAGTGACCCAAATCGAGGTCGGTCTCTGTACCATCCTCTGTTACGTAGCACTCACCGTGCTCATAGGGGTTGAGCGTACCTGGATCGACGTTGATATAGGGATCGAGCTTCTGGATAGTTACAGAGTAGCCACGAGCCTGCAACAGACGTGCGATAGAGGCTGATATAATACCCTTGCCAAGTGATGAGGCAACGCCTCCCGTTACGAAAATGTACTTTGGTTTAGAAAGTTTCATAAGTTTATCTCGTTAATTATTACTTACTCAATAGTGTCGTGTGATTATGCGTTATTGTCGCGCAGCTTCGACTCCTCGGCATCGATAAGGCGTACCTTCTCGATAAGCTCGGCCATATCGCGCTTCGTGCGCTCTATTTTCTCGCGTACGTCGGCAATCAACGACTCGGCATTCTTCGACTTAGAGAAGAAGCCGATGTTGTTCTCCAAAAGTGCGATGTCCTGCTCCATCTGCTTCACTTTGTTGTAGAGCTTCTCGCGCTCCGAGCGTAGCTGGTTGCCACCCTTCATGTTAGATACACGCTCCTTAAAGCGATTCATCGAGCGGTCGCGCTCCGACGAACGTAGCGTGTTGAACATAGCATCAACGATGACCTTATACTCCTTCTGCAATGACTCCTTGTGCTTAATGGGTACGAAACCAATCTGACTCCAACGACGCTGGAATGCCTTGATGGCCTCGAAACCGCCAGCCTTGATGTCTGCTGCACGCATCTCCTCCAAAAGCGCCTGCTTAGCCTTGAGGTTCTGATCGTGCTCCGAGTCTACGGATGAGAAGTGTGCGGCCTTACGCTCGAAGAACTTGTCGCAAGCGGCACGGAAACGCTTCCAAACAACATCCGAGTAGCGACGTGCTACGGGACCTGTCTGCTTCCACTTTGCCTGCAATGCGATAAGCTCGTCGGTGGCGTGCTTCCAATCCTCGCTTGTAGCCAACGCCTCGGCCTGCTCGCAGAGCTCATTCTTGAGGGCGAGGCTGTGCTCCATCTCATTTTTAAGCTCAGCGTAGTAGTTGCGCTTAAGCTCGAAGAATTTGTCGCAAGCGTTGCGGAAACGCTCGTATATGCGGTTGTTCTCCTTCTTAGGGGCGTAGCCGATGGTCTTCCATACCTTCTGGATCTCGAGCAACTCCTCAGATGCGCGATTCCAATCCTTGCGCGAAAGTATGGGGCGCGATGCCAAAGCCTCGGTCTTCTCGCAAAGTTCGCTCTTGAGTGCAAGGTTCTTTGTCTGCTCCTGCTTCAAGCTCTCGAAGTGCTCCTGGTGGCGCTTGTTGATGCGGCTTGATGCCTCCTTGAAACGCTCCCACAATGCCTCCTTGTGCTCCAATGCTACGGGGCCTGTCTCACGCCACTCGTCGTGGAGCTTCTGCAACTTGTGGAACGACTCGATAACCTGCTGGTCGAGTACCAATGCCTCGGCCTGCTCACAGAGAGCGATCTTAGCCTCGTAGTTCTTCTTAAGGTCGAGGTCGCGGAGTTCCTTGTTGATCTTGATGAAGTTGTAGAAGTTCTCGACATGGAGGTTGTAGGTCTCCCACAAATCCTTCACGTTCTGCTGTGGTACAAGGCCTGTATCTTTCCACAACTGCTGTAGCTCGCGGAAACGTGCAAAGGTGGTGTTGAGCGTCTCGTCAGAGTTGATAAGTTCCTTGAGCTCCTCGATAATCTCGAGCTTCTTGCGGAGGTTCTCCTCCTTGCCTGCCTCGAGTGCTGCGATATGCTTGTCGCGCTTGTCGCGATATACGGCAAAGAGCTCCTTGAAACGTGCTTCGTGCTCATCTGCCGATGGTGTGAATGCCTCAGCCTCGCCGCCAGCCTCGAGGAACGCCTTGCGCTCGGCCTCGATCTTTGCGCGATGCTGTTTGTAGAAGGCTATTTTGATGGCCTCAACCACGGGGCGCAGTATCTGTACGGGCTCAGCATCAATCTTGGCTGAAAGTAGGGCTACAAGCTCCTCCTCGCCAAGCCCAGAGAGGTCGTCGCCAGCCTCGGGTGCTGCCTCCTCCTCTTCGGTGTGCTCGCCAATTTCGAGTCCTGCCTCGTCAGCTGCGAGTGCAGCCTCCTCGTCGGCAAACTCCGTACTCATAGTGTTCTCGCTCTCCTCTGCGTGAGCGAGCTCCATTGCGCCTGCTGCCTCGGCAGCGGTGGTAGTCTTCTGCGTATCTTCGGCAATAGCGCCGACAGGCTCCCCTGGAGCCGCAAGATTAATCTTTTCAGTAGCCATCGTTTACAAAGTTTTATGTTGATAGGTCCATACCGATAGGTATGTAATCCCTGCAAAGATAGCAATTCTTTTTCAAAGAAAGAAATAAAAATATGATTATTTCTGTTTGGTCGCCCCGTGATCGAAATGTGTAATTCCTTTATAGTCTAATATTGGTCTATTAGTTTATGTTGTAAAAGATTAATTCTATATTGTAAAAAACCATAAAAAATATCCATGTGATGAGTGGAAAAATAAGAGTTTAGAAAAAATGTAAAAAAATATTGGAAAGTCGTACAATATTTATTACCTTTGTTGAGGTTTTGGGCGCACTTCGCCTTACACACAAACAAGACATCAATTATTTTTAACATAAAAACATTTTCAAAGATGGTTATTTTGGTTCTAAACTGTGGTAGCTCGTCTATCAAGTATCAGGTGCTTGATGTTCAGGAGTCATCACAGACGCTTTTGGCCAAGGGCCTTGTAGAGCGTATCGGCCTCGCTGAGGGAGACCTTACACACAAGCCTCAGGGTAAGGATAAGTTTGAGCTTCACTGCCCAATTCCAGATCACACAACAGGTATCCGTTTGGTGCTCGATGCGCTTACACACGCTGAGCATGGTGTGATTAAGTCACTCGACGAGCTTAAGGCTGCTGGTCACCGTGTGGCACATGGTGGTGAGTTCTTCCACGACAGCTGCCTCGTTGATGAGGAGGTTAAGGCCAAGATCGAGTCTTTGTACTCTATCGCACCTTTGCACAACCCCGCAAACTTGGAGGGTATTCTCTCAATGGAGAAGGTGTTGCCAGGTATCAAGCAGGTAGCTGTATTCGATACATCGTTCCACCACACTATCCCTGCAATCAACTACATGTACGCTGTTCCTTACGAGTACTACGAGAAGTATCGCGTTCGTAAGTATGGTTTCCACGGTACAAGCCACAAGTTCGTTGCTCGTGTAGGTGCTGAGATGTTCGGTCTCGACTTCGAGAACTCTAAGATCGTAACTTGCCACATCGGTAATGGTGCATCTGTAACAGCTGTGCTCAACGGTAAGTCATACGATACATCAATGGGCTTCTCACCACTCGATGGTCTTGTGATGGGTACACGTGCAGGCTCTATGGATGTTAGCGCTGCAACATACATCGCTCAGAAGGAGGGTATGACATTGGCTGAGCTCGACAACATGCTCAACAAGAAGGCCGGTGTTCAGGGTCTTACAGGTATCTCGAGCGATATGCGTGATATCGACGCTGCATACGACGAGGGTAACGAGCGTGCTATCATCGCTCGCGACATGTATGGCAACCGCATCAAGAAGTTCGTGGGTGAGTACGCTGCAGAGATGGGTGGTGTAGACCTCGTAATCTTCACTGGTGGTGTCGGTGAGAACTCTCCAGAGGTTCGTGAGTATGTTCTCCGCAACATGGAGTTCATGGGTCTTGAGTTCGACGAGGTTCGCAACCGTGGTAAGCGTGGCACAGACTATGAGATCTCTAAGGAGGGTTCACGCGTTAAGGCTGCCGTAATCTGCACAGATGAGGAGCTCGTTATCGCTAAGGATACATACCGTTTGACAAAGTAAAAAAAGTAATAACAAATAAAAACTAAAACTACTATGATTAAGCATTTGGATGAGCTCGTAGCTGCTGCTGTAGCTCGTGGTAAGAAGAAGATGATTGTTGCATATGGTCAGGATACTCACTCTATCGGTGCTACCGATATGGCTATCAAGGCTGGCTTGGCAGAGGTTACTTTGGTAGGTGACCCTGAGGAGATTAAGAAGTCTTGTGAGGCTGAGGGCGTAGATATCAACCAGTACACTATCATTCCTGAGTCTGAGGATGTAAAGGCTGTTGAGATCGCAGTTAAGGCTGTTCACAACGGTGAGTACGACGTATTGATGAAGGGTGTTGTTCCTACGGATAAGTACATGCGTGGTATCTTGAACAAGGAGTGGGGTTTGTTGCCCGCAGGTACTGTTCTTAGCCACGTTACAGTATTGGAGGTTCCCGCATACCACAAGCTTTTGGTAGTTAGCGACGTAGCAGTTCTTCCTTGCCCAACTTTGGAGCAGAAGAAGCAGATTGCAAAGTACCTCATCGCTACTGCAAACAACCTCGGTATCGAGCAGCCTAAGGTAGCTTTGTTGGCACCTAGCGAGCAGCTCTTGCCTAAGGTAGTTAGCTCAGTTGAGGCTAAGGAGCTTTCTGACCTCGGTCAGGCAGGCGAGCTTGGCAACGCATTGTTCCAGGGTCCTTTGGCATTGGACGTAGCTATCGACGAGGAGAGCGTTAAGATTAAGAAGCTTACTGGTCCTGTTGCTGGTGACGCTGACTGTATGTTGTTCCCTAACCTCGAGTCTGGTAACGTATTCTTCAAGGCTTGCTCTAAGTTTGGTGGTGCTGAGTTGGCAGCTATGGTTGCTGGTCCTACAGCTCCTTGCGTATTGACATCACGTGGTGACTCAACTAAGACTAAGCTCTACTCAATTGCTTTGGCTTGCTTGTCAGCAAAATAGTATAATCGAAGTAAAGAACAAAGAACTATGGCATACAAAATTCTAACCATCAATCCTGGTTCAACATCTACGAAGGTAGCGTTGTTCCATGATTTGGAGCAGGTGCAGACAATTAAGTTGAGCCACTCGGCAGAGGAGATTGCTCGCTTTGCATCTGTTGCTGACCAGCTCGACTGGCGTTTGGAGATTATCCTCGACGCTTTGAAGGCTGATGGTATCGATATTAAGGAGCTCAACGCTGTTATTGGTCGTGGTGGTCTTATGCGTCCTATCGAGGGTGGTGTTTACCGCGTAGGTGAGGCTATGATTGCCGATTTGAAGGCTCCTAAGCGTCAGCACGCCAGCAACCTCGGTGCGCTTATCGCACGTCGTATTGCTGATGAGGCAGGTGTTGAGGCTTATATCGCTGATCCAGTAGTTGTTGATGAGCTTCAGGATATGGCACGTGTGAGCGGTCTTAAGGAGTGCCCACGTCGTTCTATCTTCCATGCTCTCAACCAGAAGGCTATCGCTCGTCGCTATGCTAAGGAGGTAGGTCGTCCTTATGAGGAGCTCAACCTCGTAGTTGTTCACATGGGTGGTGGTATCTCTGTATCGGCTCACCAGTTGGGTCGCGTGGTTGATACTAACAACGCATTGGATGGTGATGGTCCTATCGCTCCCGAGCGCGCAGGTACTCTTCCAGCAGGTGACTTGGTAGACTTGTGCTTCTCTGGCAAGTACGACAAGGCAGAGATCAAGAAGTTGTTGGCAGGTAAGGGTGGTTTGGTAGACCACGTAAACTGCAACAACGTACAGGAGCTCAACGAGGTACGTGCAGCTGGTGGCGACCAGGAGGCTCGCTTTATGCTCGACACTATGTCATACTCAGTAGCTAAGTGGATTGGCGAGATGGCAGTGGTACTTAAGGGTAAGGTTGATGCTATCCTTCTTACAGGTGGTATCGCTTGGAACGACTGTGTTAACAATGTTATCATTGACTACTGTAAGTTCCTTGCTCCTATCAAGATCTACCCTGGCGAGAACGAGCTTGAGTCACTCGCGGAGAATGCTCTTCGAGTGTTGAAGGGTGAGACTGTAGCCAAGGAGTATTAAAATTTATCGTGATAAGGCGTCATATAGTGCCGCTAACGAAGAGTGCTGTCAATGGGCAGTACGCCAAGTACAGCCCATCGACATCTTTTTCGCCGAGCGTTGTACCTAACGCCGTCTAACGATAAATTTGGTTGCAGGAGAAATACACTACAATGTATTTGCGTTTTATCCTCGGATAAATTCGCTTGCAGTAAATAAACCTATAATCTATATAGGATGAAAATTTTGATTATCAACGGTGCGAACCTCAATCTATTGGGGCGTCGCCAACCCGAGATATACGGACGTGAGAGCTTCGAGGATTACCTCGGAGCTCTTCGCGCACGTTACTCGGAGCATACTATCGACTACTATCAGTCGAATATCGAGGGTGAGCTTGTCGATGCGCTGCAGCGTAGCGAGGGTGCGTACGACGGCGTTGTACTCAATGCTGGCGGATATACGCACACATCCGTAGTGTTGCGCGACGCTATCGCCGCGATTACGACTCCCGTTGTCGAGGTACACATATCCTCAATCCTTGCTCGCGAGGAGTTTCGTCACATCTCGCTGATAGCTCCCGTAGCTAAGGGCTCGATTATGGGCTTCGGCATGGAGTCCTATCGTTTGGCTGTCGAATATCTGGTGAATAAGTAGTAGGGTATGGCTCTCGGAGGATTGGGACATAAGGTGGTTAGCGGTGTTGCGTGGAGTTTCTCGGAGAAGCTCCTTTCGATGGTTATACAGATGGCCGTCAGCATCATCGTTGCCCGTAGCCTTTTGCCTGATGACTTCGGTGTTATGGCTATCCTTACATTTTTTACCTCGGTGGCCCTCACCATCGTAGACAGCGGTTTCTCGCAGACGCTGATACGCAAGAGCGACCCTACGGACGAGGAGTATGCCTCGGTATTGGGTTTCAACGTGGTGATGTCGCTACTGCTGTACGGACTATTGGTGGCGTGTGCTCCTATGGTTGCTGAGTTCTACGGTCGTGAGGTAATTGCCGATGTAGCCCCCGTATTGTTCCTTGTACTGCCAATTAACTCGTTATGCGTGGTGCAAACGGTGCTTTTCACGCGAGAGTTTCGCTTCGCACTTCTCTCTAATACGGTCTTTGCAGCCTCGCTCATTAGTGGTGTGGTGGCTGTGGTTATGGCCCTATGTGGCTGTGGTATCTGGAGTCTTGTTGCGCAGCGCCTGTTGCAGATGGGTATCAAGGCTGTGGCCTTCTGGTTGCTACGTCGTCGCCCATGTGCTATGCGCTTTAGCCTTGCGGCACTCGCGCGTATGGCACCATTCAGCCTACGACTGCTGGCAACGGATCTTATTGCGGCTATATATAATAATGTAGCGCAGCTTTTCATCGGAAAGATGCACTCTACAACGCAACTCGGCTACTACTCTCAGGCGCAAAAGTTGAAAGATCTGCCCGTGACCTCTACGGTTCAGGCGGTGCAGGGTGTAACCTATCCCGCACTATCGCAACTAAAGGATGATGCAGTGAAGTTTGCTGAGGGCTATGGTCGTGTGATGCGCCTATGTTCCTATCTTATCTTTCCGCTTATGCTCGGCTTTGTGTCCGTTGCTGAGGATATGTTTGCTCTGCTGTTGGGCCAGAAGTGGATGTCCACAGTCCCCTATTTCGAAATCTTGGCCCTGTCGGGACTATTCTTCCCGCTCTCGGCTATTGCCTACAATGTGCTTAAGGTGCAGAGTGATGGTCGTGTCATTGTGCGTTTGGAGGTGCTGCGTAGGGTTATAATGACTCTTGTGTTGATCTATACCATTCCGCGTGGTGTGACTGCTGTGGCATGGGGTATGACAGCCATGGCGGCAACTGATTTGGCTATTAATGTTGTGGCTGCAGCTCGCTACACCTTGATAGGTGTGGGTGGGCTTGTGAGAATAGTTCTTCCTCAGCTACTCTTAGCCGTGGCCATGTGGGGAGTCCTAAGTGTGCTAAATCCCTATTTGGGTGCTATGCACACGGCACTGCGTCTTGCGACAGATGTTGTCGTAGGCGGTATTTTCTATCTTCTCTTTTCGTGGATTTTCCGTATTCGAGCCTTGACCGAAATCGTGGAGTTGCTACGCTCTAAAAGTGCGTAAAGCCCTGTAGATCTAACTCTACGCGCTCACCCTTATCCATCCATACAAGTTCCTTTTCGGCCGTGATATGACCTATCACGCTTAGCTCCGTACCCGTTTCGCACAGCAGGGCCTCGCGTAACGATTCTACGTATGCTGTATCCACTGTGAATAATAACTCGTAGTCCTCGCCACCGCTCACCGCATAGCGAATATCGTAGTCCGTGGGTATGGCATCGAGGTTGATTGTCGCGCCCACGTGCGATTGCTCCATGATATGCTTGATATCCGAGGCTATGCCGTCCGAGATATCCATCATGGCGTGTACCTCCTCGCGTCTGCCGAGCCATAAACCTTCGGCCGTACGTGCTTGCGCAAGACGATGTGCTTTGGCTGCTGCGGTATTAAGATCACCAAACATAATGTCGACAAGGCCCTTCGAAGATATGCCGAGCTTGCCCGTAACGCATATTGCATCTCCCACCTTGGCTGCCGAGCGACGTTTGATGTTGCTCATTGGTGCGCGACCTATGGCTACGACATTTATCGAAATTCGGTCGCGTGAGGCTGTGGTATCGCCACCTACGAGTGCTACGCCCTCACGTGCTGATGCCTCGCAGTATCCTTGCATGAAACGCTCTGCCCACTCGCCCTGTGCCGTCTCGGGCAGAGCAATGCTAAGGAGCGTTGCCACGGGGCGTGCGCCCATAGCTGCCACATCGCTGATGTTCACCATAAGACTCTTATGTCCAACCTCCTCGGGTGATGATGCTGCGCGAAGGAAGTGTACATCCTCGATAAGCATATCCGTAGTAAATACCATCGCCTCGCCCTCGCCGCACTCTACGACGGTGCAGTCATCGCCAATAGGCTCGAAGCCGTTGTGGGGTAGTGTAGAGCATAGCTTGGCAATATCGCCAATAAAGCCAAATTCCGACTTTTTCATCTTAGTAATCTTTTAGTAGCGCAAAGGTACAAAAAAAATGGAGTTGTCTAACAAAAGGTAGACAACTCCACTTAAATATTGATTATTCGAGATTACTCGACTTTGAATTTGTAAATAGCACGAACATCGTAGTCTGTAGACTTCAATATCTCGAGGCACACACCCTTACCATCAGAGAAACATACCACCTCGGCGTGTGACTCGCTAACCTCGTTTGATGTCCAATAGAATGTCTCCTCGATAGGCTGACCTCCATTCTCGGTTAGTGTCTTGTTGAATGCTGCAACTGTAGGATCTGTGAATACGTGGTTTCCACCGCTGATAGCATCCCACATCATATGCAACTCGTTAGATGCTGGTAGGTACCAACCATCGCCGTGGTCAGCACACCACTTTGCTGCAGGGTACTTTGCATATGTAGAATCCTGATATGAGATAGAGGTCATATTCTTAGCACCATCCTTTGGGTTCATTGCGTTGCACTGAACGTTCTCTGTAGACCACTCAATATATACCTGATCCATAGAGAATAGATAGCAATATTTATCGTAGCCTACAATTTCGGTAAATGAGTCGTTATACTTTGCAATCTCTGCAAATGCATATACAATACCCTCTACGCCATTCTCGTTGTAGTAGTCACCTATCTTATATTCCTTTGCGGGCTGCTCTGGCTGTTCTGGTTGCTCGGGCTCCTCAGGCTCCTCAGGCTCAACGGCCTTGACAACAACCGTAACCTTGTTTGACTCAACACCACTCCTGCGTGCTACAAACTCGTATGTGCCAGCGGTAGTTGTAGTGAATGGACCACGAACAACACTATTGTCCGCAAGGTTGTAGATGAGTGATACATCTTCGGTCATGAAGTTCTCCTCCTTAACCTCAAATATGATAGCGTCGATGCCGTCAGCAACGATCTCTGTCTTATCTGCCGTAAGTGTGAGCTTGGGCTCTGCGATAGGCTCGGGCTCGGTAGCCGTAACGGTGATAACCTTCGACTCATACTCCTCGACAACGGCCTTGAACTTATACTCGCCAGCCTGCGAGGTTACGAAGAAGTTGCTCTTGAGCTCGACATTCTCCTGCTCGCCAACGAGGTAGATAGTGTATCCGCTCTCCAAGGCTACATCATCAGATGTTACGGTGAATGTTATCTTATCCTCGCCGTTGGCAACAAACGTGCTCTTATCTGCCGTAAGCTCGATGATAGGCACGAGCTCGGGGGTCTCAACCGCAGTAGCAGTGATAGTAATCTCCTCTGAGAAGTCCGAACCATACGATGCGAGGAACTTATGCTCTCCAGCCTCGGTAGTGGTAAACTGCATATCCTTAACAGGCTTGTTCGTAGCGAGGTAGAATACAAAAACATCCTCTGTGACAATCTCGCCATCGGCCTTCACGGTGAATGTTGCTACATCAGTACCGTCTGCCTTAATCTCGGTTTTGTCTACCTCCAATGTAACCTCTACGGGCGCAGGATCATCTTTAGGCTCAGCATAGATATCAACGATTACCGATGACACAGGACAACCCTCTAAGCGAGCCTCAAACTTGTAATGACCGTTAGTCGTAGTAGAGAATGTGTTGCCCTCCAATGCGCACTCGTCAGTGAGGTTATAGATTGTAGCCTCGGCCGTAACATCCTTATCTTCGTAGGTTACGGTAAAAGTTACCATATCCTCGCCATCGGCATAGATCTCGGTCTTGTCGGCAATGAGCACGGGGGCCTCACAGCTCTCAATACCCTCAGCAACAATGCTAACAGCCTCCGACGCATAGCTCTCGAAGCTAGCTTTGAACGAGTATTCGCCCACCTCGGTAGTAGCGAAGGTGCGGCCGTCGAGGATAGTGTTATCCTTAAGGCAGATGATCTTGCAATCGGCCGTGCGCTCAACCTTATCTACAAATACGGTGAATGTCACCATATCCTCACCATCGGCTGTGATGACCTGCTTGTCGGCCTTAAGCTCCACAACGGGATCGGGTGTCTCGTCCACCTGGGTATTCTCCTCGCAGCCTACGAAGCCGAGAAGAGCTGCGATCATTAGCGGAAATAGTCTAAAAAGTTTCATAGTTTCGGTTCTTTTTTAGGTTTATAAAGCAAAAGACTGTTGCTCGCTGTCGTCTTCACGTCGCAGCAAACAACAGCCTTCATGCTATCTCTTATTATCCGAACTACTCGAACATGTCGGGAGTTACACGAATTGCAAACTGAGTGGGGGCATTAATCTCGGTAAGTGCCTCGAAGAAGAATACGTAGTCGCCCTTATCGATATCGGGGAAGCAGATTGTAGCGCCCTCAGTAGTCTTGGCAGCCGCCAATGACTCCGCGCTGATAGATGTGCGGAAGAGGAAGAATGCCTGGATCTGAGACCAGTCTGTCTCGTCCCAATACTTCTCGAACTCGTAGTTGTCCCAAAGCTGTGCACCAATCTTGATGTCGGCAGCCTTATCGTTAGTCTTCACGTTGAAGTATACGTTGTACTTGAAGCCCTCAGCCTCGATAGCAGGGCCTGTAACCTCCAACGTAGCATAGTCCTCAGCACTTGGTGCCAATGTCTTGAACTCAACAGCTACGTAGTTGTAGTCGTAAACAACGGTAGGATCCGAAACCTCAGGATCCATGTAGAACAATACTACTACATACTCGGTGTCATTCTTTAGAGGCTGGTATGCGAGGATCTGTGAGCTACCCTCCTGACCCAAGTAATCCTTGATGAATGTGCCGAAATCCATACCGTGATCAACACCGATGTTGTTCAAGCCCCAGTAGCTACGCATAACGATATTTGCCTGAGCCTCGTTGTTCAACGTATCCTCGTAGTTCTTCTTAGTCCAAATGTAGTATGTCCAGAATGAGCTCTCACCCTTAACAGGAGTTACGTCAAGACGGAAATCGTCGTATGTTACCGAAAGGTTTGAAACAGTGAACAAAGAGTTAGGATCAACCATCTGACCGCGAGGTGTCTCGAACTCCTTGCGGAAAAGACGAACCTCAACCTCGCCATCAACAACCTGCTGGTAGCTCTCCACGTTGAAAGCTACAACCAAGTACTTAGTCTCCGAGGCTGTCGCCCACTCCATGGTCTTTGTGCCAGTGAAGATGTAGTCGTTGCTGTTGGGGTTCTCGATGATATAGTTGAAGATCTCGAGGTCATTGTCGTAGATGCCGAATGCGTTAAGCTCGTAAGCAGTAAGCACGCGGAAGAGGTAGCGGTTCTCGCTGCTGTTAGGCGTAGCCTTAACTGTTGCCGATGTCGCAGAGATGTTAGAAACATCGAGCTTCACCTCGAACTGCTCGTGAGGAAGCTTGCCAAGGCTCTTGAGAGTGGTAACCTCGTGGCGTGCAACACCCTCGGTGTCGCCATAAGCAAATGCCAAGATAGTGTACTGAGTCTCAGGAGCAAGACCAGTCTCGTTTACACTCTTAGTACCCTTGTTTACTGTGGCCTGAATATCGCCAGAGATAACATTGTTGATGATTGCTGTGTCATCCATATCCTTGATCTCAGATGCCTCAACAACTGCGAGGTAATAGGTCATCTCAGAATCCGATGGAGTAACAATCACCTCAAAGAATGTAGTCTCTACAGCTGCATTTGTAAACGTAAACGACATGCTGCCCTTAGAGGGAACGTCGTTCGTCTCACAGCCTACCATAAAGAACATAATGGCAAGGCTAAGAAGTGAAAAAAGTTTTCTCATAGACTTTAAAAATAAATATTTAATTAAACAAACATTAATTTCGGTATCCATGTTAATAAATACATGTGTGCAAATATAGTAATATTATATCAAACGTTCAATCGATTTACCCGAAATTTAATTAATGTGTGGTTATTTTGACAAAATTGTTTGGAATTTCATGGAGAAAATGCTAATTTTGTAGCATTATTAATAATAAAATGTGATATGAGAGCGTTATCTAAATCAGATACTAACCAAGACGAAAAGACGATGAATCATAAGGCCCAGCGTCTATCACTCATACGTAAAATTATCCGCTCGGAGTTTATCTCTTCACAGGAGGAGCTCATAGCGCGTTTGGAGGAGAATGGCGTGCAGATTACCCAATCAACGCTCTCGCGTGACCTTAAGTTCATGCACGTTGCAAAGGTACCTCACAAGGCTAAGGGCTACATCTACGTATTGCCAAATAGCACGTCCAACGATATGCACGTATCGACAAACGTGTCGGATAACATCACCGATATTGCTTTCTCGGGCAATATGTGCGTGATCACCACAAAGCCTGGTTATGCAAGCGCTATCTCTGTGCCTATCGACAGCCGTGGTATCAGCGAGGTGTTGGGTACTATCGCAGGTGACAACACCATTCTTTTGATTCTTCGTGAAGGATTTGATATGGAGGCGTTGATGGAGCAGTTGTATAATCTCTTCCCAACAATTCGTACACTTTAATTTCTTGAGATAAGCCGCAATCTGTGGCATGTTCCTAAAAGTAAACCATCTCGGGCAGTACTTCAATGTACTATTCCGAGATGGTTTCTTCTATGATGTACTACACCTAACGCCTTTTGACGACAATAATAAAATAGCGTGCTGAAAAAAGAGAGTATATCAGCTATTGTTCGTCTATGCGCTCCTAATTGCTATCCAATCGTGTGCATGCGTACCGAGGCCTTAATCAGTGCAATGGCTCGTATACGGCTGATTTCCACCTCTTTATCGGCGTGGTGCTGGTTTTGGCTGACAAGCTTCACAAAGCCATCATGCTCCGACTTTTGGACATACTTAACCGTGATATACTCCTCACCGTCGATATCAATAGAAAGAAGGTACATATCGCCCCAGAAGACATCTCTGACATCATTGAGCTGCTTATACAAGACGATGTCGCCACTCTTGAGCAGTGGGTACATCGAGTCGCCAACAACATATATCGCACCATCGCACTTCGGTAGGTTGGGGATGTGGATGAAGTTTACGGGCTTCATCTCCTCCTGCTTCGAGAACAAAGGCACAAGACCCGCCGTACCCTCGATAGAGTAGAGTGGTACGCTCTGCAAAGGAAGAGAGTTGTCAGTACGGTGCGGGAACTGTGTGAGGTTGGGCTCAGCGTTAAACATCTTGCCTCTACCGCTATCTAACCATTCGGGGTTTGCGTTAAAATCTTGAACAAGAATGTTGCGGTTGCGCGTCGAGAGACTCGCCTTGCCTGTTTCGATCATCGAAAGAGCAGCCTTACCAACGCCAAGTCGTTGAGCAAGTTGTTCTTGAGTCATATTTAGTTGCTTACGCATAAGTCTTAATCTTGCACCTACCTCATTCATATAAGATAATATTATATTAAAAAATTGTACTAAAAACTTGACAAGACAAATAATTGAATTTATATTTGCACTACAAAGTTAAGCAGTTTATTTTAATTCGCAAATTTTAGGCCAAAAAATCTTTCTATTCGGGTCAAAATATATGCTGAAAAAGAGCATTAAAGCCCCGTTTATTAAGAAATTTATCCGAGTTAAGCATCGCTGCTGGCTGAGTGTTCAAAAATTTTTAAGTTCAATAATTTTAATGTTAATAGTATGTACGAGATTTCAGACAAGCTTTATGCTAATGTTGCCGAGGAGTTGGTAACGGCTATAGGTGCTAAGGATTTCTTTTCGGGTTCGGTAGCTGTGATGGATGATGAGGTGGAGTGTCGCTTAGTCACGACGCTTATTGTGTCGCACGATGAGGATTGTCGCAGCATTACCTCTATTGTGCCTGTATGGTGGGAGTGTCACACTACGATAGGCAGTTGTGAGGTATATAACGACTTCAGTTTCAGCGCACTTGTCGACTATCTTATTGCGTAGTTCTTTCAACTCAATAAATCCCTAACTAAGAACAGTTATGACTAATTGTCGAGTGTCGAGTGCGCAGGGTGATCCGCCCTGCGCCTTTATCGATTTTGCTCAGAGGGTATATCCCTTTTTGGAGCTTACGCCCTTTCATCGCACCTACTACTCTGTGTTGGAGGCCTATGCTCAAGGACGCATATCTAAGCTGATAGTATCGGTACCACCGCAGCATGGTAAGAGCGTGGGGGCTACCACTTTGTTGCCTGCATATATGCTTGGCCTTGACCCTGATATGCGTATAGCTATCGCCTCCTATTCGGGTACGTTGGCCTCGAAGTTTAATCGCCGTGTGCAGCGCATTATCGAGTCGAGGGAGTATGCCGAGATCTTTCCTGAGACGACCATAAAACGGGGAACAAAACCGCCTGGTTATATTCGTACTTCGGACGAGGTGGAGATAATCGACCACAATGGAGAGCTGCTCTCGGTGGGTCGTGAGGGCTCGCTCACGGGCAATAGGGTGGATTGCTTCATCCTGGACGACCTTTATAAAGATGCTTTGGAGGCTCAGTCGCCTGTCGTTAGACGCAACTGCTGGGAGTGGTATACATCGGTGGTGCGAACTCGTATGCACAACACCTCGCGCGAACTGATCGTCTTTACGCGTTGGCACGAGGAGGATCTTATAGGCGAGCTTATGCGCTCGGAGCCGTGTCGTGAGCTGCACTCTATGGAGGATATCGATAGGGTTGCTGCTGGCGAGTGGCTCTATCTCAATTTCGAGGCGTTGAAGACGTCGCCACCCACCGAGATAGATCCTCGCAGCGAGGGCGAAGCATTATGGCCCGAGCAGCAGAGCGAGGAGCTACTAAAGGCAAAGCGTAGGCTCGACCCTGCACGCTTCGAAGCTATGTATCAGGGACATCCCTCGTCGGTCGATGGTATGCTTTATGGCAATGGTTTTAGAGAGTATGATGCTCTGCCACGCGACATCGTGCTTCGTGCAAGCTATACCGATACGGCTGATACGGGCGATGATTACCTCTGCTCGGTGGCCTATAGCGTAGATACCGACGGCCTGATTTACGTTACGGATGTGGTCTACTCCAAAGAGCCTATGGAGCACACCGAGAGGCTTGTTGCAGCGATGTTTCGAGCTAACGATACGCGCCGAGCCTATGTCGAGAGTAACAATGGTGGACGAGGTTTTGCGCGTGCTCTGCAGCGTCTGTCGCCAACTACGTCGGTCGAGTGGTTTCATCAGAGCGGGAATAAAGAGGCACGCATACTCTCGAACTCGGCTACGGTGCTACATATGTTACGCATGCCCTCGGATTGGCACCTGCGTTGGCCCGAGTTTTATGCCCATCTGACGACCTATAGACGACAGTTTAGGGCCAATCGTCACGACGATGCGGCTGATGTGCTGACGGGTATTGTCGAGAGGGAGGTGACCCCCTCGTCGGGTGGTAGATGGCAAAGAGTGAGGTTTATATAGTCATAATATGGCGTAGCGATGTGGACTTCTATAATAATAGAAGAGTGCAAAAATTTTGAGATTCCGACTATTTATCATATATTTGCAATGAGAAATGGTGTATAGCCTTTTCCGCCTTGGTGCTAAGTATTTGATATGCCTAACATTTGCGCTTGTAAATGTCGGTTTTTTCGAGTCTTTTACGTTGGGGTGGCAGGGGCGTTGTCTAATTATAAACAATATAATTTTTTCTGCTTAATGGTGGAATCGGGAAATATCATCGAGATTAAGAATATCACCAAGCATTTTCCAGATAAGGTGGTGCTCGACGATGTAAGTCTATCGGTACGCCGAGGAGAGTTTCTCACAATCCTCGGTCCTTCGGGATGTGGCAAGACTACGTTGCTACGTCTTTTGGCGGGCTTTAACTCAGCCACAAGTGGCGAGATCTGTATCGACGGCAAGGCAATGACGGATATACCTCCGCATCTTCGCCCCGTGAATACGGTCTTTCAGCGTTATGCCCTCTTCCCAAACTATAATGTCTACGACAATATCGCTTTCGGCCTTAAACTTCAAAAGGTCGATAAGAAGGAGATAGAGCAGCGAGTGAAGCGCGCGTTGAAGATGGTGGGTATGACCGACTATGAACACCGCGATGTGCAGTCGCTCTCGGGAGGCCAGCAGCAGCGTGTGGCTATTGCACGAGCTATCGTAAACCGCCCCAAGGTGTTGCTTTTGGATGAGCCGTTGGCTGCTCTCGATTTGAAGATGCGTAAGGATATGCAGATCGAGCTCAAGGAGATGCACCGCACGTTGGGCATCACCTTTGTCTATGTTACGCACGATCAGGAGGAGGCGCTAACTCTGTCGGATACGATAGTTGTGATGAACGAGGGTAAGATTCAGCAGGTTGGCTCACCTACCGACATCTACAACGAGCCTTGCAACTCGTTCGTGGCCGACTTTATCGGTGAGAGCAACATCCTCAATGCTACGATGGTGCGTGACCGTGTTGTTCGCTTCATGAACCGCGAATTTGAGTGTATCGACGAGGGCTTCGGCGAGAATGTCGAGGTGGATGTTGTCGTGCGTCCCGAGGATGTCTATATCATTCGTAATGCCGAGGCTGCGATGTTCCATGGCGTGGTGCGCTCGTCAATCTTCAAGGGTGTGCACTACGAGATGTTGGTCGAGACGCCCGATGGTTACGAGATTCAGATTCAGGATTACAACAGCTTTGATGTAGGTAGCGAGGTGGGTATGATGATCAAACCTGCCGACATCCACGTTATGCGCAAGGAGCGCACCGAGAACCACGTGGAGGGTGTTATGGTCGATGCTACACATGTTGAGCTATTAGGCGAGACCTTCGAGTGTAGGGAGGTTGAGGGTGTCAATGCTGGCGATAAGGTCGATGTGGCCTTTGACTTTGGCGCTGTGGAGCTTACCGACGATGCCGATGATGGTACTTCGTGGGGTACAATACGCTTCATCCTCTACAAGGGTGATCGCTATCACCTCACGGTACGTACCGACGATGGCGAGAATATCTATGTCGATACGCACGATGTGTGGGAGGATTTGGATGAAGTAGGTATCACACTTGCGCCCGAGGCGTTGCGTATCACTCCGCTTAAGGGCTAAGTCTCTGAGGTATGGAGTGCAACAATGTGCTCCAATGCCTTGTTTAATGTAAGTTATTGACCCAACGAAACGTAGAAACGAAGAATATGCTAAAATTCTTTTCGCGCAGGCGCAACTGGAGTATTCCCTATGTGATATTCCTCGCGGTATTTGTCGTAATGCCGCTCGTGCTTGTTTTGGTCTATGCCTTTCAGAGTGAGAGTGGAGGTTTCTCGCTTGCCAACTTCAGCAAATTTATAAACCAGCCTGAGGCGGCAAATACCTTCATCTACTCTATCGGTATTGCCCTTATCACCACTATCATATCTCTGGCTTTGGGCTATCCCGCAGCCTACATACTTTCGCGCATGCGCCCAGCGCGTGCTCGCGTTGTGGTGATGCTCTTTATTTTGCCGATGTGGATCAACGTGCTTGTACGTACCTTGGCAACTGTTGCGCTCTTTGACTTCCTCACACTCCCTTTGGGTGAGGGTGCGCTCATCTTTGGTATGGTCTACAACTTCCTGCCATTTATGATCTATCCTATCTACAACGTTTTGCAGAAGATGGATCCCTCGCTTATCGAGGCTGCCGAGGACTTGGGAGCAACGCCCCGCCAGGTATTCCGCCATGTGGTATTCCCGCTATCGATGCCCGGTATTGTAAGTGGTGTGATGATGGTCTTTATGCCGACAATCTCGACATTCGCTATTGCCGAGCTACTCACGATGAACAATATCAAGCTCTTTGGTACGACCATTCAGGAGAATATTAACAACGGCATGTGGCACTACGGCGCGGCATTGTCGCTCATTATGCTTGTGATCATAGGTATAACCACGCTCTTCGGTGATGCGTCATCCGAGGATGCGGCAAACGATGGAGGATTGCTATAATATGAAGAAGTTACTATCGACATCATACCTACTTCTGTTGTTGGTGATGCTATATGCGCCTATTGTCATCATCGCCATCTTCTCGTTCACGGAGTCTAAGGTTCTGGGCAACTGGACAGGTTTCTCTACGGAGCTCTATGCCTCGCTCTTCTCGGGAGGTGTGCGTTACTCGTTGCTCGATGCCATTAAGAATACCTTTATCATCGCGTTTATAGCAGCTACAGTATCTATGTTGCTAGGTACGGTGGCAGCTATCGGTATCAACGACTTGCGCTACGGCAAGCGTAAGGTTATAAACTTCGTGAATAACATTCCGATTCTTAACCCCGATATCATTACAGGTATCTCGCTCTTCCTGCTTTTCGTATCTATGGGTATTACGCAGGGTTATACCACGGTGATTTTGGCGCATATCGCCTTCTGTACCCCCTATGTGGTGCTAAGCGTTATGCCACGTCTTACGCAGATGAATCCAAATATCTACGAGGCTGCTCTCGACCTCGGTGCAACCCCCTTCCAGGCTCTGCGCCGTGTCATCATTCCCGAGATTCGTCCGGGTATGATTTCGGGCTTTATCCTTGCCTTTACGCTCTCGATTGATGACTTTGCTGTAACTATCTTTACCAATGGTACGGATGGTCTTCAGACGCTTTCGACATATATCTATGCCGATGCCCGCAAGGGTGGTCTTACTCCCGAGCTGCGTGCGCTCTCTACCATTATCTTGGTTGTGGTGCTTATCCTGCTCATCGTGGTAAACTATCGTTCACACCGTCAGGCTCGTCGCGCCGAGCAGCAGCAGGCTGCGCTGAAGCCTAAAAACCCTGTTCGCCGATGAAAAATATGGTATATAAGGCTCTGCACGTTGTGTGCTGCCTACTTCTATGCTTGCTCTTTGTGGGTTGTGATGACTTCAAACGTGAGCATACGCTCAAGGTCTATAATTGGGGCGATTATATCGACGAGGATCTCATCCTCGAGTTCGAGGAGTGGTACGAGGAGCTGACTGGAGAGCCTGTTACGGTTATCTATCAGACATTCGATATCAACGAGGTTATGCTCGCCAAGATTGAGAATGGTGGTGCCGATTTCGATGTTGTTTGCCCTTCGGAGTATATCATCGAGCGAATGTTGGCGCATGAGCTACTACAGCCTGTCGTCACCGAGGAGTTTATCTCGGAGCTTGACGCACGAGACATAAACTATTTGGGTTGCGTATCGCCCTATATTACCAATCTTTTTAAGACGCTCGAGGCTCCCGAGGGTATCAACCCTATGGAGTATGCCGTGGGCTATATGTGGGGTACTACGGGTATCCTCTATAACGCAGCATTTGTCGATCATGAGGAGGCCGAGACATGGGCGCTGATGTTCGATGAAAGGCTCAGTGGCAAGATTCTCGTGAAGGATGCCTTCCGCGATGTATATTCGCCAATCCTCATTTATGCCAAGACTTTGGAGGCCCGCGAGGCTGGTCTGTTAGGCGAGGATGAGTACCTGCCATTGGAGACCATTAGGGAACTTATGTACGATGACTCGGATGAGTCTATAGCCTTGGTGGAGAGCTACCTCAAGCGTATGAAGGAACTTGTTGCAGGCTGGGAGGCCGACTTCGGTAAGGAGATGATGACGCAGAACAAGGCGTGGATTAACCTTATGTGGAGTGGCGATGCTGTATGGGCTATCGAGGAGGCTGCGTTGGTAGATGTAGAGTTGGGCTATGTCGTACCTCGCGAGGGTAGCGTTGTGTGGTTCGATGGCTGGGTTATCCCTAAGTATGCCGTGAATACGCACGCAGCGCGTTATTTCATCAACTTTATGTGTAAGCCCGAGAATGCTATCCGCAATATGGATGTCACGGGTTATGTCAGTGTGGTAGCTACCGAAGAGGTGTTGGATGCTATGAGCGATGACGAGCTCGATACGGTTTGCGACCTAAGCTATCTCTTTGTGGATGCTAATGGCGAGCCACTGGAGGGTAGCGAGGCAGTAAACATTGACGATGTAATGTATCCAGACCGTAGCGTTATTGAGCGTTGTGGTATGATGCACGATAGTGGCGAGCGTACGGACAAGATGCTGGAGATGTGGTCACGCGTCAAGGGTGATAACCTCTCTGTGGGTATGCTCGTGAGCATTATCATATTCTTTACGTTGATGCTTATCTATGGCGTATGGCGTAAGGTCGACGCCTATCGTAAGCGACAGAGGCTACTTAAGCGTCGTCGTCACCACTCGGAGCGCAGACGATAGTAGTCTTTAATGATATAAATATTAATTTACAACCCATTTACAAGTATGTTGAAAAGAGTTGCAATGCTTTGTCTTCTGCTTACCGTTGCGTTTGGTGCTACGGCTCAGGAGCAGGATGATAAGAAGGAATCTAAATTTTGGTTTGGTGTGGGTGCCGATTTCGCATCAAACTATATGTGGCGTGGTTACGACCAGTCTTACACGGGTAATATGGCTGATCCCTCAATTCAGTATGGTGTTACGCTTGGATATGGTCGTTTCTATCTCGACCTATGGGCTAATAACTCGTTGATGAGTACCTATAACGAGTTTGATATGACTTTGGGTTATGAACATAAGGGGCTCAAAATCACGGTGTATGATGTGTATTGTGGTCTCTCGAAGGAGATGCCAGGATTCTTCGATAAGGATACGCACAACCTCACGGCAACTATCGACTACACCTTCTTTGATCGTTTGCGCCTACATTGGGGTACTACGTTTATCCACTCTTCGGATTTTATCTATAAGGAGGATGGCACACGTCGTCGCGCTTTCTCATCATACTTCGAGGTGGCCTATACTCAGCCTATCTTGCTCATCCTTGACTTGGAGATTATCGCAGGTGCTTCACCATGGACCGGTCCTTTCTGGTGTGCAGGTCCTCGCGTAATGCAGGCTGATGGCAGCTATGCTCTCGACTTCGATAATCTGCCACAGGGCTTCAATGTTACCAACCTGAGCTTGAATCTAAAGCGCGACTTCGATCTTGGCATCTGCGAGATACCTCTCAGCGTGGGTTATACTTTCAATCCGACGACGAAGAGGCATTATGCGTTGTTCAAGGCGGGCGTCTGGTTCTAAAATAGGAGTTGTATAATTTGACCGCTTTGGTGTTACACTCAAGCGCGAGTTCCTCACATACGTTTAGTATGCTGCGGACTCGCGCTTTTCGTGTGCCTAAAATCAGTCTAAATTATACAACTCCTCGGGTATGTTATGGCATGCTGCGGTTTCCCGCTTTTCGTATGCCTAAAACTACCCTCTCTCTCCAACTCCTTTTGTGTACTGAGTTGCGTACGGACTCGCGCTTTTCGTATGCCTAAAAACACCCTCACCCTCTCAGCTTAAATCATCCCGTATAAAGATATAGGCTGCCCAATTTGTCGGGCAGCCTATACCTAATATTTGTAGTGTTATTTTATAGCTCTACTTCGCCAACGCCTGCTGCATAACAGTAGTTGATGCTAATCTTGTTGTTGCTATCGGCAACAACAACCGAGATGATAGTACCACCATGCTCATCACCATAAGGAATCATATACTCCTCGGTATATGACGTATACTCCATAAGGTTGCGGTTTCTCATTGATGATGTTCCCTGAGGGTATGATTCATCGTAGCCATAATACTCAAAGTCGTTATATACAGCTCCCTTAACAGCGCTTGTCTTAGCCTCGTTGATGCGGTGGAGCCATACACCCTTAACATTATCCGACTTCGATACGAGTGTGAATTTTGCAGATATAGCATCGGGATCAGTGTCGTCTACCTCGATAGCAATCTCTACACTACCTGTGCCAACGAAGAACAGATCATACTTATTGCCACTATTATCACCGCTATCGCTGCCACTATCGTCATCCTCACTCTCCTCGACCTCGGTAACAGTCGTATAGTACTCCTTGCTGCCACCTGCGAGCTGTGCCACATTAACCATAGGACCAGCCTTACCATCCTTGTCGAGGGCTACGGCGTAGATATAGTAGTCGGCACCTGGGTGCGAGATAGCAATGTCTACAGAGGCAAAGCCCATGCTACCCAATAGCTCATACTCCTCGCGATAGTTTTGATACTCATCCGAATCCATTATCTGTTCCATATTATCGGCATACGAAGCGTGGTCGGCAGCTGGGGCTGCATATACACGTACCTTCGAGGCCTCGCTATCAACATATAGCAACATAGATAGTTCGTCGATAGATGTCTGATCGCTGATATAGGCATCCGTAATCGTTGCCTTACCCGAGAGCGATGCAGTAGTCGTTGTGAAGATCTCGTAATCGACGTTTATAACCTCGTTGTTGGGGTCTACAGCTACGGCATAAGCCACATACGTATTATTAGCCTGCAATGTCTCGCTGAGTGTATATTCCTTTGTGCCATTAACCTCTGCAGGGATACCTGCAATGTTTGTCATGATGTATGCCTTGCACTCGGCCTCGCTCTTACCCTCGAATGAGAAGGCCTCATCGCTAAGCATTGATACGTAATCCATATAGCCTACAAAGAGTTTGCTGCCCGCAGGTGCTGCAACCGTCGCCTTAGCCCATGATATGCCAATCTGCTCCTTGCTCATCGTAAGGTCCAAGCCAAACGATGCACCCTCCACAGCTGCGGGTACGGTATGCTCCACGGTGTAGAGCTCGCTACGGCCATCCTTATCCTCGGCATATACGGCAATGGTGTACTTCTCGCCCTGGATAAGTGTCAAACCGCTATTCTCAGTGCTATCAACCTTAGAGTTACGCACGAGGTTCTGCTCGGTAAATGTTGCGCTCTCGGTTGCGCTGTTATAGATTGCGATAGGGTAGCTTGGATCAGGCGAGAGCGACGACTTAGCCTGAGCGGTAAATGTCTCGGCATCGAACGAGGCGCTTGTGACGCCGCCAACGACATAGCGTACGCAGTGTTCAGCTTTAGCTACTGCGACATCAATAGTGTAGGCTGTAGCCTTCGAGATTGTCATCTCAACCATGGCTGGTAGTGGTGCATCGTATTTGAACTCTACGATATAACCCTCAGCCGACTTACCCAATACGTTCTCGGCATGTAGCGAGATGTTGTAAACAGTGTCATACTCAACGTTGAACGATAGAGTCTTAGGCTCGTTGCCCTTTATCTCGTTAGTCTCGCCATCGGGATTTAATCTCCAGTACCATACTGCGGTTGTTGCCGAAGGTGTAACATCCACAGTCACCACCATCTTCTCGCTGTCGAAAACGGGATCAGCGATTGTTAGTGCTGCTGCCTCGGGCTCGAAGTATGCCTCTACGGTCTTCTCCTCGCTCTTGCCCGCCGCGTTCTCGGCGTAGGCACGCACCTCGAACTCCTCACCCCATGTGTAGGCGAAGCTAATCTCGGTCTCGACATTGCCCTCTACCTTCTGCCACTCAGCAGCCTCTATTGCATCACTCTTAGCAGCCTTCCAATACCACGCTACGGTGAGTGCCGAGGGGTATACCGCACACTTAGCCGTCATCGTAGCCTCGTCGAGCGTAACCTCACCGATAGCCACTTCGGCAGCATCGGGCATCGGACAGTAGCGCTTTGTTGCAACCTCCGACTGACCAGCCTCGTTCTCGGCATAGGCTGTGATGGTGTACTCCACGCCATACTCAACCTTAGCCGATACCTCGTCGGCAGCTGCGCTCTCAACCTTGGTGTATGCAGTCTCCTCGCCCTGTGCTGTGATGCTCCAATACCACGCCGTGGCATCTGTCGAAGGGGCGATAAGAACCTTGAGCGTCATCGAAGCCTTGTCGAATTCGGGCTCGTGAATGCCTATCGATGGGATGTTCACTGGATTCTGAATCTCGGGATCCTCACAACTCCAACTTATAAGTGTAGCAACCATAGCTACACAGATGAAAAATAAATTCTTGAGTTTCATAGCTCTATATGTTTTAGTATAATTCAGGAATTTCGTTAATATGCTCAAAGTCCATTACGTCGGAGCCAGCTCGCGCACGCCACTGCATACTATCGCCATTGTTAAGGATTCTCACCTCGTAGCGATAACTCCAGTCACCCACGCCATGGTCATAGGTGCCCGAAAGGGTGTACGAACCATCCTCCTCCGCGGTAATTGTGAATGTTCCCGTGGTGTTGGTTGCATACATCGAGTCGATGTTGTCCCACATCGTATAGCGGCGCTCACTGCGGTCGAACTCTATGTAGAGGTAGCTATTCTCGTCTAATGGTGCGCCCTGCCAAGATGTCAGCTGCCATGCACCATCAAGCGCAGCATAGTTCACGACGATTGGCTGCTCCTCGGGGAGTGGCGCAGGTTTCTCGCAACCTGTTGTGGCGAGAGTCGCAAATAGAAGTAGTGTTGTGAAAAACAGTCTTAATAGTTTCATACCTATCTCTTTATCGTTATCTTAATCATCCTATCTGTAGGGTGTGCTTTGCCACATCCCTCAATTATTACTATACTCTCAATATCTTGTGCCGTATGGCTTGTCGGCGTGTAACTAATTACAATATCGCCCTCGCCATTTGGGGCTAACCTCTCAGGTTCGGTACGTAGTGTTATGCCCTCTATTGTTGGCTGGGCGCTAAGTACTACATATTCATAGCTCGTATTAGCTACGGCTATACGCTCCGAGAGGGTATAGCGGTCAAAGTGTACGCTTTTGCGACTTAGGCGAACTACGCCCATACTAAATGGTAGGTGTGACCACTCGTCGCTCGACTCTATCTCGCCGCAGAGATTCAACCTTAGACTCGGAAGCTCCTCGTCCAAGGTGCTGTAGACCAATAAATCGACGCTAAACCTGCCGCTGCGACCCGCTGGGTTGAACTCCACGCTAACACTCGATAGTTCGTTTGGGGCAATGCTCTCGATACTATTTTTAACCTTTAGGCAACTACACGTAGAGCGCAGCGCTGTTATGGCAATCTCGCGGTCGCTGGTGTTGCAAAGCTTGAACGTAGCACGACATAGCTCTTCGTCGCTAATACGCCCCAGGTCGATACTCTCCTTCTCGGCCCTAAGTACTCGGCTCGCTGTGTCCGATAGTGCGGGGTGCACTAAACTCTCGAGTGCTGCACGCGAGAGCATAGGAATATCTTGTGCTACGACATGCACGGTGACAAGTGTCGCAACAACCAACAATATTATCCTTTTTGCACCTCGCATAGCATCTCGTTTAGAACCAGCCATTATCCGATGCACCTTCGCGCACCGTAACCGTAATGTGGTGCTCCTCGCCACCGCTGCAACGAAGCGTCAGAGCTGTCTGACCCTCGCTCAGAGCTGTGACGATAAGGGTGTTATCTTTAATTTCGGCCTTCGCCACACTCTCCTTCGCTACGCTAACGCTCTCGGCCGTAGTCTTGAGATAACGATCAAGAGCCAACTTTTCGCTCGTGTTGGGCGCAAGGTAGAGGTTGGGAAGTCGCATATCGCGACCACTGCCGTCGATAGCCCTGAGCAGTGCTCCAGCATCGCTCAGACGACCCATCTTACCACGGTAGTCACTAAGAATCATCTTCGTAGGCGTAGCACCTGCCGAGGTGTGGTTCATATAGAATAGCTTTTCGCCTGTCATATACTGATCGATATCCTCTGCCGAGTCGTACATCAACTGTCTAAACTCTGCCGAGGTGAAGTGGCGCTGCTGCGACTTAGCGTAGGCAAGGCCGAGGGCTGCGATACCCGATACATGGGGACATGCCATCGAGGTACCCTCGTAGTAGCCATATCCTGCCACACCATTAAGTACGAGTGTCGAGAAGATACCGCCCTGCTCGCACATCACGCCCTGCTCATCATACTGAGCATCCTCCTGGCCTGGAGTACCATAATACTCCATATCGCCACCTGGGGCGGATAGAAGTACCTCGGGACCGTAGTTGGTATACGACGAGGGTGTGTAGTCGGCAGCCAATGCGGCAACAGATATGCACTTCGAATAGGCCGCAGGGAATGACGACTGTGCGGCATATTCGTTGCCCGAAGCAAAGATTGCCAAACCACCGTCGATAACACCATTAGGCGAACCAGCATTGTGTATAAAGTAGTCGAGTGACTCCTTCTCCAATGGGTATGTTGTGGCCCACTCCTCCTCGGTTGCGGGACCTGGAGTGTAGCCCAAGAGGAGGTTGGATTTCGAAGAGTTATAACCCCACGAGCACTGCAAGATAACAGCTCCGTTATCCGCAGCATACTTCATTGCGCGCGCCTCCATGATGAGGTTTGCGGCATTCATACCATCGAATATCTGGCAGCTCATAATCTTCACGCCACCCTTGCCACCGCGACCTCCAGCTATGCCTGCAACGCCAATGCCGTTGTCGTTCACCGCAGCAATAGTACCTGCGACGTGTGTGCCGTGACCTGTGCTACCGTTCGTTGTCCATGATATTGCGGCAGTGTTACGCACGAAGTTGTAGCCATAGCGGTCATCCTTATATCCGTTGCCATCGCTATCCTTGCCTGCGTGTAGCACCTCGCCTTCGTTGATCCAGATATTATCGCTAAGGTCGGGGTGGTTCCACATCACTGCCTCGTCCATTACGGCTACGATAATCTCCTCGTCGCCCGTGCAGAGCTTCCATGCCTCCTCGCAACCAGCGTCGCAACCGGCAATGACACCTGCCCAAGGCTGTGCAAAGCTATAGTCGCCACGGTTGATGTAGCACCACTGACGATATAGGCCAGGGTCGTTGAAGGGCATATTGCCCTCAGCGCGTGTAGCAGTTGAGGCAAGCTCCTCGCAACTTACAAAATGGGGCGTTGCCTCGGGGTTGTAGCTGCGGTGTATCGTATGGTTGTACTGAAGTTTTTCAATCTCGCCAAGACGAGCAAGGCGTGAGTATGCCTCATTGAGGTCCTCACCCTCGTCGAAGCGTACGAGGTACCATAGGTGAAGACCTGCCTTACGAGTGCGCTCCTCGTGACGCTCATCAATGGGGAATACACGTTCGAAAGAGTAGGCCCCAAGGATGTCGAGCACCTCGTCGGTTGATGGTATGCCCGAACGTGTTGCCTCGCCTCCAGAGCGTGTAAGCTCCGCTGCGATAATATCCTCCATCTCGGGCTTGAACTTAATGATAATCTCACCCGATGCTGCATCCTCGCCCGCGATAATCGTGGGTGGAGTCTGCTCGGGAACCTCTATCTTCTCAATATCCTTGACACACGACATCATGCTTGCGCCAAAGAGTGCAATGATTGAATATGTAACTATCTTTTTCATATTTGCTTACTCCTCCTCCTCTATTTCGTCGTTAAACTCAAAGCGACCACGCATCAACGGATACTTCTCGAAGTAGTACTCCTGCGAGGTGGGGACATTGCTAAACGATGGCACATTGCCCTCGGAGTCGTAGCATGCCTCCTGCTGTACATATATAAATGTTGTGGGTGTCCACTCAAAGAATCGTGGGTGGTAGAGCAACCACTCGGGAAGCTCGCCCGTCATAAAGTTGAGGTTGATGGCCAAGCGCTTCATGTTGGGAAGTATGCGTGGTAGTTTGTTCTCTACGGCCCACTGCAACGTGTCACCACGCTCGCTAAAGTCGGCCGAGTTATATGCTCTCACGCCATCCTCGCCCACACTAAAGTCGGGAAGCGAACCCTCGATGTAGTTGTAGGTGAGCGATAGCTCTTCGAGGTTCTCCCAAAGGAATAGACGCTTTATATCGTCGGTCTTGCGGGTGTCGATATGCAAGCCAGGACTCTCCTCCAGGCTACCTACGTTCGATAGGTTGTTGATCATTGTGCGGCGGTTGCTCGCAAGGTCAAGCGATACGAGCTTGGGGAAGTTCTCGGGGGTGAGTGCCGCAGGAATCTCGCTAAGATTGTTAGAACTGAGATCCAATACTTCGAGTGTGTCGCCCAAGAGTGTAAAATTTGCAGGAAGCGACGATATGCCAAAGGCTGCAACACGCAACGACTTAAGGTAGTCGAGCGTACATACCTCCTCGCCCATATCTATAGACTTAAGCATGGTGTTTACGTTGCCATATAGCGATAGAGTCTCGAGATACTTGAGGTACTTGATCTCCTGAGGAATACCCTCCTCGGTGTTGAAGTAGCTTAGCTCCAAATCGCGTACACGGCCTACAGCCTCAGGTGTGGGTAGAGCACTATCGCCAGCCTCCCAAAGACGCAAGCAGTCCCAATTTGTCATAGGTTCGGTAGATGATATACCGTTGTCGCTCCAGCACTCCAGGCGCTCGAAGATTGTAAGTACAGCTAACGAATCGCCCGTGCGGTTATCCTCGATAAGAGGTGCTGCAGCCTGGCGGATAGTAATTACCGATGGGGTATCGAGCTCATCTTCGGCATTGAGTGCTACGAGGTGTAGACGTGCTACGCGCTCGCGAGGCTCGGGGTTGATTTTCCAATTGATGCGTAGCTGGGTGTTACGTGGGCGTGCTCCGCGGTCGAGGTTAAGCTCGAAATTATCGACGCTCAACCACTTATCATCGCTATCATACTCAGCCTCCACCTTAAACTCGATGTTGGTCGAGATCTCGCTTTCGAACCATCTGTCGCTGCGTGATGCCGATGCTGCAATATGCTGCTCGTCCTCCTCGGGGGTGATATGCTTTGCGAAGCCCTGCTGTGTTACGGCTACCTCGCGGAGTATCTCGCCAGCCGACGAGAAACGAATAGTGCTGCTACGCGCATCGTTTACGAGCGTAGAGTCGATGCGTATCTTGCAACTAACCTCGCCACGACCATTTGCGGGAGAGATCATAATCCAAGGCGACGATGCCACGGCTGTCCACTCTGCAGCCGAACGTATAGCGATGTTGTACTCGCCACCTGCTGCCGAGGCCTCAATGGTCGAGGTGTCGGCCTCGAAGCCCTCGAGGGTTGCAGGGTCAGTTGTACACGACTGAATGCCGAGTATCAACATAATGAGTGAGCATAAATATAACTTGATGTTTTTCATTGTGCTATCTGTTTGTCGTTTAGTCGAGGTTTAGTGCGTCGCAACCGCGAATATCCTGCGTAGAGTCGTAAATAAGCTCGTAGTAGCCCATCTCGATATAGGCACATACGTTGCTAAGGTCGATCGAGATGTTGGGGTTATCCTTGATCTCGAAGAGAAGGATATATGGAGAGATCGTATCCTCGATCTTACGTAGATCGTTCGAACCGATATAGAATGCCGCCATCTTAGGACACTGATAGAGTCCCGTAGGCCACTCTCGAAGTGTGCGGTTACCTGCTTCGTCGCGCTGCTGACGGATGCTCATCACCGTAAGTGTTGCAATAGAGAGCGGTGCATAGGGGAACTCCGAGAACGAGTTACTCGAGAGATCAATGCCGTAGAGGTAGGGTAGATTCTCAGCCGAGAAGTCGCTATAGGGCAACTCGCTGAGTTTGTTATAGCTGAGATCGATAGTTGTAATCGATGCACTATACTTATTTGTAAACGTACCCTCGGCAATCTTGCGCATGCCGTTACCACTCAGCATCAATGTTTCGATGCGTGATCCCGAGCCGAGCAGCGCTGCAGGCATCTCCTCGAGGCGGTTTGCGGCGAGGTTGAGCGTTGCGGTGTTCACACCACGCCACGCATCGCCGTTCTGCAACGTGGCGATGTTGTTGTACGAGAAGTTTGCTGTAAGCATGCTATAAATCGAGCGTGCTGTGAAGATGTCGGGGAGCTCCGTAAGGCGGTTGCCACTGCACGAGAAGGTCTCCAACTGGTTTAGATTGCAGAAATAGCCATCCTCGGCTGCATAGAGACTCTCGATGCGGTTATTGTCGAGGTATATTGTTGTGAGTGCTACCTCCTTACCAAAGGGGTGAACATGCTCCAAGCGATTATTTGTGCAGTCCAAAAGTCCGAGCTTCGACATGCGCTTCAGGTAGTCGTGCGAAGGTGTCTCGACGAGGTTGTTATAGCCCAGGTAGAGAATCTGGATGTTGTCACCCGACTCGCCATCAATAATCGCCTCCCAATCGGCCTTAAGCTGCTCACCAGAGATATTCTGGTTCATCGCCAAGTTGAGCGACTGCATGTTGGGTAGGCCGCAGAGCATATCCGTAGGTAGTTGCTTGAGCTTCGGACAGTTGTAGATCTCCACGTCGGTCAATGCGCTGAAATTAGCCCAGCTCCACGATGCGCTCTCCTCGGTATATATCGAGTTAGGCTCAAGCTCACAGATAAAGTTCTCATAGGTGATAGGTGCGTTGGCTATGAAGAACTGCTCGAGCTTCGTAAGGCGCATCACAGCACGTGAGATACCCGTAATGCCATTTGTGAGGTTGCCGAAGGCAACATCTTTCTTCTCGATACGACTCGAGAGGATAGGACGCTGCGTAGCGTCGCTGTTGATTACCCTCTTAAGCTCGGGCGAAAGATCCTCGCGAGCATCGTAGCTAAGCATCTTGTTGTGGTAGTCCATAGCATCGATACGTGCCGAAGAAGTTGAAGCATAGTTGCCGATAAGCTCGTTGTGGTTGCCCAAGTAGAGTAGGCATAGCTCCGTAAGCTGACCAATAGCCTCAGGCACAACACCCTCGGCACCAAAGCCCGATAGGTTGAGGTTTACCACGCGGCCGTTACCATCGAGCGTAACGCCTGGCTGATCACCCCACATATCCACATCCTTGTTGAAATCCCAATTAGCACCTGCCTGGTACTCCTCGCCATAGTAGCTCCAGTTGGGACCATCCAGCGCAAGCCATATCTCCTTCAGTGCGAGGTAGTCCTTGATGTGGTCAGCGCTCTGGCTAAGAAGCACGGGAACGGCAACATCGCGAGTTATCGTGTTATCAGTGACGCTAAACGTAGCCTCCAACTCCTCGATTGAGCGGCTCTCGATAGGAGAGTTTGCTCGATTATCCGAGTAGGTGGTATAGCCCGTGATGGTGTAGTTACCAGCCTCGATCCAGAGTGTCGTATCGCACACGGCACGCGAGCTGAGTCGATTACGATTGGGGTATAGCTCCTCATCGGTAGTGCCATCCTCGAAATACTCCTCATAGCTTACGGGTAACGACTTGAATGTCGTGCTCTTCTGCGTGAAGCTATGACGCACGGTGATATCCACGCGGCGAATTGTCGAGAAGTCATAGCACCCATCCTCGGCACGTGTCATCTCCTTGCAAAGCATAAACTCTACCATGCCGCGCGACACTACATCCGTAGCGATATTGTGGAGCGTGAGGCCCCCAGCCTCCACCGTAAAGCTGCCACAACCACCACCCGTGAGTAGCTCCTCGTCCATATTGTCGTAGAGGTAGTAGCCGAGGATGTCGTAGTTGCCGACAAGTAGACGTAGCTTCTCGCTGCGCACACCCCACTCGGCCGTTACGCTATCGTGGCTCGAGAGGAGCAATGTTTGGGTGATTGTTGAGCCCTCGTGCTGCATAACCACCGTAAGTTTATAAGCCTTGGCCAACGACTCGAGAGTTGCTCGGCTCGCATCGGCCGTCGAGGCGCTCTGTTTGACAACCTTGAACTGCACGTAGCCATACTCGGCCACGAGGCTCTCGTTGTCGCTCTTCTCGCATGCCACAAGAGCTATCGTGGCGAGCAGTAGTGCCGAAAGTTTTATGATGAGTTGTTTCATAGTCATATCGTTTACGCTTTATTACTTTGCGGGAGGTGTTACTACAAGCATCTTTTTAGCCACGCCCTCGACCTTGAAGATGATATCTATCTCGGTATCAAATGCCACCTTCAAGCCATAGAGCTGTAGGGCCAATACCTCGTTAGTGTTCTCACCAATCATATAGTTGGCATCCTTTGCCGTAAGACGCTCACCCTTGTAGTATAGCTCGACAGAGGCCTTACCCTCTTCGTAGCTCAACGTATCCCAACCCTCGATGCGTGGGTCGATGATAAGGCCTGGAACCTTACTGTCGATAGGCGCGGGGAATGGACAAGTGTAGGCATCCGTAATGCCATAGCTTGCCATCTTTTCGGCATTGTTGTACTTCGTGCAGAATACCTCGTATGTCGTCAATGAGTGGTATACGTACATACCCTCGTATGCGTCACGCTCCTCGAAGTCGAGCTGAGTAAAGTCGATAAGTGCAAAGCTCTGATAGTCGCTCTTTAGTGTCTCGAGGTTGATGCCCGTAGCGTTGTCCATATCGAAGAGGTTACCTTTGAGGTCTGAGCTCACGCTATTGTACGTATCGCGGGGAAGAGCCAGCACTAAGCCATAGCGCGTATGCTCTGCCGCGTCGAGGGTGAGTGTCATCGTCTCTTTGTCGAAATGAATCCACTCGGCAGTCTCGCTATACGACGGCATGCCACAGTCGATAACATTCTCCATGGCTACAATCTCGAAGTCGTCGTTCATAGCAGCAACGGTGTACTTGAGTGGTGTATTGTAAATAAGGTACTCGCCAGTCTCCTCGTTAAGCTGTCGTAGTTGCTTGCCGTCGAGCGAGGCCTCCCAGCCGAAGTTGTTGCTCGAAGGGGCTATGATGGTGAGTTTGTCGCCGCCCATGCCATCATAGGTTATAGGTATATTGATTCTTACATTTCCCGACTCATCGCCAAAGGTTATGCTGTGGCCATCATCGGCTGTTATGGCATAGCGCTCACGGTAGCCGTCACACACGATGCGCACCTTTGCCTCGACCCTCTCCGCGGCGTTACCCGAAATTGATCCACCCTCGATGTCGACCCACTCGGGAACATCGACCGCGGCAAAGCGGAAGTTGCCCTCGATGCTGAATGATAGATACTCATCGTAGCCTATGCGTATGCTCTCGGCCTTTGCGCCCTCGCTGTCGTAGATGGTGATGATACTCTTCTCGGCAGCACGTATTACGGTTACAATTATGTCCTCTCTATCCTCGACCTTCATTGTTATAGTTGCGGTGGTAGCCTCCTTCTTGAGGTCAAGGTCGCTAATGCGCAGTGTTATGGTATGCGTGCCTGCGCCACCCGACATGTCGTGTACCTCGCCTGCCGAGCTGAGGAACGTACACCATAGTGCGTTTGATGATATGTGCCAATTTCTATCTATCGTAAAGCTGAATGAGGGGCGCTCACCAGCCTCGCACTCTATGGTTTGAGGGGTAGGAAAAATTTTTACATCGACGTGCTCTTGTTCGCATGCAACGAGAGAGAAGCATAGGGCGACGATTGCGATTAGAAATTGTAGATAATTGTTCGCTGTTTTCATATTGTAGTATCGTTTTATTCGTTGTTTTGTGGGTTGGCAGTACTGTTTGTGCAAACTAAAATTATGTGTAAAATATGGTTGTTGTCATACTTACGTGTAAACCTGTATAGCTCACGTGTAAACCTCAATCAGCACAAAACCCTGCCTGTAGTTAAAAACCTTCGCGGAGGATGCGTTCTGCTTCGTCGTCGGTTATCCACTCGAAGATGTTTACATATACGCCTACGGTACCTACCTCTTCGACATAGAGCATTGCGTACTGCACTGCAAAGTTTTCGCATGTGCCGTAGTAGGATGTGTAGCCCATGGGTGATGCCATCATCAGCTTACCATTGCCGTATATCGTGCCGAAGGCCTCGCCTGTGAGTCCTGCCACCTGTGCATCGTAGTCGATAGTGGGGTTGAGGCGGTCGTCGGTATTGAAGTGTAGCTTGATGTCGTAGCCGTCGTAGAACATATCTTCGATGATGATGGTGTTCTCTTCGGTTGCCGATAGTCGTGTGCGTACCAGACGAGAATCGGTGTTGAGATACTGCATAAGCCACGATGAGGTAAGCTTGCAGTAGCCCGTAAATGCCTCTAAGTTGGTAGGACAGCACTTCTGTAGGTTTACTACGGTTTCGGTGCCGTAGATATCCCACTCGTCAGCCTCATCGAGGACAAGGCGTAGCTTTATGCTGAGTGCCTCGTTGGCCTTGATATTTTCGGATAGACCCTTGATGCGCACGGCTGTTGTAAGCTCTCCCGCAGCGATACGTAGCGTCGAGGCCTCGAGTACGTAGTGGTAGCTCTCTATGGCGTTACTCTCGCTGTCGATGATCTCTACGCCGATGTTACGATCGCTATCTGTTGGGCGTGTTGCAGAGATAGGTATCTCGAACCACTCCTCGCTATCGAGAATACCGAGGGTATAGCTCTCCTGGGCAAACATTATGTAGTTTGGACCCTCGTAGGTGGGGTAGTCGCTTTGGCACGCTACGCTAAAGAGTAGTACGAATGCCAATAGCTTGGTGTTTAGTCGATTAAGTATCATGGTGTTTATGTTTTCTACTTGTTACTATCGTTAGGCTCAATCATAGCACCTGGCGACTCGAGTTCGTGCTGAGGTATTGGCCATACGAATAGTGGGTCGTCAGCCTCAATCTTGAGTGAGCTGCCATTCTCCAATGACTCGCTCTGTGGCGTGCGCTCGAAGCCCTTGTGCCAACGCTTGAGGTCCATGAGGCGGAAGCCCTCCATGTATAGCTCCTTGATGCGCTCCTCCTCGATAGTTGTCATCGCATTATCGCCATTTAGCGATACGCCACCACCGTAGGATTGATAGCGTGCCGCACGTAGTGTGGCGATGTCGGCAGCCGCAAGTGCATAGTTTGGGGTATCACTCTCGGCATACGCCTCGGCACGTATAAGGTATTGCTCTGCAAGGCGTAGCGGCTTGGGCATAAGCGTGTGGAGTATCTGGTTGTTGAAGAAATTTTGGTTGCCGAAATACTTGACCAATAGAGGCCATGTTAGGCCGTGGCTGTAGCCCGTGGTGTAGCTGTAGAAGTAGTTGCCGTAACGAAGGTCGTTGGCATCGTAGAGCGACAATACCCACTCTGCGGGGACGTAGTCGGGCTTCATAGAGCTGTAGTCGTAGTTGAAGAATACGCGACCAAGGGCACCTCCGTAGGAGTTTATAGTAAAGCCCACCTTCCAGATGATCTCCGTAGCGTCGTCATACTGCCACATGTAGGTAAAGTGACTCATATCCGAGGTGATAAGCTCGGTTGCGGATGATAGACGATAGAGGTTGCTATCAATTACGCGCGAAGAGTACTCGATGGCCGTTTTGTAATCTTTCATGTATAGAGCCACGCGCGAGCGTAGGGCGTACGCCGTGTATTCGTTGAAATATACGGCATTATAGATATTGCCGCCCAACGCGCTCTCGTCGATATCCATAAGGCGTGCCGCAGTGTCGAGATCCTCGATTACGCGGTCGTACGATTTGGCGAGTGATGAGCGCACCATAGGCTCATCCGTGTTATACTTCGTGACGATAACCACGCCAGGGGTATTCTCGGCCTGCTCGCGGCTCTCGTAGGGCTTGCAGAAGAGCTTGATAAGCTCCGAGTAGGCCAATGCGCGTGCAAAATATGCCTCGCCGCATATCTGTTCATAGTTGGCAATCTGCTCATCGCTTATAAGTGTTGCTTCGACACGTGGAGCATACTCCAAAAGGAAGTTAGCACGCGAAATAACGTCGTAGAGCGCAGCGTAGGTTGCTGTAATCTCGCTATTTGTTGCGAGGATATCCCAACGCCAGATATTACCATAGGTGTTGGTGTAGCCATTCACGGCATAGGCCATGTCACACTGCAGGTCGGGAAGAAGCGTGAGGTAGCCGCTATATAGCGCGCCACTTTTGAAGGCATCGTACACACCGATAGCCGCCTGGTCGAGCTCCTCGAGGGTGTTAATAGCCTTGTCGGCTGGGATAGCATACTCGGGGTACTTCTCCAGACACGACGTGGCAAGCGTTGCAGAGACGATGAGTGTTACAATCGCAAGCAACATATTCTTTATCTTCGTAGTAAGCATATTCATATCTTTAGAGTTTCATTGCGTGTTGGAGGTTAGAAGCTGAGGTCTACGCCAATTGAGTATTGACGCGACATGGGGTATTGTGCTTTGTAGACGTTGCTCGACGACTCGGGATCAAGACCCGTAAATGGTGTGAACGTAAAGAGGTTCTGCGCCTGAAGGTAGATGCGTGCCGAGCTAAAGAACTTAGATTTCTTAAGAGCCTCAGTAGGTATCGAGTAGCTGAGCATCAAGTTCTTAAGACGTAGGAATGAGGCATCCTCTAAGAAACGTGAGTCCATCTGTGGCGTTACGCCATAGCGTGGTATGTCGGTGATGTCACCAGGCTCCTTCCATCTCTCGTAGAGTAGTCTGCGCGATTGGTTGTATGACGAATAAAGACCGTTGCTCTCCTCGAAGAAGCGGTCGTTGTTGAACATCCAGCGGTCAGCTACCCAGCTAAACTGCGCCGAGAGTGTAAGACCCTTCCACATCAGCGATGTGCCGAAGCCACCCTGCCAAGGTGCGATATAGCTCTTGCCAATCATAACCTTATCGCTTTCGTTAAACTCCGTAGTCGTCTGACCATCCTTCGTGAGCCATAGAGCGTCACCATTGGCGGGATTTACGCCAGCATAGCGGTTGATGTAGAACTCTCCAACCGAGTGGCCAACAACGAGCTTGGTGCTTGTCGATGATAGTTCGTACTCGTCAAGACCGTTGTAGAGCTCTGTGATCTTGTTTTTGTTGTACGACACGTTTGCTGAGAGGTTCCAAACGAAATCGCGTGTGCGTACTACATCGGCATTTAGCGATAGCTCGACACCGCGGTTTACCATTGCACCGATGTTATCCCAGCGGAAGCCCTCACCCTTGTCGGCATACGATACGGGAACGCTCATGAGCATATCGGTTGTGAGTTTGTTGTAGAACTCCACATCGAGGTTGATGCGGTGTAGAACACCGAGGTGGAGGGCGAGATTTGTTGTCCAGAGCTTCTCCCAACCGAGATTCTCGTTGCCACTCTGCAAGGGGTAGATACCCACGTTGTCCATATAGTTAGCACCTCCAGCCACGAGTGCTAAGTGGTCGTAGTTAGGAATAGAGGAGTTACCCGACGTACCCGTACTAAACGCCACCTGAGCATTTGTAAGCCAGTCGGCACCCTCCATGAATGACTCTTTGCGTAGGTTCCACATAAGACCTACTGACCAGAAGGCTGCCCAACGACCACTGCGTCCGAAGCGCGATGATGCGTCGGCACGTACCGAGAGATCGGCATAGTAGCGGTCGTCGTAGCTATACTCGCCACGGCCGAAGAACGAGAGGTAGCCATACGAATCGGTCGTATCGCTCCACGATATTGCGCGCGAGCCCGACGAAAGTGTCGTTAGGAAGTCGTTATTCTGTCCCTGAGTTACGGCCTGGAAGCCCTCGTAGTGATAGTCGATGCCCTCGTGACCAAGCATAAAGTTGAGCGAGTGGAGGTCATTTACCGTCGTGCGGTAGTTGATAGTGTTGGTAACCGTTAGGTTAAGTGTGTTGTATGCCGCACGTCCTGCAACGCCGATTCCATTGTTTGGGGCGTAACTTGGCATAGACTGCACAAAGGCTGTGGTATTGGTGAAGTCGGCACCAAACTGTGAGCGTATAGATAGACCCTCCATGGGTGTAACCTCCGCAAAAACGGTTGTCAGCACCTTGTATTTTTTGTTGAGCTGTCGGTTGTTCTCCATCCACTCCACGGGGTTCTGTCCCGTTCCCTTCCAGCTGCCGTCGCTCTGTGATGCCACCGAGCCATCCTCCTTGTATGGATCCCAGTAGGGCAGCATAAAGCGGCTTGCCGAAATGGGTGAGTAGAGGGCATATTCGCCATCCTCGGCCTGCTGCACCTCCTCATATACGGCCATTGTATTTGTGCCAAGACGCAACCACTTCGAGGCGCGTACATCGGCATTAGCGCGTATGTTGTAGCGACGGAATGTTGAGCCGAGAGCGATACCATCCTGATCGTAGAACGAGCCAGAAACGTAGTAGTTCATCTTATCCGTAGCACGACTCACCGATAGGTCGTAGTTTTGCAACAGTGCGTGGCTATTGAATACCACGTCGAGCCAATTTACATCCGTCTGGCTTAGTAGGTCATAGTTTTTGCCGCTATCCAAACCAATCTCCTTCTCGAAGGCGATGCGCTCCGAGGTGTTCATAAGCTCCCAGTTGCCCAAAGCAAGCTGCGAGATGCCGACCTGCGAGCGGAATGTAACCTTGGCAGCATCCATTGCCGTACCACGTTTGGTGGTGATTACCACAACACCATTGGCTGCACGTGCGCCATAGATCGACGACGATGAAGCATCCTTAAGCACCGATACCGACTCGATGTCCGAGGGCGATATGGCGTTGAAGTCCGAGCTTGAGATAGGTACGCCATCGAGGATAAAGAGTGGCGCTGTACCCGAGTTGATGGAGTTTGTACCACGAATCTGGAACGTAGCTGCCTTGCTGGGCTCACCCGAGTTCGAGAGTACCATAAGTCCAGGGCTCTGACCCTGCAATGCCTGGTCGAAACCTGCCGCAGGCACGCTCTCCAACTTCTCCGATTTAACAGTAGATACCGAGCCGGCGATTGTTCCCTTCTTGCGTGTGCCATAGGCTACGACCACCACCTCGTCCAAGGTCTGGCTATCCTCTTCGAGTGCTACGTTGTGTTCAATCTCTGTTGCACCTGCTGGTATGACCCACTCGGCCGTGCGGTAGCCGATGTATTGGTATAGCAACGTTGTGCCCTCCTCGGCAGTGATTGTGTATGTGCCGTCGAGGGATGTCGTGGTGCCTGATGTGGGTCCCGATACGATGCTAACACCGATAAGAGGCATTGAGTCCTCGGCAGATGTTACGACACCTCGCACCGTTACTCTGTTCTGCGCCATAGCCGCGATAGAACTGCACAGTAGAACTGCGCACAGGGCTATTTTGAAGAGTGTGTGTTTCATTGGTAATATCTTTATATCGTGTATTCAATACGCAAATATATGCATAACATTTCGGTTATGCAATAGATACAATATATTATTACTATATTTTGTTGAATATTGGATTGGCTTCTTGCATAAATATACCGCAACCTCTATTGTTTTATATTCTTATTTGAAGTGAAAATAGCTCGAATTTTAGAGGTTGGTATAAGGTTTCTGAAGAGTTATTTTGTAATTTTTCAAAAAATATTTGGAGATTTGAAATATTTGCACTACCTTTGCAGTCGCAAATAAGGAAAATAGGTCGCAAGACCATTTGACGATACATCGCGGGGTAGAGCAGTTGGCAGCTCGTCGGGCTCATAACCCGGAGGTCGGAGGTTCGAGTCCTCCCCCCGCTACTACAACAGGAGAAACAGCAATGTTTCTCCTGTTTTCGTTGCGGGGGTCGGACTCGAACGGCTCACATTTACATTCCCCCCTAAATCCCCCTTTGATAAAGGGGGACTTGTGGCAAGACCTTGTCTTGCATTGCTTCGCAATCTGAAACACAGCCACATAGTCGTGGATAAATCGGTTAGAAATTTCGATGTGTTGTCCTACCATAGAGGACAAATCATTAGATTTGCCCTCTTTTTTATGGTAGCGGGGGGAGGACTGATGTCCTCAGTCATATCTACAATCCACCCAAACCCTCCTTTGATAAGGAGGGCTTGTGGCAAGACCCTGTCTTGCATTGCTTCGCAATATGAATGGTTGCCTCAAAGTCGCGGATAAAGCGGTTAGAGATTTCTATGTGGTGTCCTACCATAGAGGACAAGTCGCAAGATTTGTCCTCTTTTTTTTGTTCAGCAGCACATTCTACTGCGTAGGTAATGTAGTGTGGTAGTGCATATCTTGGAGCGCCTGCAAAAATTGGTGGGGAGTCGAAAAAGGGGGGGTAGGCACCCGCAAAAGTTGGTGGGCAATAAATTATTTCACAGTTCTCTCAATGTATGAGGTGTAATCCTTGATGACGGGCTTGTAGTCCTCGTGGGCCATTAACGATGATGAGATCATAAAGTCGGCAGACGAGCGGTTAATTGCCGTTGGCACATTGTAGAGTGTCGCCAAACGGAGTAGCGCCTTGACATCCACATCGTGTGGCTGGGCCGACATCGGATCCCAAAAGAAGATAAGCATATCGATATCGTTGTTTGCAATCATTGCTCCGAGCTGCTGATCGCCGCCCAAGGGGCCTGACTTAAGCATCGTAATATCAAATCTTGCATGTGTAGAATCTTTGCCTCGACGCTCCATAAGTGTCTCTGCTACAATACGTCCTGTAGTTCCTGTACAAACCAAACGGTGTGTGAGGAGCTTCTCCCAATTCCAAGCGACCCACTCTGCGAGGTCATGCTTCATAGCATCATGAGCAACAAGTGCTATCGTTAATCTCTTCTCCATAATTCAAACATCTTTTTTTAAAAACTATTTCCTCTTAATTACGATGCAAAAATAGAACAATCATGTTGCGCCTTAATTAAAGGAGTGTTAAGTTTTTGTTAAACATACAAAAAAAGACCTGTCTAACTTTTTGATTGTTAAACAGGCCCTTCGTTATTGTATCCCTAAATCTTAGCGATAGAAGATAGAAGATATTGACTTGTAGTTGTGTACGCGCTCGATAACATCCGCAAAGATAGGAGCTACGCTCAATACAGTGAACTTCGAGAGATCCTCACCCTCCTTCAAAGGAATAGTGTCGGTAGTGATAACCTCCTGGATGGCGCTCTCGTTGATGCGGTCGTAAGCCTTGCCTGAAAGCACAGGGTGGGTAACAGCCGCGCGAACGCTCTTAGCACCACGATCCATAAGCATATTAGCTGCCATACAGATAGTACCTGCTGTGTCGATCATATCATCTACGATGATCACGTTGCGGCCCTCAACCTCACCGATAGCGGTCATCGAGCCAACGACGTTAGCCTTTGCGCGCTCCTTGTGCGAGATGATGATAGGTGCGTTGGAGTGCTTACCGTATGATGAAGCACGCTTTGCACCACCCATATCAGGCGACGCAATAGACAAATCGGGGATAGCCAACTTCTGGATGTAGGGAACGAAGATGCCAGATGCGTAGAGTGCATCCATTGGCAAATCGAAGAAGCCCTGAATCTGGTCAGCGTGCAAGTCCATGGTCATCACGCGCTGAACACCTGCTGCGATAAGCATATTGGCAACAAGGCGTGCGGTGATAGGTACGCGAGGACGATCCTTTCTGTCCTGACGAGCCCAACCGAAGTAGGGGATGACAGCGATTACCTGATGTGCTGATGCGCGACGTGCTGCGTCGGCCATCATGAGCAACTCCATCAAGTTGTCTGAAGGTGGGAATGTTGATTGAATGATAAATACAGTACAGCCACGAATAGACTCGTGGAAGCAGGGCTGGAACTCGCCGTCGCTAAACTGCAATACGTCAGAGTCACCAAGCTTAATGCCATACTCGGCAGCAATCTTCTCTGCGAGGTAGCGTGAACCTCGACCTGCGAAGAATTTAATTTTATGGATTGCCATAATAATTAATTAATATTGGTTTAGGTTAATTGTTACAAAAGTAAGGCAAATAAGCCGAATAAACAACTTTTTTACCACATTTTATCGAAAAAATAATTTTTATTATTACCTTTGCACTATACTCAATGGTGGTGCCCGGTGAGCATTGTTGCTCGCCAATGGCTGAGATTATACACATTGCACCAGTACAGATAATGCTGACGCTGGAAGTTTGAAGTTATTCATAAGTACATCGTACCACTATTTAGGGTTATACTAATTATTAAAGTAGTGGTATGAATCCAAGAAAAAGCTATCCTGTTGTATTGTCGATTGCTGGCTCCGACTCCTCCGGTGGGGCGGGCATACAGGCCGACCTAAAGACCTTTGCAGCCATCGGCGTCTATGGTGCAACAGCCATCACTGCACTAACAGCCCAAAACACATTGGGAGTACACTCCCAGTTGGCAATAAACCCGCAGATGGTTTATGACCAAATTGTCGCCGTAATAGACGACCTACACCCCTCCGTCGTAAAGATAGGAATGTTGTCTAATGCGGAGGTTGTCAATGCTGTTGCCGAGGCTCTTAGCCATTATCCTCTTAGCCATTATCCTCTTACCGTAATCCTCGACCCTGTAATGGTGTCGAGCAGTGGTCATCGCCTACTATCTGTCGAGGCGCAGGAGGTTGTAAAACAGCGACTTCTACCAATATCTGCGCTTGTCACTCCCAACATCCCCGAGATGGAGGCTCTTGCCAATATATCGTTGTCTAACTACGCGGATAAGGAGCGGGCGGCAGCCTATATTTTGAGCTGTGGAGCAAAGGCGATTCTTCTTAAGGGTGGTCACGAGGAGGGGGAGGCCAAGAGTGATATTCTATTTACTATGTCGGCTGCGGGGATAGAGACCTCCATATTCACCTCGGCTACCATCTCCACGCACAATACCCACGGCACGGGGTGTACGCTCTCTGCTGCTATAGCATCGTATATGGCTCGGGGCTATGCCATGTGTGAGGCTATAGCGCAGGCTAAGGTGTTTATCACGGAGGCTATCCGTGCCGGTGCCGATATAGAGATTGGACACGGCATAGGCCCCGTAAATCATGGTTACAATCCCCAAAAAATGGAGGTCTATTATGTTGAATAATTACCGTTTGCAGTTTATTACGCACTCTAATAACGATTACTCCTATATCGACTCGGCACGCATAGCCTTGGAGGGAGGGTGTCGTTGGATTCAGCTTCGCATGAAGGGTGTCGAGGAGACGTCAATGGAGCATACAGCCCTCGCTGTTCGGCAGATGTGTAGGGAGTATGGAGCGACATTTATCATAGATGATAATGTCTGGCTTGCCAAGCGTATATCGGCTGATGGCGTGCACCTCGGCAAGAGCGATATGCCCATTGCCGAGGCTCGACAGATTCTCGGCGAGGGGTACATTATTGGTGGTACGGTAAACTCGTTCGAGGATATCGAGCAGACCCTGCGGCATGCTACGCCCGACTATTTCGGCTGTGGCCCCTTTCGTTTCACCACAACAAAGAGGAATCTCTCTCCTATACTCGGCTATGAGGGCTATAGGGATGTCATCCAAAAGATAAGGGATAACGACATCGGTATTCCTCTTGTGGCTATTGGAGGTATAGGCAAAGGGGATGTTGTCGGGTTGTTGGAGTGCGGTGTAGATGGCATAGCCCTGAGCAGCTCTATCCTCAATGCCCCCGATCCGAGAGCCAAGATGACCGAGATATTGGATATAATTACGACATCATTATAAAGTAAGTAAGAGTAGTATAAAACCTTAAATTAAAATAGTAAAGATTATGATTGAAAGAAGAGTCTCTCAGGGTATTATTTCCACCTATTTCAGTAAGTTAGAGCGTAACTTAGACTTGGATGTCGCCATCGTGGGCGGTGGCCCATCGGGCATTGTTGCCGCCTACTACCTCGCCAAGGCGGGGTTGAAGGTCGCGCAGTTCGATAGGAAGCTTTCGCCCGGAGGTGGCATGTGGGGCGGTGCTATGATGTTCAACCAGATTGTCGTTCAGCAGGAGGCACTACATATCATCAAGGAGTTCGATATCAACTATGAGCCCTACGACGACAACCTCTATGTTATGGACTCGGTGGAGAGCACCGCAGCTCTGTTGTATAAGGCTGTTCATGCGGGGGCTACAATCTTCAACTGCTACTCGGTTGAGGATGTGATATTTAAGAACGATGTGGTAAGTGGTGTAGTGGTTAATTGGACACCCGTTCTTAGGGAGGGAATGCATGTAGATCCGCTCAACATCATGGCTAAATGTGTCGTCGATGGCACGGGACACGATAGCGAGATGTGCTGTACCGTAGCGCGCAAGAACGGCATTCGCCTTGCCACCGAGACGGGTGCTGTTATCGGCGAGCGTTCGTTAGATGTCGTGTCGGGCGAGCAGGAGGTGGTAAATGGCACTAAGGAGATATATCCGGGACTCTATGTCTGCGGCATGGCAGCCTCGGCCGTGAGCGGCACACCTCGCATGGGGCCTATCTTTGGCGGCATGTTGCTCTCGGGAAAGAGGGTTGCTGACCTTATCATCGAGAAGCTAAGAGGATGAAAATCATAGCCATCACAACACCTAAGGTGGTAGCTGAAGATGCCCATATTATTGCGCGCCTGCTTGATATGGGCATCGACGCTATCCATCTCCGTAAGCCCGATTCGGATATTGGCGAGTGTCGAAGATTGTTGTGCGAGCTATCCGCAGAGCAAAGGTCTAAAATCATCATCCACGACTACCCCGAATTGTATGATGAGTTCTCATTGAAGGGTATTCATATAAACAAAAATGTGGTGTCGCTACCTGATGACTATCGAGGTTTTAAGAGCCGCTCATGTCACACCTTTGAGGAGCTTACGAGGTACAAGAGCGACTACGACTACCTCTTCCTAAGCCCTGTTTTCGATAGTATCTCTAAGGTCGGGTATAGGTCGAGGTTTAGTCATGACGAGTTGCAACGGGCTGCTGCCGAGGGTGTTATAGACGATAAAGTCGTTGCCCTTGGCGGTGTTACTTTCGATAAGATTCCCTATTTGAAGAGCCTGAATTTCGGAGGTGTTGCAATGCTTGGATGCTTATACAATGTTGATGCACTCCTCGATGAAGGCCAAAATCTCCTCACGCCCCGAGCCCTTCTCGCTCGAAGAGATAAACATCGGAGGTAGCTCCTCCCACTGCTCGGAAAGCGTTTGCTTATAGTGCTTTACGTTGCGATTGAGCTGTGCCTGCGAGAGCTTGTCGGCCTTGGTGAAGATAATACCAAAAGGCACGCCATTTTCGCCAAGTAGCTGTATGAAGCTAAGATCTATCTTCTGAGGCTCAAGGCGCGAGTCGACAAGTACGAACAAAAAGTGCATCTTCTCACACTTGAGAACATAGTCGGTGATAAGCTTCGAGAACTCGCCGAGCTTGCTCTTCGATACACGTGCGTAGCCATAGCCAGGCAGATCGACCAAGTACCAGCTATCGTTGATGAGGAAGTGGTTGATTAGTCGTGTCTTACCAGGTGTGCCCGACACCTTCGCAAGGTCCTTAACACCCGTGAGCATATTTACCAACGACGACTTGCCAACGTTGCTTCGTCCGATGAAGGCTATGTCCTTGAGCTCATCCTTGGGCACCTGTGATATGCGCTCCGAGCTGCACTTGAATTTTGCTTTTACTGCTGTTGCCATTGCTTCAGATAAATATTTCGTGCAAAGATAGGTAAATTGTTGTAATATCGTTGTACTCTCCGACGAAAATTAGTACCTTTGTCGCTTGTAGAGAGGATAACTAACGACTAAAAAAGATAATTCCTATGAAGAAAGAGTGGAACGACGTGCGCGAATTTCATGAGAAATTCGGACACCCCGTGGCAACCGAGCCACGTATGATCGACAAGAAACGTGCGCTCTCGCGTGCTAAGTGGATGCAGGAGGAGGTTGCCGAGTTCTTGGTGGCCGACAACATCTACGAGCAGGCTGACGCAATGATCGACCTTATGTACTTTGCTCTCGGCACAATGGTCGAGATGGGTATTCCCGCTGACGAGCTCTTCGAGATTGTGCAGCAGGCAAATATGGCCAAACTTTGGCCTGATGGCAAGCCTCATTACAACCCCAAGGATGGCAAGGTGATCAAGCCAGAGGGTTGGGAGGATCCATTCCCAAAGATTAAGGCTTACATCGACAAACTGTAATTTCATGTGATAAGGGGTCATCTGCGGCCTCTCAATCATTGCCCCAAATGGGAAATACGTCAAGTATGTCCCATCTGGGGCAATTTCTTTATCGAGACCACATCTGACCCCTTCTGACAAGAAATTAATTTCTCGTGATAGTGGTGCATCTGCGACTCTTCAATCAACGCCACCAATGGGAAATACGCTTAGTATGTCCCATCTGGGGCAATTTCTTTATCGAGACCACATCTGACCCCTTCTAACAAGAAATTTCTTGTGATAAGGCAGCATCTGCTGCATCTCAATCGTAGGGCTGAATGGGAAATACGCTTAGTATGTCCCATCCAGCCCAACTTCTTTATCGATGCACCATCTGCCACCTTCTGACAAGAAATTAATTTCTCGTGATAGTGGTGTATCTGCGGCGCTCTAACAAGAAATTGGGGTGTGCAGGTGGGAATGGTATTGCCGTTATTAATTTCCGATTAATGAAAAAATATTCAATATTTCACGTAAAATTGTCGATAAATCCCTATTTATTATAAATGAAGTGCAAAAAAAGTTGCATAATATGCTATTTGTTAATAAAAAAATGTACCTTTGTATTGGATGAAACCACACATCGTGTAAAATCTAAAAACAATACACACATATGAAACTACAAAAATTAACCATCCGCATTATTGCGGCATTATTCGCATTCTCCGCTGTGGCGTGTGTGGATAAGGATTTCCGTCTTGATGAGGCATCTATGGAGGTGACATTGGGACAGGGTAAGACGATTATCCCGCTGGGATATATCAAGGAGCAGACGATCGGTGATTTGCTCAATACGGGTCAGGCGATCGAGGGTCTATCTATCGATCCCGAAACGGGCGAGTATAGCTTCTCGTTTAAGGGCGATACAGCGAGCTTTGGTGTTGAGGGCATTCCCACATCGCTCGGTATTCCCGCTATGGTAAACACTTTCAGCGTTGCATATCCCGAGTTTAACCTCAGTGCCAAGGGTGTGAAGATACATCAAGGCAAGGAGATGAAACTAAATACGGGTGCACTCGACAAGTTTGGTGTATCGGGCAGCTACTATGTGCCTTTCAAGGTGGACAATGCTATTACAGGTCATCTTACCGAGACGATCACCCCCGAGCACCTCTACTTTCAGGTGCCCGAGCAGATTGAGGATATCGTAGCGGTATTCTTCAGAGATGTCGAGAGTGGTCACCAGGGTGCACCTCTCCACCTCAAGCTCGATCTTAACGACTTGAAGGGTATCAATGGTGGCGGTGAGCTTAACATCGACCTTAAGCTTGCGGGTGGTAACTTTGTTATGGCAGATGGCGATGGCAATATCTGTAACGATAACCACTTCGCGAAGAGTTACAAGATCAAGGAGGGTGATGAGTTTGTGGAGTTTGTGTTGTACGTCGATAAAATTGTGAACGATCAGACGCTTGATGCAAACCATGCGCTCGAGATTCCATTGTCGCTCACATACGAGTTGGATTTCTCGATGGATGTAATGCCTGGCGAGTTCTCGTTGGCAAATCTTCCTAAGTTCAACGTCGATGCCGACTTCGAGTATGGCGATGCAGATGTTATGCTCAACAAGGATGTTATGCTCGTGGAGCACCATTCGACCGAGGCTAACGATGTGGTCATCGACTCTATCCCTGCCGAGATCGTAAGTGTTAAGAGCATTAACCTAAAGAGCGATTCGCATATTCAGCTCTTTGCTCATGGCCTTGATTGGTTTGGTGATGCTGCCGACCTTATCGAGGTGGATATCACGCTTCCTGGCTATCTTAGCCTTCACTCTTTGGCGGGTATGACATACGAGTATGTGGAGAATGCCCACCTGCTTAAGGCTACGCTTGCAGATCTCGAAAAGGGTATCGACATTGGTCTCGATGCTATCGAGTTTGAGGGTGATGGTATTCGCCCCGAGAATGGCAAGTTGCACATGGACTTTGCTCCAGATATTCAGGTACACTTCGCTAAGGATGCCGAGATTATGGTGTCGTCGTTGATGCCCGAGGATATCTCGAATGTCGTTATCAGTACGGGTATCGATGCGGTGGAGCTAAATATCGAGTCGGTTAGTGGCTGCATTGCTTATGGCTACGATTACAGCCAGAAGGTACAGCTTGGCGACCTCGCGGGAGGTATGGATCTCAAGATTAATGGTGAGGGTCTATCGCCCATAATCCATATCGAGATTGGTAATCCATTGTCGTTGGAGGCTGTTATCGGTGCTTCGATTACGCCTATGGTAGGAGGTGAGGTTCGTTCGGAGAATGTAGTATCGTTCGATAATTTGGCGATTGCTCCTGCGGAGTATGTCAATGGAGAGATTATACCTGGTAAGATGCGCCTTGTTCTTGCCGATGAGTCACATCGCAAGGAGTTTGAGGGTGGCGACTACACATTTGTAGCTTGTTCCGTAGGTAAGCTCTTGGCGGGAGCTATGCCTGATGGTTTGGTGTTGGATTTTTCGGTAAATACCAATAGCAGCGAGGTTAGTACGCTCTACGTTGCCGAGGAGTTTGAACTTTCGTATAGCTACTCATTGGATGTACCTTTGGCATTCAACTCGGATTTATCGATCGGCTATTCGGGTCGTGCCGAGGGCCTTAAGAGTACGTTTGAGTTGTTGTCGGGCTATGATCTTAAGATCGGTGATTTGGCACTTATTGTAAATGCAGTAAATAGTGCGCCTTTGCAGTTTGCTATCAATGCTCAGTTGCTCGACGCAAATGGCGAGCCTACGCCTATCAACCTACATCTTCCCGAGGGCCGTGGCATAATCAAGGGCTCGGAGGATGGTGTCAAGGGTGCTGAGTCGCAGATGCGCTTAGAGCTTCAGGTGCCTAATGGTGATCTTAGTGGCTTGGGCGATGTCGATGCTATCAACTTCGACTTCGAGCTTAAGGGTGTAACTAAGGATAGCGTGCCTTTGAAGGATTCGCAGAGCGTAAGCGTTATGTTGCAGTTGGAGCTTGACGGTGGTGTAACGATCGATCTTAGCTCGTTTGCTGGTGCACAACGTATTGAATAACAACCAACCCTAATACTTGAATAGATATGAAACGCAAGATAGTATCACTATTATTCGCATTTGTTGCTCTGGTAGTGGCAGGTAGTGCCACAGCTCAGACGCTCAATAGCTCATACTTTATGGAGGGCTCATACTTTAGAACAGATATGAACCCCGCGCTCACGCCAACACGTGGTTATGTAGCTATTCCAATCCTCGGAGGTGTTAATGCCGAAGTTAATACAAACTTTATGTCGGTCGATAAATTCTTCTTTAAGAAGGATGGTCAGGTGGTTACAGGTTTGAATGGTCTGGTATCTGCTGATGAGTTCCTCGGTCGACTACCCAAAACAGAGAAGATGACGGAGGATCTCCGCCTAAACTTCCTAAGTGTAGGTTTCTATCGCGGAAAAATGTATTGGAACTTCGGTGTCAATTTCCGACAGCAGGCCGATATGGCTCTCTCTAAGGATGTTTTTACGGCGCTTAAGACGTTTGGTAATGGTACCTACGATCTAAACAGCACGGCGCTCAACGTAAATATCTATGGTGAAACGTATGTTGGTGCTACATACCCTATTTTTGAGTGGCTTACGGTGGGTGCGCGCTTGAAGTTATTGACAGGTATTACAAATATCTCGGCAAACTTCGATCAGATGTCGGCAAGTGTTACTCCCGATAATATCCAGGGAGATCTTTCGGGTACGGTAAATATCAATGCTCCAGTTATTGCTTTGAAAAACATCTCTCCTGGCGATACGTTCAATTTTGGTATCTTTAACTTGGCGAATGGAATAAGATTGGGTAGCTATGGTGCTGCTATCGACCTTGGTGCAGAGGCCGAGTTCTTGGATGAGACGTTGCGCGTGTCGGCCGCTGTCACCGATCTTGGCTTTATCAGATGGGCACGTACAACTACGGCTGTAGCCGATATCGACGGAGCATTCCATTTCAACGGTGTTGATTTCTCGACTACTGAGCCAGATTTCAGCTTCGAGTCGTCGATGACAATGTCTGAGGCATCGAATAAGGGCTATACAAAGATGATCAACTGTTCGCTAAATGTTGGTGCGGAGTACAATATTCTCGATAATCGTATCGGTTTTGGTCTGTTATCGCATACCGAGTTCTACAACTCGTTGGCCTATAGCGAGCTTACCGTTTCTGCGAACTTCCGTCCGTTGAATTGGCTCTCGGCAACTCTTAGCCACACACTATTGTCTGGTACTAAGGCGGGTGTATTTGGTTTCGCATTTAATATTCACTGCCCAGGTCTTAACCTCTTCTTGGGTATGGACTATATCGACACTCGCTATGTTATGTACAAGAATATGTGTGTGCCTCGCATGACATCGTCGGTTAATGCCTACTTTGGCTTAGGCTTCAGCTTTGGTAAGTATGTAGCTAAATAGAAACTTTGGCTCTGTTGCTTGCAGCAACAATCCATAAACAATACCTCCTCGGTATAGCGCGATAACAGCTATCCGAGGAGGTATTGTTATATGCCCTTTTGACATACCAGGGCAGAGATCTCTATGTCGTAATCTTTAGCAGCTCTGCTTGGCCATCCATACGCGGATGTTTTCAGCGATGCAACCTATCAGACGGTCGATAGCCTCGGCTGCTGCCCATGCATTGTGGGGTGAGGCCAACAGACGATATCTATCTTTAATGTCGTAGAGTGGTGAGCTTGCCAAAGGCTCGGTAGAGAATACATCGAGTGCCGCAGCTGCGATTGTGCCGTTGTCGAGAGCCTTGGCAAGTGCCGCCTCGTCGATAATGCCGCCACGTGCTACGTTGATGATAAATGCTGAGGGCTTCATCATCGCGAGCTGCTCTGTGCCAATAAGGCCGCGTGTACGCTCGTTGAGTGGCGAGTGAACCGATACGATATCGCTCTCCTTGAGAAGCTGCTCAAGGTCCACTGCGGGGTACTCCTCCTCACGCTTTGCTCCCGATGTTGAGAAGTATGACACCTCGCAGCCAAAGGCTGTGGCAAGGCGTGCTACCTCGCGACCGATGTTACCAAGGCCTACGATACCCCATTTCTTGCCACGAATTTCGGATGTCATGCGGTCGAAGCAGAAGGGACGAGTAGCTGCGGCATAGCGACCATCGTGGAAGTACTCGTCGAAATATACGATGTTACGAGCAAGGGCAAGAGCTGAGGCGAGGGTGGTCTCGGCAACCGATGTTGTCGAGTAGCCTACAGCGTTGCGTACCTCGATGCCGAGCTCTGCTGCAGCGTTTAGATCTACGTTGTTCATGCCCGTAGCGGCAATGCAAATGAGTTTGAGTTTGGGAAGCTGGCGCATGGTCTCACCGTCGATGACAATCTTGTTGGTGATGGCGATGTCGGCATCCTTTAGACGCTCCACAACCTCCTCCTTGCGCGTGAACTCATAGGCTACGTATTCGCCCTGAGAGGTTACTGCTGACATGTCGCGACCAGCAATGCTGTATTCATCCAAAAAAACGATTTTCTTCATATAGGTTATCTTGTTTTAATTATTGTATTTTGCTGCTTATTTCTTTTCGTTGGTGCCCATCTCGCCAATGAGGTCGCGAATGACGACCGAGGCGCATCCTATGCCAAATAGTGCAGGAATGTACGATATGGTGCCTACGTTCGATTTTTTGTTCTGTTCTTCGCATAAAATCATCGCACCTTCGCGTATTGGCTCGGGCGAGAATACCGCGCGGAAGCCTCGCTTAATACCAATCTTATGCAGGCGTTTGCGCAACATGTGGGCGAGAGGGCAGTGGTGTGTTTTGGCAATATCCTTAATTTCCATCAGCGTTGGGTCGGTCTTCGCACCTGCTCCCATCGAGCTAACCAGGGGTATGCCTCTATCGAGCGAGCCCTTGATCAGAGCGAGCTTCGGCGATAGGGTGTCGATGGCATCTACTACGTAGTCAAACTTCGCGCTGTCGAGTAGCTCGTCGGTCTGGTCATCTTTGATAAATCGATTGACAATGTGGAGCTTAAGCTCGGGGTTGATGTCGTGCAGACGAGCCGCGAGAATGTCGCATTTCTGCTGACCTACGGTCGAGTGCAGGGCGACAAGCTGGCGGTTGATATTGCTAAGACCTACAACATCGGCATCTGCAATCGTAAGTTCTCCGACGCCAGCACGAGCAATCATCTCGGCAGCATAGGCTCCTACACCACCTACGCCCACAACAAGGACGTGAGCACGGCGCAGTATGTCGAGTTTCTCGTTGCCGAGGAGTAGTTCGGTGCGTTCTAACCAATTATCCATTTTTAGCAAATAGTTTTTCGTAGTTACTGAGTATCTGTGTTTGTAGCTCTTCGACCGTGATCGAGCGAATGGCAGCCACCTCGGCATATATCTGCTCGATGGTGGGCATTGGACTGTCGTCGGTCTCGCAAAAGAGCTTATCGATGGGTAGCGAAGCTATCACTTGACGAGTCTTGGATGAGCGTAGCGAGCGGTGACCAAAAGAGAGATAGTATCCTCTGTCGATGCATCTTGTAGCCTGCTGCACTGACCCCGTAAAGCCGTGAAATACTACGCCTTGCAGCGAGTAGTGTCTGAGTGTGAGCATCACCTCCTCGAAGCTACGCACGACATGAAGTACTACAGGTTTTTCAAGCCTTACAGCCGCCTCGAGATGCGCCTCGAAGAGCCTTTGTTGTGCCTCGTGGCTAACCTCTCGGACATAATCGAGTCCCGTCTCGCCAACTATGTCGCACTCGCCAAAGTGGGGAGGTTCAAGCCCCTTTTCGGCATCCCACGGATGTATGCCCAACATCTTCGGAGAGAGTGTGTCGGGGCGCGGTGCGTGGGTGTGTATATCGACATAATAGTTTGCCATAACATCGCAGTTCGACTACAAAAGTACGAAATTATCGTGCAAAACAAAAATATAGTGACCGAAAGATTGGACGTTTCAAAAAAAAAACGTAACTTCGTGCGCATTTTTAATAGTCATAAGTATGACTTATTAATGCTAAGAACACAATTCACAACAAAATAACTAAATTAATTTAACAAACAGTTTTATGTCGAAAAACATTAAATTACGTAAAGGTCTCGACATCAAGCTCGCTGGTGTAGCAGAGAAGGTCGTGGAGAATGCTCCTATGGCTGCCTCATACGCTGTAAGCCCGCTCGATTATGAGAACGTTACTCCCAAGCTGTTGGTTAAGGTTGGTGACAAGGTAGAGGCAGGTAGCGCGCTGTTCTTTGACAAGAACAATCCACGCATCCTCTTCACTTCTCCAGTTAGCGGTGTGGTTTCGGCCATCAACCGTGGTGAGAAGCGTAAGCTACTCAACGTCGCTGTAGAGCCCGACCAGGAGCAGGTGTACAAGGCGTTGCCTAAGGTAGATGTTGCTAAGGCAGAGCGCGAGGAGATTGTTGAGATGTTGCTTGCATCGGGTCTTTGGACTCGCATCGTGGAGCGTCCCTATGGTGTTATCGCTAACCCCGAGGCTAAGCCTAAGGCTATCTTCGTGTCGGCGTTCGATTCAGCTCCATTGGCTCCCGACTACAACTTCATCCTCAAGGAGGAGAAGGCTGCAGTAGAGGCTGGTATGGCGTTGCTCGCACGTTTGACCGACGGTAAGGTTCACCTCTCGGCTCGTAAGGGCGATGAGGGCTTCATGGCCGACATCAAGGGTGTGGAGTACCACACATTCGAGGGTAAGCACCCCGTGGGTAATGTTGGTATCCAGATCCACCACATCGACCGTATCGCAAAGGGAGACATCGTTTGGACTGTAAACATTCAGGATGTAGCTATGATTGGTCGTTCGATTCTTGCTGGTAAGCTCGATATGTCGAAGACCGTAGCTGTTGTAGGTAGCGAGGCTCAGAAGCCTATGTACAAGCGTATCATCGCTGGTGCTGCTATCGAGTCAATCGTTGGTAAGCAGCCTGCAAGTGTTCGTATCATCTCTGGTGACGTGCTTACAGGTGTTAAGACCGATGCTGATGGTTATATCGCAGCTGGTGCTCACATGGTAACTCTTATCCCCGAGGGTGATAAGTATGAGTTGCTCGGTTGGGCTATGCCTCGTTTCCACCGCTTCTCAGTATCGCGTGCATACTTCTCTTGGCTCTTCCCCAAGAAGGAGTACAAGCTCGATACCAACCTCAATGGTGGTGAGCGTCCATTCGTGGTAACTGGTCTTTACGAGAACTACTTGCCTATGGATGTATATGTATCGTATCTGCTCAAGGCTATCCTTGTTGGCGACTTGGACAAGATGGAGAATCTTGGTCTTTATGAGGTTTTGCCTGAGGATTTGGCTCTTTGTGAGTTTGTCGATCCTTCGAAGATCGAGATGCAGCAGATCGTACGCAATGGTATTAACTTAATGATTAAGGAGAGCTAAACTATGGACTTGCGTAAACTTGTAGATAAGATTAAGCCCACCTTCTCTGAGGGAGGTAAGCTCGGTTTCTTGCACTCAACATTCGAGGGCTTCGAGACATTCCTTTTTGTTCCTAACACAGTTACTCCTCGCAAGGGCGCACACGTTCGTGACTGTAACGATATCAAGCGTGTGATGATCGTTGTTGTGTTGGCTCTTATCCCAGCGACATTGTTCGGTATGTACAATGTGGGTTATCAGGCTGGCATCGAGGGTATCTTCCCTGCTTTCTGGTATGGTTTCCTTGAGACTTTGCCTACGATTATCGTATCGTACGTAACAGGTCTTGCTATCGAGTTCGCTTTTGCACAGAAGCGTAAGCACGAGATCAACGAGGGTTTCCTCGTAACAGGTCTTCTCATTCCTTTGGTGATGCCTGTCTCTATTCCTTTGTGGATCGTGGCTCTCTCGACTGCATTTGCTGTAGTTATCGGTAAGGAGGTATTCGGTGGTACAGGTATGAACGTATTTAACCCTGCGTTGTTGGCTCGTGCCTTTGCATTCTTTGCCTACACTCCACAGATGTCTGGTGAGGCTGTATGGTATGCTGATGGTAAGACTGGTGCTACTGCTTTGGAGCAGCTTTCATCTTACACAGCTGGTGCAGAGCTTCCATACTCTGTTAGCGATGCGTTCTTCGGCTTTATGCCTGGTTCACTTGGTGAGACTTCAACATGTGCAATCCTTATTGGTGCTTTGTTGCTTCTCTTCACCGGTGTTGCTTCATGGCGCATTATGCTCTCAGTATTCGTGGGTGGTTTGGCCTTTGGCTACCTCTTCGACGCTGTGGGTATGACTGAGTACCCTGCATACTATCACCTCTTGGTCGGCGGTTTCGCGTTCGGTGCTGTATTTATGGCTACTGACCCCGTTACATCTGCTCAGACAAACGTAGGTAAGTGGATTTACGGTTTCATGGTGGGTGCTCTCGCAGTACTTATCCGTGTTATGAACCCCGCATATCCCGAGGGTATGATGCTCGCAATTCTCTTCATGAACGCACTTGCACCTATGATCGACTACTTCGTAGTTGAGCGTAACGTAGCACGTCGTAAGAAGCTCATTAAGAACGCATAAATAAGTATCAGCTATGGCAATCAATAAGAATTCAAATGCATATATCATCATCTACACAGTTGTGATGGTGGTTATCGTTGGTGCTTTGCTTGCATTCTTGGCAACATCGCTCAAGCCTATGCAGGATGCAAACGTTCTCAACGAGCAGAAGGTATCTATTATGAAGGCCTTTGGTGAGGCCGATGCATCGTTCGACGAGGTAGTGACTATGGGTCGTCTTGTTGGCGGTGAGTTTGTTGCTGTTGATAGCGAGGACAAGGCTGATGTTCAGGCTGTTTTCGATATCCTTGGCAACCGCAAGGAGCTTGCAGAGGCTCAGGACGCACTTCCTATCTTCCAGTTGGAGAAGGAGGGTGTTGTTAAGTATGTACTTCCTATCGTAGGTAAGGGTCTTTGGGGTGATATCTGGGGCTATGTTGCTTTGCAGCAGGGCGAGGATAACGTGGTTATCACTGGTATCGTTATGGACCACGCTGGCGAGACTCCAGGTCTTGGTGCTGAGATCGCTACCGAGAACTGGCAGAAGAAGTTCGAGGGTAAGCAGCTCTACAACGCAGCTGGTGAGTTTGCTGTGCGTATGCAGAAGGGTGGCGCTCAGAATGAGCATCAGGTAGATGCTATCACAGGTGGTACAAAGACTTGTGATGGTGTGAATGCTATGCTTGCAACCTCTATCGGTAAGTATGAGTCATTCTTGCGCGGTGCAGCTGTCGAGGCTGAGGCCGATACTGAGGAGTGCGCTTGCTGCTGCGAGGAGTGTGATGTTGAATCTATTAACGAGTAAGGAGGATGTCGATTATGAAACTCAGTAAGAATTTTACTAATCCTTTGGCAGCAAACAACCCTGTCATCGTTCAGATCTTGGGTATTTGCTCGGCTCTTGCCGTTACAGTTAAGCTTGAGCCCGCATTGGTTATGGGTATCTCGGTAACATTTGTTACAGCATTCTCTAACCTTGTAATGTCGCTTTTGCGTAATGGAGTGCCTTCGCGTATCCGTATCATCGTTCAGTTGGTGGTTATCGCTACGTTGGTAATCGTCGTAGACCAGTTCTTGCGCGCGTTTATGTATGATGTATCTAAGCAGCTCTCGGTGTACGTTGGTCTTATCATCACCAACTGTATCGTGATGGGTCGTGTTGAGGCCTTTGCATTGGGTAACAAGCCTTGGGATGCCTTCGTAGATGGTGTTGCCAACGGTTTGGGTTATGCCTTTATCTTGGTTCTCGTGGCCTTCTTCCGTGAGTTGTTCGGTTCGGGTACATTGTTTGGCTTCGACGTATTGGCACGCTTCGGCTATGTCAATAACTCGTTGATGCTCTTCCCACCAATGGCTCTTATTATCGTGGGTGTTATCATCTGGATACACCGTTCTATTAACAAAGATCTTCAGGAAAAATAGGAGGGTAGCGTATGTTAAATTTGTTTATTAATTCGGTATTTATCGAAAACATGGTCTTCGCATACTTCTTTGGTATGTGTTCATACATTGCCGTATCGAAGAGCGTAAAGACCGCTTTGGGCTTGGGTGCCGCCGTTACCTTCGTTCAGGTTATGACAGTACCTTTGAACTACCTGTTGAATCAGTATGTTCTCTCTCCCAATGCATTGGGTGAGGGTGTAGACCTCGGCTTCTTGTCATTTATTCTCTTCATCGCCGTTATCGCAGCATTTGTGCAGCTCGTGGAGATGATCGTCGAGAAGTTCTCACCTTCGCTTTACAACCAGTTGGGTATCTTCTTGCCTCTTATCGCCGTAAACTGCGCAATCATGGGTGGTTCGTTGTTTATGCAGCAGATGGTAGGCACCGAGATCAACTCTGTAGGTGACTCTATCGTCTACGGTCTTGGTTCGGGTATTGGTTGGTGGTTGGCTATCGTTATGATGGCAGCTATCCGCGAGAAGATCGAGTATTCACACGTTCCCGCAGCTCTTAAGGGCCCCGGTATCGCCTTCATCATCACAGGCCTTATGGGTATCGCCTTTATGATCTTCTCGGGTATTCAGTTGTAACCTTTAATAAGAGTATAAGGTATGAATATTACTATTATTATCTATGCAATAGTTGCCTTTCTTGCGGTGACACTTATCTTGGTGGCACTGTTGCTCTTTGCAAAGGCAAAGTTGACATCGTCGGGTGCTGTTAAGGTTAACATCAACGATGGTGACAAGGTATTGGAGGTTGAGTCTGGCGCAACACTTCTCAACACCCTCTCGGAGCAGGGTATCTTCCTTCCTTCGGCATGTGGTGGTAAGGGTGCTTGCGGTCAGTGCAAGTGCCAGGTAGTATCGGGTGGTGGCGAGATTTTGCCTACCGAGCGTGGTTTCTTCAACCGTCGCGAGATTAACGAGGGCTGGCGTCTTGGTTGCCAGGTTAAGGTTAAGGAGGATATCGCTATCAAGGTTCCCGCATCTGTTCTTAGCATCAAGAAGTGGGAGTGCGAGGTGGTATCTAACAACAATGTGGCTACCTTTATCAAGGAGTTCGTTGTTAAGCTTCCCGAGGGTGAGCATCTCAACTTCCGCAGTGGTGGTTATATCCAGATCGACGTTCCTGCAATCACTGTTGATTACAAGGATATCGACGTTGATGCTGACTACCGCGAGGATTGGGAGAAGATGGGTGTCTTCAACCTCAAGATGGTTAACCCTGAGCCTCAGGTACGTGCATACTCTTGCGCTACTTATCCTGCTGAGGGCGATATCATCAAGCTTAACGTGCGTATCGCAACACCTCCGTTCGATCGTGCTACAGGTGGCTTTATGAATGTTAATCCTGGTGTATGTTCTTCATATATCTACTCTCTTAAGCCAGGCGATAAGATTATCATGTCAGGTCCTTTCGGTGAGTTCTTCTTGCCCGATAACCTTTCTGACGATCAGGAGCTTGTATTCATCGGTGGTGGTGCAGGTATGGCGCCTATGCGTTCACACATTATGCACCTCTTCAAGACCCTCAAGACAGGCCGTAAGGTTAACTTCTTCTACGGTGCTCGCTCTTTGAAGGAGGCCTTCTATCTCGATGACTACTATCAGATCGAGAAGGAGTTCCCCAACTTCAAGTTCCACCTTGCGTTGGATAGACCCGATCCCGAGGCTGATAAGGCAGGCGTTCCTTATGTTGCAGGTTTCGTTCACAACGTGCTTTACGAGACATACCTCAAGCAGCACGACGAGCCAGAGGGTATCATTTACCTCATGTGCGGTCCTCCGATGATGGCACAGTCGGTAGTAAACCTTCTCGACAACCTCGGAGTTCCAGCAGAGAATATCTTGTTTGATAACTTCGGCGCGTAATTTTGCGTGATAAGGGGTCATCTTCGACTCTTCAATCAAAATGGCGAATGGGAAATACGTTTAGTATGTCCCATTCGCCATTTTTCATGTCATAGCCAAATCTGGCCCCTTCTGACGCAAAATTTCTCGTGATAAGAGGTCATCTTTGACTCTTCAATCAAAGCCACCAATGGGACATACTTCAAGTACTACCCATCGTCGCCATTTTTGCCGAGTGTAGCACTCGGCACTCTTCTAACGCAAAATTTGTTTATTGTGATAAGGAGTTATCTGCGACCTCTCATCATTATTATCTTCTTACGCAAGGCGAATCGCTCGGAATGCGACAAATTGTCCAATCCTTAACACTCTTACATTTATCTAAAAATGTGAAATGCGTAGTGTTAAAAAGATAACAGAGAAAATGTTATGATTTTTCGCACGAAATGTGTACCTTTGCGTCGATTTTTGAAAAATGTGGCCCTATACTATTGTAGGTATTCATTCATCAAATTTCGGGGTGAGGCCCTAATATATTATATATATAGGTGAGCGCGGCTCACGGACGATAAATTGGAAATTATTATTTAGTTTTAAAATATGGCAGAGAAGAGATTTATTACGTGTGATGGTAACTACGCTGCAGCGCATATTGCATATATGTTCTCAGAGGTAGCAGCTATTTATCCCATCACTCCCTCGTCGACAATGGCAGAGCTCGTAGACGAGTGGTCGGCACAGGGTAAGAAGAACATTTTTGGTGACACCGTAAAGGTGGTTGAGATGCAGTCTGAGGCGGGTGCTGCAGGTGCTGTTCACGGCTCATTGCAGAGCGGTGCATTGACATCTACGTTTACCGCATCACAGGGCCTTCTCCTTATGGTTCCCAATATGTACAAGATCGCTGGTGAGCTCCTTCCTGGTGTATTCCACGTATCAGCACGTGCTCTTGCAGCGCAGTCGCTCTCTATCTTCGGTGACCACCAGGATGTAATGGCTGTACGCCAGACAGGTTTTGCGATGCTTGCTACATCATCTGTTCAGGAGGTTATGGATCTTGCAGGTGTGGCACACATCGTATCACTCAAGTCGCGTATCCCATTCGTACACTTCTTCGATGGTTTCCGTACATCTCACGAGATTCAGAAGATCGAGCTTATCGACGAGGCATCACTCTCGGCAATGTTCGATCGCGAGGCACTCAAGGCATTCCGCATGCGTTCACTCAACCCTGAGCGTCCTGTAACACGCGGTACTGCACAGAACCCCGATATCTATTTCCAGACACGTGAGGCTTCAAACAAGTTCTACAACGCTGTTCCCGATATGGTGGCTGAGGCGATGGAGAAGATCTCGACGATTACAGGTCGTGAGTACAAGCCTTTCACATACTATGGTGACGCTGAGGCTGAGAACATCATCATCGCGATGGGTTCTATCACCGAGACTATCAAGGAGTGCGTAGACTATCTCCGCACGCAGGGTAAGAAGGTTGGTGTTATCACCGTACACCTCTACCGTCCATTCTCAGCGAAGTACCTCTTCAACGTATTGCCCGCATCGGTTAAGCGAGTATGCGTTCTCGACCGTACTAAGGAGCCTGGCTCAAATGGCGAGCCTTTGTTCCTCGACATTCGCGATGCATTCTACGAGTGCGAGCAGCGTCCTATGATCATCGGCGGTCGCTACGGTCTTTCATCAAAGGATACAACACCTGCACAGATGTTGGCAGTATTTGCTAATCTCGAGGCCGAGCAGCCTAAGAACCACTTTACGGTAGGTATCAACGACGATGTAACGATGCTTTCATTGCCCGTAGGCGATGAGGTATCAATGGCTAAGGAGGGTACTTTCGAGGCGTTGTTCTTCGGTCTTGGTTCTGACGGTACTGTAGGTGCAAACAAGAACTCTATCAAGATTATCGGTGGCTCGACAAACAAGTATTGTCAGGCATACTTCGCATACGACTCAAAGAAGTCGGGTGGTTACACATCATCGCACTTGCGTTTTGGTGACAACCCAATCACTTCTCCCTACCTCGTTACTACTCCCGACTTCGTAGCGTGCCACGTGCCCTCGTATGTTGAGAAGTACGATGTGTTGAAGGGCTTGAAGCGTGGTGGTTCGTTCCTTCTCAACTCGGTAAACGATGCTGAGACAACATGCGCTACTTTGCCCGACCACATGAAGGCATACCTCGCAAAGAACGAGATTAACTTCTACGTTATCAACGCTACAAAGATTGCCGCAGAGCTCGGTCTTGGTTCACGTACAAATACCATCATGCAGGCTGCATTCTTCAAGATTGCCGACATCATTCCTATCGAGAAGGCTGTCGAGGAGATGAAGAAGGCTATCTACAAGTCGTATGGCAACAAGGGTGAGGATATCGTAAATATGAACTACGCTGCGGTAGACGCTGGTTGCGAGGCTGTAGTTAAGGTTGAGGTTCCTGCAGAGTGGGCAAATATCGAGTGCAAGCAGACAGAGAAAGCGGTAGACGCTACAATTCCTGCTTTCGTACGCGACGTATGTAAGCCTATCGACGCTCTTAAGGGTGATATGCTTCCCGTTTCGGCATTCAATGGCCGAGAGGATGGTACTTGGGATAATGGTACAGCTGCTTACGAGAAGCGTGGTATTGCAACATCTGTTCCCGAGTGGAAGATCGATAACTGTATCCAGTGTAACCAGTGTGCATACGTTTGTCCTCATGCTGCTATCCGTCCATTCCTCGCAACTGAGGAGCAGGCTGCAGCATCGGGCCTCGAGTGGAAGCAGGGCTTGGGCGAGACTAAGGCTCTCAAGTTCCGCATCCAGGTATCGCCTATGGACTGTACAGGTTGTAACAACTGTGTGGATGTATGTCCCGCTAAGGAGAAGGCTCTCGTTATGCGTCCTTTGGCTGAGCAGATGCCTCAGGCTGAGAACTGGAACTATGTAACAAAGAATATTGGCTACACAGAGTACGTAGATAAGACTAAGTCTGTTAAGAACTTGCAGTTCTCACAGCCTTTGTTCGAGTTCTCGGGTGCATGTGCTGGTTGCGGTGAGACACCTTACATTAAGGCTATCACACAGCTCTTCGGCGATCGTATGATGGTTGCTAACGCTACTGGCTGTACATCTATCTACTCTGGTTCAGCGCCTTCAACTCCTTACTGCACAAACGCTAAGGGCCAGGGTCCAGCATGGGCTAACTCACTCTTCGAGGATAACGCTGAGTTTGGTCTTGGTATGCGTGTAGGTATTGAGAAGATTCGCGAGGCTTTGGCTGATGTTATGCGTAAGGCTATCGCTGAGTGCAACTGCTGCTCAGAGGAGCTCAAGAGCGTAATGCAGGAGTGGATCGACGCTCGTCACCTTGCAGCACAGTCACGCGAGATTAGCGCACGTCTTTTGCCTCTCGTTGAGGCTTGCAACTGCGAGGCTTGCAAGACTATCGTAGAGTACAAGGATTGGCTTGTTAAGAAGTCACAGTGGATCTTCGGTGGTGACGGTTGGGGTTACGATATCGGCTTCGGCGGTGTAGATCACGTGCTTGCATCAGGCGAGGATGTAAATATCCTTATCGTAGATACTGAGGTTTACTCTAACACAGGTGGTCAGTCATCTAAGTCTACACCTATCGGTGCTGTTGCTAAGTTTGCATCTGCTGGTAAGCGCATCCGTAAGAAGGATATTGGTGCTATCGCCATGACCTATGGCTATGTATATGTAGCTCAGGTGTCTATCGGTGCATCACAGCAGCAGCTCTTCAACGTGCTTAAGGAGGCTGAGGCATATCCTGGTCCATCACTCATCATCGCCTACGCTCCATGTATCAACCACGGTATCAAGGGTGGTATGACACGTACACAGACTATCGGTAAGCAGGCTGTAGAGTGTGGTTACTGGCACTTGTGGCACTACAATCCTCAGCTCGAGGCGGAGGGTAAGAACCCATTCGTCCTCGACTCTAAGGAGCCCGATTGGTCTAAGTTCCGTGACTTCTTGATGAAGGAGGTACGTTATACATCACTTAAGAAGGCCTTCCCAGCTGATGCTGAGAGCTTGTTCGAGGCTGCAGAGGAGAATGCTAAGTGGCGTTATAATGGTTATGTGAACCGCGCAAAGTAAAATTTCTTGTGATAAGGGGCCGATTGCGGCCCCTAACAAAAAATGGCGACAATGGGACGTACGTTTCAGTACTACCCATCGTCGCCATTTTTGCCGAGTGTAGCACTCGGCACCCTTCTAACAAGAAATTTCTTGTGATAAGGCAGCATCTGCGATTCTTCAATCAACGCCGCTAATAGGAAATACGTCAAGTATGTCCTATCTGGGGTAATTTCTTTATCGGCGCAGCATCTACAGCCTTCTAACAACAAATTAGGTTGTGCAGGCAAGTGGGTAGTGAAATTAGTGAAGTTAGTGAATTTAAGGAGATTAATAGGGGGGGTAAGAGTGCGTTCCAAAGGCGCGCAAGCTATCCCTAATTTCCCTAAATTCATTAATATCCTTAATGCCCCTAAGCCTCCCACAAACGGCGCGCTAAGCACCACTCGATAGACCTCCCTCAGACCCTCTCGAGATATTAAAGAAATTTATTTTTATGATTTTATCGTGTAACCATTGCACGAGAAAAATTATTTTTTACCTTTGTATAGTGGATATGTTTTTTGTACTCAGACGACAGGTGAGAAATAGATATCTATATACTTGGCTAACAATATATTAGCCTTGGGTGTATGAACCGAACATGATGAGATAATAAAACCAAATATAAACTATTAACACTTTTAGTAAAAATGAGAAAAATTTCGTTTGTAGCACTATTATGCGCTATCTGTGCGATGTTTAATGTCGCTTGCGAGAGTGTTGTGTCGGGGCCCAAGGGTACTCTTACCGTGACTTCAAGCACAAGCCTTATTCTCGATTCTGAGGGCGGTTTGCAGGATATTAGCTTCAATCTTGGTGGCGCTTCGGACTATGCTAATGTTAAGGCTGAGTGCGACGCTGAGTGGATTACAGATCTTACTGTAGACGAGTCAGTGAAGTTTATGGTTGAGAAGAACGAGCTCGAGGATACTCGTGTCGCAGTTATTCTTATTAGCTATGGTGAGCAGAGCGTATCGGTAAATGTCGCTCAGAAGGCTTATGAGTCACCATACGATGTTGATTTTGCGGCTCAGAAGTTCAACGCTACATACTACGGTAAGGTGGGCTCTTCTGCATTTAACTACACGCTCATCCTCTCGGATAAGGGTGTGCCTACAGCATCGAACCAGTATTTCGGTAGCAAGCAGTACTACTTCGATATCTACACCGACGTAACTCAGGGTTTCACAACAGAGTCGGTGCCCATCCCTGCGGGTGAGTATAAACTAGACAATGCTAACCGTGGTGAGGTCGGCTCGATGAACTCTAAATATAGCTACTACGTAGAGGTGTCTGAGGCGGGTGATATGCTAACATCATACATCATCAGTGGTTCGGTAATCGTTACCGAGAGTGGTGTTGAGGCTCTTATCTATCTCGATTGTGGTGAGTGGCACCATGTGACATTCGAGGGTGAGATGATGACAGGCTTTGACTATCTTAAGGATCCAGCATATCAGCCACCTTATTCGCTCTTCACCGAGGATTATACCTTCGATGTTGATGGTGGTTTCATCGGTTGCTACTACCGTGGTGATCACTTCGGCTTGGGCTACGATGTATGGTATATCTCGGCTATCGAGGAGAAGCAGGGCTTCAATGGCCGTTACTTCGCTATCGAGATTCTTGTTGAGCCAGGCAAGGGCTATCGTCAGGATGCCTACCTCGGTGAGTTCAAGGCTTGCAAGGTAAGCACAGGCGAGGCCAACACCTTTATCCCTGGCCACTTGCGCAATGGCTATGAGCCTCTCAACACTTGGGCTATGTGGTGCGAGAATGCAATGACGCTTGGCGATTGGGGTGGCCCAGTAAACGAGGGTACAATTAAGTTTGAGCACGAGAGCGGCAACTACTATACCCTCACTTTCGATTGTAAGTGCGATGCTGGTCATGCAATCAAGGGTGTGTTCAAGGGTGTTGTTGGCGAGCATATCAATCAGTGTCCAGAGTTGGAGGGTGATAATCTTCTTCCAGCATTGTAAGAAATTATGCGATAAAACCATTTGGGGAGTCGGCTGACATTTGTTGGCCGACTCTACACATATCAATATATGTATGCATATAGACTTTTGCGGTAGGTTTATGTGCGCAAATTTTGAAATCTTAAATATTATAGTTACTTTTGCTCCAAATTTTGTAATAATTCCAAACACTAAACTATGAAAAAGTACTTTTTACTTCTTGCGATGGCTCTTGTAGCTATGGTATCATGTGAGTCTGTTGAGACTCCTACTGGTCCATGCGAGCTTAAGCTTATCTCATCAGCTGTTATGGACTTTACTGCTGATGGCGGCCAGGGCGTTATCGACTATACGCTTACTGGTGTTAAGGAGGGTGAGCTTCCTACAGCCGAGAGTGGTTCTAATTGGATAACCAACATCACTGTTGCTGATAAAATTACGTTTGACATAGCTCTAAACGAGGTTGCAGAGCAGCGCACAGCAACTATCTATGTTGAGTATGGCGAGCAGAGCTTCTCAGTGCAGATCGTACAGGCTGCTGCTGGTCCTAAGCCCGACATCTACTTCGAGGCTAAGACTCTTAATGGTGAGTACTATGGCTCTTCTTACACTCAGGGTAAGAGCTATAACTACTACATTTTCCTCTCTACAAATGGTACAACAGGTTATATGGATCTCTACCTCGATACCTACTATCGTTTCGACATCTACTCAGATACTCCAGCAAGCGATCCTTTGACACTCCCCGTGGGCGTATATGAGTTCGATGATTACGATTTGGCAACACCTGGAACATTCGGTAGCACTTATAGCTTCCGTTTCCAGACTTTCGAGGATGGTACATATAAGGAGAACCGTATTCTTGGTGGTACTCTCACAGTTACTGAGAATCACATCGAGGCTCTTGTAAAATATGATGATAATAAGCTCCACAAGATTACTTACGATGGTAGCCTCGAGCTCAGCTATATCCAGATTCAGAATGATCCTCCTTACTCACGCCTTACTAAGGACTATACATTCGAGAATTCAGGTGTTATGCGTATGCTCTACTATGGCGATGCCTATGGCTTGGGTGGCGCTAACTGGTTGGTTGAGGTTATGGACAACACCGAGAAGATGAATGGTGACTACTTCCGTGTAAACTTGGTAGCGAACGATAATACTTACTCTGCAGATAGCGTATGGGGTACATACACAGCTGTAGCTACTGAGGATGAGGTTGCAAAGGGTACATTTGTTGCAGGTACTGAGGGTGGTATCAATGAGTACTACCACTCATGGTACTGGGTAATTGAGGATAACCTCGTGAACCATGATTATGGTGCACCACTATCTACTGGTAGCGTAAATATCGCGAAGGATGGTAGCAGCTATATTATGACTATCGACTGTATGGATGATAATGGTCATAAGATTCAGGGTACCTACACTTGTGGTGGTATTGAGGTTTATGATATGACAACCATGTAATTTCTTGTGATAAGGGGTCGATTGCGGCCCCTAACAAAAAATGGCGACAATGGGACGTACGTTCGAGTACTACCCATCGTCGCCATTTTTGCCGAGTGTAGCACTCGGCTCCCTTCTAACAAGAAATTTCTTGTGATAAGGCAGCATCTGCTGCATCTCAATCGTTGGGCTGAATGGGAAATACGTCAAGTATGTCCCATCCAGCCCAACTTCTTTATCGAGGCCACATCTAACCCCTTATGACCAGAAATTTTTATTTCTCGTGATAGTGGCGCATCTGCGGCACTTCAATCAAAGCTTAGGGTCGTGTGGGGTCTACATCTTCGCGCAAAAAGCATCAACTAAAACCCTCAAACAAAAAAAATGTTAATAAAATAACACTCTACTATTGCTACTCTCGAAAATTTGGAGTAATTTTGTGCGCAACATAAAATAAGTAAACCTGATTGCTATGTCTTTTATCGATGAAAGGGTACAGACAACAGGTCTCACATTCGATGATGTGTTGCTCGTACCAGCCTATTCTGAGGTTTTGCCCCGCGAAGTTTCGACCGCAGGTCGTTTTTCGCGCAATATTCAGCTCAACATTCCGATAGTCTCTGCCGCCATGGATACTGTTACCGAGGCGACATTGGCAATTGCCCTCGCTCGCGAAGGTGGTATCGGCGTAATCCACAAAAATATGTCAATAGCTGCGCAGGCGGCACACGTGCGTCGTGTGAAGCGTGCCGAGAGCGGTTTGATTTACGACCCCGTAACTATCTCTAAGGATAACACCGTGGGCGACGCTTTGCAGCTTATGCAGGAGAACAAGATCGGAGGTATCCCTGTGGTAGACGACCAGAACTTCCTCATTGGCATTGTAACTAACCGCGACCTCCGCTTCCAGAGCGATATGAATCGTAAGATCGAGGAGGTTATGACCAAGGAGAATATCGTGACAACACACGATACCGACCTTAAGTGCGCTGCTGAGGTGCTCCTCGCAAACAAGATTGAGAAGCTCCCCGTAGTAGACAACGAGGGTCATCTCGTGGGCCTTATCACCTACCGTGACATTACCAAGCTTAAGGATAACCCAAATGCTTGTAAGGATGCTAAGGGTCGTTTGCGCGTAGCGGCAGGTATCGGCATTACGCCTGATGCTATGGACCGCGTAGCGGCACTCGTTGCCGAGGAGGTAGATGCTGTAGTGTTGGACTCAGCACACGGCCACACCAAGGGTGTAGTATCGCTTCTTCGCCAGATCAAGGAGACATATCCTCACCTCGACGTTGTTGTAGGTAATATTGCAACAGCCGAGGCAGCAAAATATCTTATCGAGAATGGTGCCGACGGTATCAAGGTTGGTATCGGTCCAGGTTCGATCTGTACAACACGTATCATCGCAGGTGTCGGTGTGCCACAGCTATCGGCTATCTACGACGCATCGACCGAGGCTAAGAAGGCAGGTGTGCCTATCATCGCAGATGGCGGTTTGCGCTACTCGGGCGATATTGTTAAGGCGTTGGCTGCAGGTGGTAACTGCGTAATGGTCGGCTCGATGTTCGCAGGTGTAGAGGAGTCACCTGGCGATACTATCATCTACAATGGTCGTAAGTTCAAGGCATACCGCGGTATGGGTTCTATCGACGCTATGAAGGCTGGTTCGGCAGACCGCTACTTCCAGAAGGGTTCTGAGGGTAACATCATGAAGCTCGTTCCAGAGGGTATCGTTGGTCGTGTGCCTTTCAAGGGTAAGCTCTCTGAGACAGTATTCCAGCTCGTAGGTGGTATTCGTGCAGGTATGGGTTACTGTGGTGCTAAGGATATCGAGACGTTGCAGAAGGCGCGTTTCATCCGCATCACATCAAGTGGTGTTACGGAGAATCACCCTCACGACATCACTATCACCAGTGAGACCCCCAACTATTCACGTGGCGAATAACACAAGATTATGATGGAGAAGATTCTAATTATAGATTTTGGCTCGCAGTACACGCAGCTCATCGCACGACGCATTCGTGAGATGCAGGTATATTGCGAGATTCACCCTTTCAACAATGTCCCAGCCTTGGACGACTCGATCCGTGGTGTGGTACTCTCAGGCTCGCCACGCTCGGTGCGCGATGCTGAGGCTCCACGTATCGTCCTCGACGCTATCAAGGGTAAGATGCCTTTGCTTGGCGTATGCTATGGTGCGCAGTATCTTGCACACTTCTACGGTGGTAAGGTAGAGGCATCGCCCAGCAGAGAGTATGGACGTGCGCGCATTAAGGTCGTTAAGAGCGAGGATGAGTTGATGAAGGGTCTTAGCCCCGAGTCGCAGGTGTGGATGTCGCATGGCGACACTATCACTACTATCCCCGAGGGCTATGAGATTATTGCATCGACATCGGATGTTCCCGTTGCAGCATACCGCATCGCTGCGGAGCAGACATGGGGTATTCAGTTCCATCCCGAGGTATACCACTCTGAGGAGGGCTTCCAGATGTTGCAGAACTTCGTGGTAGGCATCTGCGGCTGTAGCCAGTCGTGGACGCCAGACAGCTTCGTGGAGAGCACCGTTAAGGAGCTCCGCGAGAAGCTCGGTGAGGATAAGGTTGTCCTCGGTCTTTCGGGCGGTGTAGACTCGTCGGTTGCTGCGTTGTTGTTGCACAAGGCTATTGGCGACAGATTGTACTGTATCTTTGTGGATTCAGGTTTGTTGCGCAAGGACGAGTTCAACGAGGTTATCGAGTCGTATCGTGGTCTTGGCCTTAATGTCAAGGGCGTGGATGCTTCGGAGAAGTTCCTCGGTGACTTGGCAGGCGTTACAGATCCCGAGACAAAGCGTAAGATTATAGGTCGCGACTTTGTGGAGGTGTTCGAGGCTGAGGCTAAGAAGCTCAACGGTGTGAAGTGGCTTGGTCAGGGTACTATCTATCCCGATGTTGTTGAGTCGGCACAGGTTAATGGTACCGCTGTGGTTATCAAGTCGCACCACAATGTTGGTGGTCTTCCCGAGAAGATGGGCTTGAAGGTTGTTGAGCCTTTGCGCCTTCTCTTCAAGGATGAGGTGCGTCGCGTAGGTCGCTCTATGGGTATGTCTGAGCGTCTTATCGGTCGTCACCCATTCCCAGGCCCAGGTTTGGCTATCCGTATCCTTGGTGAGGTGACTCGCGAGAAGGTGGATATCTTGCAGAACGTAGATAAGATCTATATCGACACATTGCGTGAGACAGGTTGGTATGATAAGATCTGGCAGGCGGGTGCTATCTTGCTCCCCGTGCAGTCGGTAGGTGTTATGGGTGACGAGCGTACATACGAGCGTTGTGTGGCTCTTCGTGCTGTGCAGTCAACTGACGGTATGACAGCCGACTGGGTACACATCCCATACGAGATCTTGGCACGTCTTTCGAACGAGATTATCAATAAGGTGCGCGGCGTTAATCGCGTAGTGTATGATATCTCATCAAAGCCACCAGCAACAATTGAGTGGGAGTAAATTTCTTGTGATAGTGGCGCATCTGCGGCACATCCCCAAAAGTAAGACCCCTCGGGCTGTACTTCATGTACTATCCCGAGGGGATCTTCTTTTGCGATGCACCACATCTGCACCCTCCTGACAGGAAATTTATGTGATAAGAGGTCATCGGTGCCCTCCTAATAAGAAATCTTATATGATAAGGGGTCTCTTTATCTTTTTGATCACGGCTAAATAAAACTCCTTGAAGTAAGAAATTAGGACCGTGGGGGTGTTGTGGTTTGAAGTTTGAAAAATTATAACTACCTTTGTGCCAAATTTATTGAAACTATGGCAGGATCAAATTTCGTAGATTACGTTAAGATATTTGCTCGCTCGGGACACGGTGGCGCTGGCTCGTCGCACTTCCGTCGCGAGAAGTTCGTGGCATTCGGAGGCCCCGATGGTGGCGATGGCGGTAAGGGTGGTAGCATCATTCTTCGCGGTGATAGCCAGTATTGGACACTTATCCACCTCAAGTACAAGCGTCACCAGTTCGCTGAGGATGGCGAGAATGGCCACGGCGCGCGCTCAACAGGTGCCGATGCCAAGGATATCATCATCCCCGTACCCCTCGGCACGGTAGCTCGTCAGGTGCTCACCGACGAGGAGACTGGCGAGACATACACCGAGTATGTAGGCGAAGTTACGGAGCATGGCGAGGAGCTCGTATTGCTTAAGGGTGGTCGTGGCGGTTTGGGTAACTGGCACTTCCGCACACCAACAAATCAGGCGCCGCGTTATGCGCAGCCTGGCGAGGATGGCGCTGAGGGTGCTTTTATCCTCGAGCTTAAGGTATTGGCCGATGTAGGTCTTGTAGGATTCCCCAATGCGGGTAAGTCTACGCTCTTGTCGGTGGTATCGGCTGCGAAGCCTAAGATCGCAAACTACGCATTTACGACGCTTGAACCTAACCTCGGTATCGTTTCGGTGCGCGATGACCACTCGTTCGTCATGGCCGATATTCCAGGTATCATCGAGGGTGCGCACGAGGGTCGTGGTCTTGGTACACGTTTCTTGCGCCATATCGAGCGTAACTCGGTATTGCTCTTCATGGTGCCTGCCGATAGTGACGACATCGCTGCCGACTTCAACATCCTTCTCGATGAGCTTACGCAGTACAACCCCGAGTTGCTGGATAAGCGTCGCCTGTTGGCAGTTACGAAGTGCGATATGCTCGACGATGAGCTTATCGAGCAGATGCGCGCACATCTTCCCGAGGGCGTGGAGTCGATATTTATCTCGTCTGTGGCAAACTACAACATTACGCAGCTTAAAGATATGTTGTGGAGAGCGTTGAACGAGTAACTTAATAGGCAACCTATTTTAAAACTATTTAATAGACTTAAATGATGAGAAAATTTAATTTTGCGGATTACACAGCTCCCGAGGTAGAGGTTATCTCTACGGCTGTTGAGGCAGGCTTTGCGCAGTCTGTAGTAGATGACAACGATTTTGCGGATGCGCCTTATAACAACGCAGGTGAATTCTAAAAAACTATTGCAACTATGAAGAATCTGTTTAAGAATTTGATGCTCGTTGCAGTAGCTGCAATGGTATTCACAGCATGTGAGAAGGATAAGAACGTATCAGAGCCTAAGGCTGAGGGTACAACCTACACTATCGAGGTATCTATGGACGACACTCGTTCGATGTTCGGCGAGATGAATGGCGAGGCTTACTCTTCACAGTGGGAGGGTAGCGAGACATTGAACGTATTCCTTTCTAACGTTGATGCATCGTACTACAAGGGTGCTACTGCGTCAATCAATGTAGATGAGTCTAATCCTAAGAGAGGTTCTATTACATTTACTCTGCCCCAGGGTTGGGATTATGAAAATTCTGACTATTGTGATGCTCCTAATGAGGGAACTTTCTGTGCTGCATCTCCAGCAGAGTCTGTAGAGTTGAGCTCTATGGGTGCTGCTATCAAGTGGAATGTGCTTAAGGAGCAGACCCCACGTGAGAACAACGTAGATGCTAAGGCTCACATCGTTGTTGCTGAGTATGAGGGCTATATCTACAGCGGTATGAACCTTGCGTTCGAGCACGCTGTGGCTTATGCTAAGATGGGCTTCAAGGATCTTCCAGCAGGTGTTAGCACTATCGACTCAGTAATCGTTAAGCTTGATAACAACACATATACTCTTAACACCTCTTACACTGAGAATATCTGGTTTGCGGTTCAGCCAGCTACTCCCGAGGCAGCCTCTATCACTATCGTAAGCGGCGATAAGAGCTACAAGAAGGATCTTGTGGTGAACGAGAAGTTCGTATTTGAGACAGGCGTTATCACTGGCTTCACTGTAGATATGTCTGCTGCTGAGGAGATTGCTGCAGGTGACGTTGAGGCAGAGCTCTCAGTAGACGTTCTTGCTACAAATCTTGTTTGGAATGACTCAGGTTACTTCGTGCTTACAGGTGAGGTTGTATCTGGTACAGCTTGGGGTCACTCTTCTGACTATATCCGTATCTATTTGAACGAGGCAAACCGCGCTGGTAACAACTCTATCGTTCCTGGTGTTTACACAGGTTGCGGTGGTACAACTCCTAACGCATCTCAGTTCGGTGCTCGTCTTTCACTCTACTGGGGTACTTTGACTTATCCATCTGCTATCGGTGCATCATCAACACTCGAGGTTACTTACGCTAACAATGAGTACACACTTGTTCTTACACACGACGGCACCACCTACGGCTATAAGGGTATGCCTGAGGGTTGGGTAGCACCTGCTGAGGGTAGCCAGGGTGGCGACGATAGCGGCGAGCAGGAGGAGACTATCGATTTGACTGGCTTTACAAAGTGCAACTTGACCTCTTTGACAGCAGGTCAGACTAAATTTGTAGCCGATATCACCATTACTGATGTAGAGTATGGCGAGACATATACATTCTCACTCGCTGATGTAGTAGGTATTGACGTATCAAGCAAGACTATCAAGCCAGGTGTATATACATTTGTTGAGTCTTTCAATAGCTGTGAGATGGAGGCTTCAGGCTTTAAGTATTGCGATAGGGCTTACAATGCTACAGGCTCTGTAACAGTTTATAATCAGGATGGTGTCTACACTATTAAGTGTGTTGCAGATCTTAATGGTGTTGTTTTCCGCGTTTACTACCAGGGCACACTCTAATCGAGCGCTGCTTGCTTAAAACATCTCCCGAGATCCTCGTCTGAGGGTCTCGGATTTTTTTACGCGGTTGCATAAATATTCTTAAATGCCCAATTTTTAAAAATTATTCCATTTTTGCTTGTAAATACAAAAATTTTTATACCTTTGTATTGTTAAAATTTGTCGGTAGAGATAATATTTCTGGCAAGCGTCTGATTTTCAAGATGTTATGTGTGCCGAGTGGCGCTTGCAATTTTAAGGTTATTTAATACAATTTAGGTGTAACTCGCCTTTTGGGGGCGATGTTTCATCTATTTGTCGTAAATATTACCGAAATTTGAGAGAAAACCAATTTACTTTTTAACTTAATAAACTATTAATTACTATGAAAAAAACTTTCTACACAGCTCCCGAGTTGGAGGTGATCTCAACAGTTGTTGAGGGTGGTTTTGGTGCTTCTGATGTTGCTGGTGGTTCATTCCCAGGTGACGTAACAGAGGATGACAACGTTAACATCTAATGACAAAATGTATTAATGCTATGAAAAATTTGTTTAAGAGTTTGATGCTTGTTGCAGTAGCTGCAATGGCATTTACAGCTTGTCAGAAGGACAACTCTGAGTTGGACTACAAGCAGGCTCCAGCTGAGGTAAATTATACATTTACTGCTAATTTCGACACTACTCGCGCAAGCTTTGGTGAGCTTGAGGAGGGTGTATATCCAGTTTCTTGGGATAAGGATGAGGTCTTCGAGTTCTCTGGTGATATCATGGATGACTCTGGTAGTGTTAATGCTGATTGCACTTTCCCTCCTACAACTACTGAGTTTACAGATGCAAATGGTGTTGTATTCACTGTAACTTCATTCCCTTACGATTGGATGAAATCTCTTGCTGACAACTCTGTTGTTAAGGCTTATGTTAAGAACAACGCTATCTCTTATGGTCGCGTTAGCCTTTATGGTACTCAGAAGCCTACTGCAACATCTGTTGACCCCAACTTTGTTGGTCTTATGGCTAATTTCGAGATTACATCTGCTGCTGAGGCAAACTTCGAGGGTACTTTCGAGCATGTTGTAGCTTATGGTAAGCTCAATATTCCTGCTATTGAGGGCGTTGAGTACCAGTCTGTAAGTATCGAGTTTGAGTACGCTACTGAGTATGGTTCAAACACTGCATCTTACGAGCTTAATGTTGCCGGTCTTGAGGAGCCAAGCTACTTCTTTGCTTGTGAGCCTTTGGCTGCAACTAAGGTTGTTGTTTCTGTCGTTGGTGCTGATGCTACTGGTGCTGCTAAGCTCTACATTTATGAGAAGTCTTTCGAGGAGGGTTCTGAGCTTACATTTACTGCAGGTCACGTACGTCCTGTAACTATCACTGGTGAGTTCACAGAGGCTGCACCTTACTATGCTGAAGGTTACGCTGAGCCAGGCTATTTTGATTGGGGTTATGATTACATGCCTATTTTCTTGTATATCTACAGCACAGCAACTAAGTCTCAGGTTGCAAGTATAGCTGTACACTTCTTCGATTATGTAACTGCTCTTCCTGAGGGTGAGTATGATATGATGGGTACTTATGATTACTCTGAGAAGTCGCACTACATCAATGGTATTGAGTACTACTATGGTATGTCACACTGTGATAGCTATAATACAGAGCCTGAAAAGAGCCAGTTGATCGTTGACTATCTTGAGGAGGGCTATCGTCTTACATACAACTACATCCTCGAGGGCGAGACCTACTCTGTTGTCTACGAGGGTATGGTTGACGGTATCTGGAATCCTGGTGATCTTCTTCCTCTCTCAACTCCTCAGATCTCAGCATCTGCTACATCTGACTCTATCACATTCAGCTGGGAGCCAGTTGAGAATGCGGTTTCTTATGAGGTAACATTCGGTGAGGAGACATTCACTCAGAGTGAGACAACATACACTGCAACAGGTCTTGAGTCTGATACATACTACTCTATCTCAGTTGTTGCTTGTCCAGAGGAGGGCTCTGCAGACTACACTAAGTCTGAGGCAGGTCAGTGCGAGTATAAGACAACTAAGGATTACTCTAACTACGCTTATAATATCGAGTTGACCAAGTGTGTATCTGTTAACGGTACTACATTCGAGTTTATTGGTGCAAATGCTAAAGACTACTTGATGATTTACTTCAACCCAGGTTTGTCATCTATCGTTGCTGGTAACTATGTTGGAAAGTTTGGTTGGTCAAGCGATTCAGCTTTGGAGTTCGATTTGAATGCTTACACAAGATTTAATGTAGCATCAAATCCTGCATCTAGTTTTTACTATGCAACTGACGGTGTTGCAACTGTTGTTATCAACGATGATGGTACATATACATTGGATGTTCGTGTAGGAAATTCTTATACCTTCCCAGATGGTATTGCTCGCTTCACATACACAGGTGCTCTTGAGGTTACTGTTACTTATGGTATGACAGAGCCTACTCATCTCGAGTATGTGGTAAAGAGTGCAAATCAAACAAACTTCCTTTTCTCTGATGCAGACGGCAATGTTTTGAGTGCTGTTTATTACAATAATAAAGTTTATACCAGCTCTGGTACAAAATACAGCTATTATCAGCCAGCTGATGGTGAGGCTGTTGCATTTACTAATGTGAAGGCTTTTGACTTTACAGACAACGGTGATGGCTCATATACATTCAATAATGTAGAGATGGTTGATGCAAACTATGTAACTCACAAGTTCTCTAACTTGACATTCAAGGATGGTGAGCTTGTTGGCGAGGGCGGCTCTGACGATGAGGAAGAGGTTGTTGAGACTAAGCTTTACCTCAATCCTGGTGACTGGGCTGTAGACGGCGCTTGGTTTGCTGCTTACTTCTTCGGTGATGGTGATGCTTGGGCAACCATGACTCTTGTTGAGGGTGAGACTAATGTATATGAGCTCGTTGTTCCTGAGGGTGGCTATACAAACGTTATCTTCGTACGTATGAGCAATTCTGCTACAACTCCTAACTGGGACGAGAAGTGGAATCAGACTGTGGATTTGACTATCCCTGCTGATGAGAATACATACTTTACAGTTACTGGTTGGGGTAATTCTGCGGACTCTTCTGAGGGCTCTTGGAGCGTTTACGATCCTAACGCTTCTACAGGTGGTGACGACTCAGGCGATGAGGGTGGCTCTGACGAGGGTGCATCGGCAACTTTGACGTTCGCTGACGGTACCGGTACCACTACGAGTCAGGCGATTTTCACTTGCTCAGGTGCGTATAATGGTTATGTAAAGATTGGTTTGTCAAGTGGTCTTGTAGATGGTACTTATGAGTTGGCAGGCAATCAATACTCAGGCTACGGTACTTCTCTTTGGTCTATGAATTATTTTGCAGATGGTACTGTAACAATCTCTGGTAACACAATCGTAGTTGTTTGGACTGTTGACGGTATTCAGGTTACAGCAACAGGTACATTCTAATTCAATAGTGCTATTGTCTTAAATTATTCCGAGGCTCTCATTCCGAGAGCCTCGGATTTTTTTGTAGTACATATTGCCTTATTATAGAAAATATTGTATCTTTGAGGTAGTAAATGAATTGATATATGGGTGCTAAAATGCTTAGAAACAGCTCTACTATTTTCGATGATGTGAAGACCATTATAGATAATGGTAGAATAAACGCTTATCAAGCGGCAAATGTCGCAATGATTGAAACCTATTGGAATATAGGTAGAAGAATAGTAGTGGAGGAACAGCAGGGCGAAAATAGAGCTGAGTATGGAAAAGCAATAATAAAACAGCTCTCCGAGCAGCTTACAACTGAATATGGAAGTGGCTTTGGAGAGAGGTACTTACGTGCATTTCGTAGATTCTATATCACTATCCCATCATTTGATATTTGGAAATCGCGATTTCCAAATCTTACTTGGACGCACATATATCGAACTTTGCGTGTGGCTGATGAAACCGCGATACGTTGGTATCTTGAAACTGCCTCAAATCAGATGTGGAGCGTAAGAGAACTTGATAGAAATATTGCAACTCAGTACTATGAACGACATTTTCAGACTCCACAGTTGCCAAGCGTTGAGAATAAACTGAACAAAGCAGAACTCATTAAGAGCCCTATTATCGCAGAATTCTTGGGTCTTAGAAACTCCAACTTCTCTGAGTCGGACTTGGAAGAATCAATAATAAATCATCTCCAAGATTTTATTATGGAGCTTGGTCGTGGTTTTGCCTTTTTAGGTCGCCAACAACTTATAAGAACAGAAAATAACGATTATTTTATAGATCTGGTATTTTATAATGTGATACTGAAATGCTATGTGTTGATAGATCTTAAGTTGGGAAAAATTACGCATCAAGATGTAGGGCAGATGGATATGTATGTCAGAATGTATGACGAATTGAAGAGAGTAGATGGAGATAACCCAACTATAGGTATTGTGTTGTGTTCGGAAACCGATTCAGATATTGCTAAATACTCAATACTGAAGGGTAATGAGCATCTTTTTGCAACAAAATATAAACTCTATTTGCCATCAGCTGAGCAGTTATCGCAAGAGATTGCAAGGCAAAAGGAGTTATATGCTTTGCAGCACTCTTTGGAATAACAAATCCGAGGCTCTCACGATTGAGAACCTCGGATTTTTTTTTGTTTTGGTGGCGCTTCGCTTTTGGGGGCGCTTCGCTTTTTGAGAGTGCTTTGCTTTTGCGGGCGGGCTGACGCCCTCTTGGGGGCGTTGCGCTTTTGGGGGAGGCTGACGCCCTCTTGTGGGCGCTTCGCTTTTGTGGGCGGGCTGACGCCCTCTTGGGGTCGCTGCGCTTTTGGGGGCGGGCTGACGCCCTCTTGGGGAGTGTGGGGGAGGGTTGCGCAAGCTCCACATTAAGCATGTACAGCTTGCGTCCCCATAGAGTGCCATAGGCACGTCCCCATTAAGCGGAGCGTCCCCAAAAGAGAGCTTTGCTCTCGCCCACACTCAAAAACATAACGAAAAATTTTGTATTCATCGCATTTATCCATACCTTTGTTAAAACCCAAAGAGCAATGATGAGTGATAAAGAACAGTTAGTGCCTCGCAAAACAGGATATAGTACTCTTTTGTGTTATCGTAAGACGATTATCATATACGACTTGACGTACTATTTCTGTACACGTTTCCTCGATAAGCGAGATCGTACAGTAGATCAGATGATACAAGCAGCAAGGTCGGGAAAGCAGAACATTGTTGAGGGGTATACCGATTCATCAACGTCGAAGGAGATGGCTCTAAAGCTATTAAATGTAGCGCGTGGAAGTCTACAGGAGCTCATAGAGGATTATAGAGACTATCTACGTACTCGAAATTTACAGATTTGGGATCCTGAATCGGAGAAGGTCAGATACATGCGTCAGTTGGGTAAGCAAAACTATAAATCTGACTATTATATAAAACTCGCGGAAAGTCGTACAGATGAAACAATAGCAAATATGGCTATTGTGCTTATTAGTCAGGCTGATAGCCTTCTGTATAGTTACATTGGTTTTGTGTCGGATAAGTTTGTTAAAGAGGGAGGTTTTAGGGAGAAGCTAACTCGTGTGCGTCTTTCGGAGCGCAAGAAATAATCTTGGGGGCGCTGCGCTTTTGGGGGCGCTTCGCTTTTGGGGGCGCTTCGCTT
>JAZRCN010000029.1:0-36076 GCA_045659765.1 Alistipes sp.
TGTTAGGGTTGTATGTACCCAACTTCTCGATGAACTTACCATCACGTGGCGCTCTGCTATCTGCGGCAACGATGTGGTAGAAAGCATAACCCTTCTTACCGTGACGTGCCAAACGAATTTTAACAGCCATTTGCTATAAAATTTTATTGGTTAATAATTATACGCATAACCCTTTCCGGGTTTTAAGCGCGCAAATGTACGGAGAATATTTTATTCTACCAACACTTTCGCAATCTTTTTTGCGCTTAGGTACACATTTTGTTAGGTTTACGGTGAGTTTAACCTTAAAATACGGTTTATTATGCAGTTAAAGAAGTACAATCGAATGCCTACGATGTTTGGCGATCTGTTCCCCGAGACGTGGCCCGACCTCTATTTCCGTCGTGGCGCAGCACCCCAGGTGAATGTCATTGAGAGTAGCAAAAAGTTTAAGATTGAGATTGCTGCTCCAGGTATGTCGAAGGATGATCTGAAGATCGAACTTACGGCCGATAACCAACTTATGGTGAGCCTCGAAAAGAGAGAGGAGTATGCCGATGACAAAGAACCAAAGAGCTGCGAGGCGGGTGAGGAGTGTCACTACCTACGTCGCGAATTTTCGTGCAACTATTTCCGCCAGCTCTTCAATATTCCCGAGAGTGTGGATAAGGAGCATATCACAGCGAAGATGAAGCATGGCGTGTTGTGTATCCATCTTCCTAAGCGAGATGGAGAGGATAAGGGTTCGGAGGCGCGACAGATCGCCATCGAGTAGGGACTATATAATAACAGAGGGGCGTTGCAAAATCGAAAGATCGCAACGCCTTAACTCATTTATACACATTAACTATATTATAGTGTGTTTATTTGGTGCACCTATCTTGTGTTCGCACTCTTTGTGAGATAAATGCAATGGAGCGAAACAGCGCCCATTGAATCATTGATATAGCAAAGATGGCAATTGCTCCTGCGATAGACCATAGCTTTATGAACTCGATCTCGGGTAGGAATGCTGGGAGAATCAATGCTCCAAAGGTGCATAATAGACCCAATATTAGGAGTATGTCGGCAGCGTTCACCAACACCGCCTCGCGAAAAATGTATTTCGACTCTACTGCGGGATTGGCATTGGTGTAATTCTCGCGTGTCACGACCTCCTCCAAGCCTTCTGGCATAGGCTCCGATGCGCTCTCTTCGGGGCGTTCGGCATGGCATGTCGGACACTCCTTAACATCGCTATCTACCAATGAGTTGCAGTTGCGACACAACCACTCGTTTCCACTCTGTATCATACTCCTTTGTTTAGTTCTCTAAATACTCTACTTTTTTGCCTCGTTGTGGTCAATATCACATCCTGCGCAGTTGCCCGAGCAGATGCTGTCCGTGTCGCAATCGTTCAAGCCCATATCCTCGCGCGACTCCTGTACTGCGCACTTGATGCCCATCTTCTGCATATTGGGGTTTGTCGAAATCTCCGACTGAATATGGTGGCCCTTGAGGATGTAGGTTAGCGACATAGCCAACGCGAAGAATCCTACCACGGCAACTGCCGCAATAATTGTTGTGAGTATTGGTGACATATCTTTTTTACGATTTAATGCTAAAAACTTAGTTTTTATTGTATTTTCGGATGCAAATTTATATATTTGCAGTTGAAAATGCAAATATTCGAGTCCTTTGTGAGATAAAGGCCGTATATAATTGTTTTATACTCATTTGATTGTATTATGAAGATAGTGATAGCCGGTGCCGGAGATATGGGTACTCACCTTGCTCGTATGCTCAGTGGTAATGGCCACGACATAACCATTGCGGATGTCGATCCTAAGGCTTTGGTCGAGGCGGGTAACCTTGTAGATGTGGTTACGGTCGAGGGTGACACCACGCAGTTCTCGGTATTGCGCAAGGCGGGTGTCCGCAAGTGCGACCTCTTTATCGCTGTACACTCTGTCGAGAACAACAATATCCTCTCGGCGGTTATGGCCAAGCAGCTGGGTGCAAAAAAATCTATTGCACGTATCGATAGCAACGAATATCTCGAACCAAATAGCAAGGAGGTCTTTATCGACATGGGTATCGACTATCTCTTCTATCCCGAGCAGATTGCTGCCCGTGAGGTTATCAACCTTCTGGGTCACACATCCACGTCGGAGTATGTCGATTTTGCGGCAGGTAAGCTATCGTTGGTGGCATTCCGTCTGGAGCTTAGCTCGCCATTGCTTGGTCGCAAGGTCGTTAATCCTGATGGCGATGACGAGGATTTGGAGTATCGCACCGTAGCTATTGTCCGTGGCTCTCGAACAATTATTCCTACGGCCGATGAGCGCTACGAGGAGGAGGATATGGTCTATGCAATATGCCGACACAACGCAACGCAGAGTGTCGTGGAGCTCTCGGGACGTGGCGAGGTCGAGATTCGCAATATGATGATCCTCGGAGGCTCGCGTATCGGTGTGCGTATTGCAAATGAGTTGCAGAACGATATTAATATCAAACTCGTGGACTACGATGCCGACAAGGCCTATCGTCTTGCCGAGATGTTGGATAAAACGCTTATCATCAATGAGGATGGCCGCGATACCGAGGCGATGATGGATGAGGATCTTGCGAGTATGGATGCCTTTGTGGCGGTTACGGGTCGTAGCGAGACAAATATCCTTGCAGCGATGCTTGCTAAACGTATGGGTGTGAAGAAGGTTATCGCCGAGGTTGAGAATATCAACTATATCTCGTTGGCCGAGAGTATTGGTGTCGATACGATTATTAATAAGAAGTTGGTTACGGCTTCGAATATCTTTCGCTTTACGATGAGTACCGATGTGCAGGCTATCAAGTGTCTTACGGGCAGTCAGGCCGAGGTTATGGAGTTTATCGTGAAGCCTAACTCGCCTGCTACTAAGTCGCGTATCCGTGATTTAGGTCTACCGAGCGATGCTGTTATTGGCGGTGTGGTGCGTGGTGATCGAGTATTTATCGCGGTTGGCGATACCCAGATTAACGCCTACGACCGCATTGTCGTATTCACGATGCCCGACTCGGTGATGCGCGTTGCGGAGTTCTTTAATTAAGTATAGATTAATATAAACAATATAAACTACTAACCATTATGTATATAGCTATTGCTGGCAATATCGGTAGCGGTAAGACCACGCTGACCGAGATTCTTACCAAGCGATATGGTGCTAAGGCCTATTACGAGGATTTAGCAAATCCCTACATCAACGACTTCTACGAGGATATGGGTCGTTGGTCATTCCACTTGCAGTTGTGGTTCTTGGGTAGTCGTATTCAGCAGACATTGACTATGCTTGCTGATGGCTCGGCAAACGTGGTGCAGGATCGTACGATATACGAGGATGCACATATCTTCGCTGATAACCTCCATAGCATGGGCCTTATGGCGAGCCGCGACTTCAATACCTATATGAAGATGTTCAATATCGAGCAGAACCTTTTGCCTCGTCCCGATGTGCTGATCTATCTTAAGGCGAGCGTTCCTACGCTTATCTCGCAGATTAAGATGCGTGGTAGAGAGTACGAGCAGAATATCGACGAAGAGTACCTAAGTCGCCTTAACGACAAGTATAACCACTGGATAGACAACATCTATGAGGGTCGAGTTTTGGTTGTAGACAAGGATGTCGATGACTTCGTTGCCGATCCCTCGATTATCGACCGTATCTGTGCATCGGTCGAGGATATGTGTAACGAGAAGCGTAAACTATAAGATAGAGTATGGCAGTATCTCTTCCTGAGGAGTTTATCTCCACGATGCGCGAAACGTTGGGTGGCGAGGCCGAGGAGCTATTTGCAGCTCTCGATCGCGAGGCTGTGACCTCTATCCGCCTCAATCCTGCTAAGCCTGCCGAGGTGTGGTCGGGTGAGCAGGTGGGGTGGTGCGCTATGGGTCGCTATCTTGCGGAGCGTCCGTCGTTTACGCTCGATCCGTTGCAGCATGCTGGCGCATACTATGTGCAGGAGGCATCGTCGCAGTTTGTTGCGCATCTCCTTTCGGGTGTCGATATGGAGGGTAAGCGTGTGCTGGATATGTGTGCTGCGCCAGGAGGTAAAACTACGATCTACTCTACGCTTGTAGGTCGCTCGGGGCTTGTTGTTGCCAACGATATCAACCGCAGTCGAGCTCTTGCGCTCTCGGATAATGTTCAGCGTTGGGGTATGGGTAATGTCTTGGTTACTTGCACCGAGCCACGCCATATCGGAGCTTTCGAGGAGTGGTTTGATGTAGTTGCCGTGGATGCGCCATGCTCAGGCGAGGGTATGTTCCGCAAAATGGAGGAGGCGCGTTCGGAGTGGTCGGCTTCATCTGTCGATGTGTGTGCTTCGCGCCAGAGAGAGATATTGACCGAGGCAATGCGAGTATTGCGCCCAGGAGGTACGCTTATCTATAGTACCTGTACGTTCAATCCAACGGAAGATGAGGGTATTGTCGAGTGGCTTATGGAGGAGTATGGCGATGAGTTGGAGGCAGCAGATATGATAGCTACTCCCGAGGAGTGGGGAATTGTACGTAGTGATATTGGAGTGTTTCAGGCTTTTCATTTCTACCCACACAAGGCTCGTGGCGAGGGTTTCTTTGCTGCTGTCGCCCGTAAGAAGGGTGGTGCTCAGCGTCGTGTGACACCTAAGTCGCGTCGTAAGGTCTTTACACCACTTACTGCCGTTGAAAAAAACGAGGTTTGCCGTTGGGTGGATGATGCTTCGCGTATGGCTTTCCGTCGCATAGGTGATATGATATATGGCTACGATAAGGATGCAGTAGCCGATATTGAGGCTTTGTCTGACTCGCTTACGGTGATATACTCTGGCGTGTCGATGGGTCAAATATTTAAGGGTAAGCTAAAACCAGAACACGCCTTAGCACTCTTTATAGGTCTTAACGAGGAGGTCGTAGCGCGCGTAGAACTCGATGAGGAGACGGCTGTTAGCTACCTGCGCCGTTTGGATATCTCGGCTGATGGCATGGCTGATGGTATAAATGTCGTATGCTATAAGGGTCTGCCGATAGGTTTTGTTAAGCGTATCGGTGCAAGATGTAACAATATGTACCCCAAGGATTTAAGAATTTTGAAACAATAACGTAAAACATATATAGAGATGGCAAAACTACTCTACTCTATGGGTGAGGTTACCGAGATGTTCGATGTTAATGCATCGCTCATCCGCTACTGGGAGTCGAAGTTCGACTGTATCAAACCTCATAAGAATAAGAAGGGCAACCGTATGTTTACACCATCGGATGTCGAGAACCTTAAGCTTATCTACCACCTCGTAAAGGAGAAAGGTATGACGCTCGAAGGTGCAAATAAGACAATGAAGGGTCGTGGCAAGAGTGTGCAGCGTGAAATATCTATTTTGGAGCGCCTGCAAAATATCCGTGCCATGCTTGTCGAGGTGCGTGAGTCGCTTGGTGATGATAGTGTAGTGGAGTATGAGGCTCCAATGGATGCACCTATCGAGGCTGTTACGGAGCTTATCTCAGATGTTGAGAAGGAGGCTCAGGCAAGTGTTGTAAGCAGCGTGACATCTACTGAGGCGGCGGAAGAGAGTGTCGCTGAGGAGCCTGCACCACGTCGTCGTGGTCGCCCACGCAAGGAGGTGGCTGAGTCTGCGGAGGAGAATACAGCAGGGGTTACACGTCGTCGTGGTCGTGCGCGAAAGAGTGACGAGAACAAGGAGCTATTCCCCTTCTATGAGCAGTCGTTGTTCTAATAAGCAATCCTATGAGAGTTAAGGATATAACCGATATTATCGAAAGCTTTGCTCCACTTGCACTACAGGAGTCGTACGACAACTCAGGTCTTGTCGTAGGTCGTCCTGATGATGAGGTACATGGAGTGCTGCTTGCAGTGGATGTTACGGAGGAGGTTTTAGATGAGGCAGAGCGTGAAGGATGTAATATGGTCATCACGCATCATCCGATTATCTTCCATGCGCTCAAGCGTTTCAACTCGGCAACATACGTGGAGCGATGCGTTGAGCGCGCTATCCGTCGAGGCATAATCCTCTATGCTTGCCACACCAATCTCGATAGTGCGCCTAACGGTATGAGCTGGCAGGTGGGCTCTATGATAGGCCTTAACGATATGCGTGTTCTGCAACCTCGACCAGGTAACGAAATGGCTGGTTTCGGTGTCGTAGGTCTACTCCCTGTGGCCGAGAGTGCCTTAGGTTTTATGGAGAGGGTGAAGCGTATCTTCGATGTTGGTGCGGTGCGCTATAGCGACCTCCCATCCGCGGATTTCATGGTGCGTCGCGTGGCAATATGCACAGGTGCTGGTGGCTCGCTTATCGACGACGCTTTGGCGGCCGATGCCGACCTCTATCTTACGGCCGACCTACGCTATAACGACTTTATGCGTGGCGAGGGACGACTAATTTTGGCAGATATTGGACATTTTGAGAGTGAATTTTGCGCAATTCGCATATTATATGATGTAATATCGAAAAAAATGTGTAACTTTGCCGTTCGCAAGAGCGTATGCTCTCGTAACCCGATACATTACCTACTCTAAGGTTAAGGAAAGGATAACTAAAATTAACAACATATATGGCACAGAAGAAGACAAACGAGGTAGATTACTCGATGCAGGAGAAGATTATGGCTCTCTACCAGTTGCAGAAGATTGACTCGGCTATCGACGAGATCAACAAGATTAAGGGAGAGTTGCCTTTGGAGGTTCAGGACCTCGAGGATGAGCTTGCAGGTTTGAATACACGTATCGAGAATATCAATGCCGAGATCGAGGAGCTCAACAACCTCACTCGCCAGCGTAAGCGTGAGGTAGATCAGGCCAAGATTATGATTGGTAACTACAAGGAGCAGCTCAACAACGTGCGCAACAACCGTGAGTACGATGCCATCACCAAGGAGATCGAGTATCAGGAGCTCGAGATCGAGCTTGCTGAGAAGCGCTTGAAGGAGTACTCAACAACAATCAAGGCGAAGAAGGCTCTTATCGACGAGACTTCTGAGCGTGTTGCAGAGCGCGAGATCGACTACAAGGGTAAGAAGGAGGAGCTCGACTCTATCGAGGCAGAGACTGCACAGCAGGTAGCAGAGCTCACAGCTAAGGCTGAGAAGGCAAAGCAGCCTATTGATGAGCGTTTGCTCTCAGCTTACAACCGTATTCGCAGCAACGTACACAACGGCCTTGCAGTAGTAACAGTTACACGTGATGCTTGCGGTGGTTGCTTCAATCGTATTCCTCCCCAGCGTCAGGTTGATATTCGTTCAGGTAAGAAGCTTATTGTTTGCGAGTATTGCGGTCGTATTCTCGTAAGCGAGTAATTTCTTGTGATAAGGGGTCATCTGCGGCCTCTCAATCATTGGCTCGAATGGAATGTACGTCAAGTACTATCCATCCGAGCCAATTTCTTTATCGAGACCACATCTAACCCCTTCTAACAAGAAATTTAATTTCTCGTGATAGTGTCGCATCTGCAACTTTCTGACAAAAAAGGTGTGCAGAAACAGTGACATATACTTTTGTAATTGCAAATACCCCAACCTGCTAATAAACACAAAGGAGCTACCTCGCTCGAGATAGCTCCTTACATATATAATAGATACCTTATTATATCTTACAATAGGCGGTTTGTGCGCTCGTCAGGGAAGATAACCTTAGGCTGGAAGGTCTTAGCCTCCTCGAAGTCCATAAAGCCGTAGCCCATGATGATAACGATATCGCCAACGGCTGTACGGCGTGCCGCAGCGCCATTCAAACATATACAACCGCTACCACGCTCACCCTTGATAACATAGGTCTCGATGCGTTCGCCATTGTTGTTGTTCACAATCTGAACCTTCTCGCCCTCGATAAGGCCTGCTGCATCCATCAAATCCTCGTCGATAGTGATGCTGCCCACATAGTTGAGATTCGACTCGGTGACACGCACACGGTGAATCTTAGATTTCATTCTCTCGATATACATAAGTTTGGGGCTTCTTACTATTTAATCTTAATATTGTCAATCAAGCGGATGTTGCCAGCCTGCACTGCGCAGCAACCCTGGATACGTTCTGCATCGCTCCAAGCCTCGACACGCTGCATAGTGCGCGCATCCACAGCCTCGAAATAGATTGTCTTGAGCAATGGGTTAGAGTCGATAGTTGCAACTACCCACTCGGTAAGCTCCGCAGGAGTCATTGTAGCCATCTTCTCGGCACACTGGCTGATAGTGGCGTAGATGTGTGGTGCTGCCTGACGGTGCTCGGGTGTGAGTAGCTCGTTGCGCGACGATAGTGCAAGACCATCCTCACCACGAACGATAACGCACTCAACGATATCAATGTCGATATTGAGCTGCTCAACCATAGCCTTAATCACGGCAATCTGCTGGAAGTCCTTCTCTCCGAAGTATGCACGTGCGGGACGTACAAGATCGAAAAGACGACTTACGACCTGGGCTACACCATTGAAGTGACCTGGGCGTGTAGCACCCTCCATAACCTTGTCGATTAGTCCGAAGTCAAACTCGCGAGTGTCGGGCTCGGGGTAGATATCCTCGACCGAAGGCATGAAGACGATATCGGCACCTGCAGCCTCCAAAATAGCACAATCGGCTTCGGGAGTGCGAGGGTAGTTCTTCAGATCGTTCTTATCGTTAAACTGTGTTGGGTTTACAAATACGCTCACTACGACTGTGTCGTTCTCTTTGCGTGCACGCTCAACCAATGAGCGGTGTCCAGCGTGTAGAGCACCCATTGTGGGTACAAAGCCAACACCCTCCTTTGGGCATGTGGCCAATGCCGCTCTAAGGTCGGCAACTCGGTTTACTACTTTCATAATTCTTATTAAAGAATGATGCGACAAAGTTACAAACTACTATGAAGATAACAAATTTGCAGCGTGAAAAATGTGCATTTAAGGCCTCCGAAAGGGGCTATTCACCCTCCTCGGCATGTGGAAAGTGGTCGATTGGTAGGTATTTGCCCTCGTTGTGGGTATAGCAGTATGTCTGCAGACCATTTGTTATTACGATATAGCGACCGCCAAGCACCGAGTTGTAGCGTACCGCTTGTGCTAAAACATCCCCGTCTATCTTGACGTTGGGTTCCTTGCACTCCACTACGAGATAGGGCTTGCAGCACCTGCACATCGCAACTATGTCGGCACGTTGTGCCATGCCATTTATCTCTACGGGATACTCCTCGATGATATGTTGTGCTGTATAGCCACAGTGCGAGAGCATGAAGGCTACTACGTGACGACGCACCCACTCCTCAGGGGTAAGAACGAGCCACTTGCCACGCACCGCATCAAAGACCTCGGTGCGGCCATTCTGCGCGCGACGTGCTCGAAGGCGTATGGGCGGATAGTTGAGTGTGGGTAGATTATCGAGTGTCATATCGAAAAAAGTGCTATCTTTGTACTCGCAAATATAAATATAAAATAGATAGTATGCAAATCAATGTAGAGGAGCGCGTAGCCCGCGCCCGCGAACTCTTTCTCGAGGGATACAATTGTGCTCAGGCCGTAGTCATGGCCTACAACGATATCATGGATCTTACACCCGAGCAGGCTGCACGTATTGCTGCTTCGTTTGGTGGCGGTATGGGTCGTATGCGTGAGGTATGTGGCACGGTAAGCGGTATGGCTCTCGTAGCCTCGGCTTTGGCCCCATCTTCAGATCCTAAGAATATGGCAGAGCGACAGCAAAACTATGCTCTTGTGCAGAGCTTTGCCGATAGCTTCCGTAGCGAAAATGGTGATATTGTATGTCGCAGACTTCTCGGTTTGGAACCTATGGTTGAGAAGAGCGAAACACCTATGCCTTCGGAGCGCACAGCAGAGTACTACAAGAAGCGCCCATGCGTCGAATATGTGGCATGTGCTGCTCGTATTATTGCGGAATATATTGCAAATAAGTAGCTTTAGTATAGCTTGATATACTCGTAGCTATTACCCACTGCCTCAAGGTATTTTGTAAACTCATCACGTGAGATAACAACCGTAAAGCGATTGTCGTTGGGGTGGAAACTCAACGACTCTTGCTCACGTAGACTCTCGTCAAGGAAGAGATGTACATGATTCTCTGGATCGTTGATCAAACCAAATGGAGATACCGAGCCTGGGCATAATCCGAGCCACTTATCCATGCGCTCTGCCGAGGCAAACGAGAGCTTGCCCTGATGTAGTAGGTGCTCCAAGTCGTGTATCGCCATCGACTGCTGCGAGTCAAATACAACTAAATAGTGACGATTGCCCTTGTGGTTACGGAAGAATAGGTTTTTGCAATGCTTCGAGCCATCTGCACGCCAATATTGTTGTGCTATTTCGATTGTCGGTGCCTCGGGGTGTTCGTACCATGTGTACTTAATACCATGCTCGTCGAGCCATCCGAATACTTTATCACGTCGTTCCATAGTGCAAAGTTAAAACTTTTTCTTGCTAATAGTTTGTATTCCATACGAAAAATATTTAACTTTGCCATAATCAGTAAAAAGCTTAAACTATAAATTATATGGACCTAACACTTATCAACAACAAGTTTAACGAAAAGTTTGGTGCTGTAGGCGAGATGTTTACATCTCCAGGTCGCATCAACCTTATTGGCGAGCATACCGACTATAATGGAGGCTTCGTATTTCCAGGCGCTATCGACAAGGGTATGGTTGCCGAAATTAAGCTCAACGGCACAGATAAAGTTCGTGCATACTCAGTAGATTTGGAAGATTATGCCGAGTTTGGCCTAAACGAGGAGGATGCTCCTGTGCAGAGCTGGGCACGCTACATTTTCGGTGTGTGTCGCGAGATTCAGAAACGTGGCGGTAAGATTGCAGGCTTCGATACAGCATTCTCGGGTGATGTGCCTCTTGGTGCAGGTATGTCATCGTCGGCTGCTTTGGAGTCTACATTCGCAAATGCTCTTAATGAACTATTCTCACTCGGTATCGACCGTTTCGAACTGGCTCGCATTGGCCAGTCTACCGAGCACAACTATTGCGGTGTGAAATGTGGTATCATGGATCAGTTTGCATCTGTCTTTGGTAAAGCGGGACATCTTATGCGCCTCGACTGTCGCTCTATGGAGTTTGAATACTTCCCATTTGATCCTGAGCAGCATGGCTATAAACTCGTTTTGCTTGACTCTGTGGTTAAGCACGAGCTTGTAGGTTCGCCCTATAACGATCGTCGTGCATCGTGCGAACGTGTGGCTACGGTGTTGGGTAGAGAGTTCTTGCGCGGCGCAACAATGGCCGACCTTGAGGCTGTGCGTGCACAGATTTCAGAAGAGGATTATAAGCGAGCTCGCTATGTGATTGGCGAGGAGCAGCGCGTATTGGATGTGTGCGAAGCTCTAAAGCGTGACGACTATGAGACAGTCGGTAAGCGCATGTATGAGACACACTGGGGTATGTCGCGTGACTACGAGGTATCGTGCGAGGAGCTCGACTTCTTGGCAACTGTAGCCGAGGAGTGTGGAGTGGCAGGATCTCGTATTATGGGTGGTGGATTTGGCGGTTGCACGATCAACCTTGTGCGCGCAGAGCTTTACGATAACTTTATAGCTACGGCAAAGGCTAAGTTTGCGGCTAAGTATGGCCACGAGCCTAAGGTTTACTCTGTGGTTATCTCGGATGGTGCACGCCGATTGTAGATAAGACAGTGTTGTAACTTGTGATACGGGCTGCTCGAGGTTGAAGTCGAGCGGCCCTAATTTATTGTATATGTGTAGACGCTATGTATGCGATAATATGACCAATTATTGAATATTGAGAACTAATAGTTGGCGCTGGTTAATAGAGCGACTTTATACTCGAAAAATTGTACGAGGAGGGTCGTCACGATGGTTTTTATCTCATTTTTTTAATAAAGAATCAGTCTTTATCGCTTAAAAAGTAAAAAAAAGCCGATTTTCCTTTTGCGAATACTAAAAATTGATTACCTTTGTGTAACTATGTAGAGGGATATGTGTAAATAGACTTTGAACTATAGGTAAAAAATAAAAACATATTTTCACCAATACAAACTTATAAAACATTAAAACGTATGAAACACAATTTTAACGCAGGTCCTTGCGTACTTCCAAAGCAGGCTATTGAGGCAGCTATCGAGGCTATTCGTGACTTCGATAACACAGGTATCGGTATCCTTGAGATCTCACACCGTACACCAGGTTGGGAGCGCGTAATGGCAGAGGTTGAGCAGCTTTGGCGCGACCTTCTCAACATCCCTGAGGAGTATGCTATCTTCTTCGTAGGTGGTGGTGCATCAACTCAGTTCTTCCAGGTTCCCGCTAACCTTCTCAAGACTAAGGCTGCTTACTTGCAGACTGGTGTTTGGGCAAAGAAGGCTGCTAAGGAGGCTAAGTTCTATGGCGATGTAGAGATCGTTGCTTCTTCTGAGGACAAGACTTACAGCTACATTCCTAAGAACTACACTATCCCTACTGATGTAGACTACTTCCACATCACTACAAACAACACTATCTACGGTACAGAGATCCACGAGGATATCGACTCACCCGTAACTTTGGTTGCTGATATGTCATCAGACATCATGTCACGTCCTATCGACGTTAAGAAGTACGGTATGATCTATGGTGGTGCTCAGAAGAACGTAGGTCCCGCTGGTGTTACTTTCGTTATCATCCGCAAGGATCTTCTCGGTCAGTCAGAGCGCAAGCTTCAGTCAATGGTTGACTACGCTACTCACTATCCAGAGGAGGCTCGCAACCGCTCAATGTACAACACACCTCCTGTATTCCCTATCTTCGTAATGTACCAGACATTGAAGTGGGTTAAGGAGCTCGGTGGTGTAGAGGTTATGTACAAGATGAACAAGGAGAAGGCTGAGTTGCTCTACAACGAGATCGACCGCAACTCTATGTTCGTAGGTACAGCAGCTAAGGAGGACCGTTCTTTGATGAACGTATGCTTCGTAATGGCTCCTGGTAAGGAGGCTTTGGAGGCTGAGTTCATGGCATTTGCTAAGGAGAAGGGTATGGTAGGTATCAAGGGTCACCGTTCAGTAGGTGGTTTCCGTGCTTCTATCTACAATGCTTGTCCTAAGGAGTCTGTAGAGGCTTTGGTAGCTTGCATGAAGGAGTTCGAGGAGTTGCACAAGTAATACAACGTCCAAGATTAAATCAAATGGTAGCCTCTCGTCTTAATGTCGCGGGGCTACCTTAATAACTAATATAATAAAAGATATTAAACCTATTATGAAGGTACTTATTGCAACCGAGAAGCCCTTTGCAAAGAGCGCAGTTGAGGGTATTGAGTCAATCTTGAAGGAGGCTAACTACGAGGTAGTACGCCTTGAGAAGTATGCTGATAAGGCAGAGCTTTTGGCTGCTGTAGCTGATGTTGATGCTCTTATCATCCGTAGCGACAAGGTTACTGCTGAGGTTATCGAGGCTGCTAAGCAGCTCAAGATTGTTGTTCGCGCAGGTGCAGGTTTCGACAACGTAGACCTCGCAGCAGCTACTGCTCACAACGTGGTTGTTATGAACACTCCTGGCCAGAACTCAAATGCTGTTGCTGAGCTCGCTCTCGGTATGATGGTATTCATGGCTCGTAACCAGTTCAACCCTGGTACAGGTTCAGAGCTTCAGGGCAAGACTCTTGCTATCCACGCTTACGGTAACGTAGGTCGCTTGGTAGGTCTTAAGGGTAAGGCTCTCGGCATGAACGTAGTAGCTTACGATCCTTTCATCACTGACGACGCAGTATTCGAGCGCGACGGTGTTAAGAAGATGAACTCTGTAGCAGAGCTTTACGCTGCTGCTGACTACCTCTCATTGCACATTCCTGCAACTGCTGAGACTAAGGGTTCTATCGGCTACGACCTCGCAATGTCTATGCCTAAGGGTGCAACTATCGTAAACACTGCTCGTAAGGAGGTTATCAACGAGGAGGGTCTTATGAAGGCTATGGAGGAGCGCGAGGACTTGAAGTATGTTACTGATATCGCTCCAGATGCTAAGGACGTATACGCTGAGAAGTTTGGCAAGCGCTACTTCGGTACTCCTAAGAAGCAGGGTGCTGAGACAGCTGAGGCTAACGTAAACGCTGGTCTTGCTGCTGCTCGTCAGATCGTTGACTACTTCGTAAACGGTAACGTTCGTTTCCAGGTTAACAAGTAGTAGATTGTAGATACTTTGGTCTCTGTTCGGGGTGGGGATGAGTTATGCAACGTAAACTTACATTTCGATCGTCGAACAGTTCAAGATATCTTAATTACACTATTTGTTAAGCACGAAAAATTAAACATAGGGTGTCAAGCAATTGGCACCCTACAATAAAAATCAAACCAAGCTAAAACTATTTTACAAATATGGTAAGAATTAAACCTTTCAAGGGTATTCGTCCTCCAAAGGAGTTGGCATCTGAGGTTGCATCACGTCCATACGACGTTCTTAACTCTGTAGAGGCTAAGGCTGAGGCTGGCGAGCGTTCATTGCTCCACATCATCAAGCCTGAGATCGATTTCGATCCTATCGCTGATGAGCACTCACAGGAGGCTTATGAGAAGGCTATGGAGAACTTCCGCATCTGGAAGGAGAAGGGTTGGTTGGCACAGGATGGCGAGGAGTACTACTACATCTACGCTCAGACTATGCACGGCCGTACTCAGTATGGTATCGCTATGTGCTGCCACTATGAGGATTACCTCTCAGGCGCTATCAAGAAGCACGAGCTTACTCGCGTTGATAAGGAGGAGGATCGTATGATCCACGTTCGCAACCAGAAGGCTAACATCGAGCCCGTATTCTTCGCATATCCCGACGATAAGGAGATCGACGCTATCATCTCTAAGTGGGTTGCTGAGCACGAGGCAGACTACGATTTCGTAGCTGAGGATGGCTTTGGTCACCACATGTGGGTTATCCGCTGCAAGGAGACTAACGATCGCATCACTGAGCTCTTCAAGGGTATTCCTGCATTGTACGTAGCTGATGGTCACCACCGTACAGCTGCTGCTGCACGTGTAGGTCAGGAGTGCGCTTCAAAGAATCCTAACCACACTGGCGATGAGGAGTACTGCTTCTTCTTGGCAGTTACATTCCCTGCATCACACCTCCGCATTATCGACTACAACCGCGTAGTTAAGGATCTTAACGGTCTTTCTAAGGAGGATTTCTTGGCAGCAGTAGAGGCTAACTTCGTAGTTGAGAAGAAGGGTGCAGATATCTACACTCCTAACGCATTGCACAACTTCGCAATGTACCTTGATGGCGAGTGGTATTCAATGACTGCTAAGGAGGGTACTTACGATGATAACGATCCTATCGGCGTTCTCGACGTATCAGTTCTCTCTAACCTTGTTTTGGATAAGGTATTGGGCATCGCAGACCTCCGTACATCTAAGCGTATCGACTTCGTAGGTGGTATCCGTGGTTTGGGTGAGTTGCAGAAGCGTGTTGATAGCGGTGAGATGAAGGTTGCTTTCGCGTTGTATCCTGTATCAATGCAGCAGCTCTTCGATATCGCTGACACTGGCAACATCATGCCTCCTAAGACTACATGGTTCGAGCCTAAGTTGCGCTCAGGTGTTGTAATCCACTCTTTTGAGGAGTAACATTCATGTGATAGTGACGCATCTGCGGCACTTCAATCATTGCCCCAAATGGGAAATATCCCATCTGGGGCAATTTCTTTATCGGACCCAATCTAACCTTTCTTACAAGAAATCCATACAATAAAAATAGACCACCTCAGGAAGCGTTCCTAAGATGGTCTTATATAGGTAAATATACCTTCTATTACTCAGCCTTCGACTCACAATAGCCACAGCGGATAACGCCTGGCTCAACTGTAGACTCCTCGAAACGAGGACGTACGGGCTCGAGATTTGAGATGCACAATGGGTTAGGACACTTGCAGCCTGCAATAGCCTTGCCGTCGTGCTGGTCGAAGATCTTCTCGGGGTTATCCTGCCACTCAAGGAGCTTGAGGATAAGAGCCATACGCACGAACTTACCATTCTCCACCTGACGGAAATATGCTGCACGAGGATCGCTATCCACATCAATAGCAATCTCGTTTACACGGGGTAGTGGATGCAAAACGGCCATATTCTCCTTAGCACCGCGCATCTTTGCCGCATCGAGAATAAAACAATCCTTAACACGCTCGTACTCTGCTAAGTCGGTGAAACGCTCCTGTTGCACACGTGTCATATAGAGAATATCGATATCTCCGATTACGCTCTCAATGTCGTTAGACTCGCGATACTCCACGCCAAGACGGTCGCATACATCGCGCTTAATGTAGTCGGGCAATGCAAGCTCTGGAGGCGAGATAAGCACAAAGCGAGTGTTCGCATAGCGCGTCATAGCCTTAATAAGTGAGTGTACGGTACGACCATACTTCAAATCACCTACAAGACCAATAGTCAAGTTATTCAACGTACCCAACTCACGCTTAATGGTAAGCAGGTCGGTGAGCGTCTGGGTGGGGTGGCTGTGGCTGCCATCACCAGCATTGATAATAGGTGTACGCGACACCTCGGTTGCTGCGAGAGGGGCACCCTCCACCTTATGACGCATTGCGATAATATCGGCAAAGCAGTTGATAACCCTCACGGTATCCTGCACGGTTTCGCCCTTAGATACCGATGATGACTTTGCATCGGCAAAACCCAAGACATTGCCACCTAGCTCCATCATTGCTGCTGTGAAGCTAAGACGTGTACGTGTACTTGGCTCGTAGAAGAGTGTTGCGAGCTTCTTGCCACGACACACCTCGCTATACTTCTCGCGGTTGGCGATGATATCCTCGGCCAAGGCGATAATCTCGGCAATCTCCTGTACCGAGAGGTCGGTGGGGTCGATAAGATGTTTCATCTTGTTATGGTATTAAGAAGGGTCTGCAACCAATCATATTATTAGAGCAGACCCCTCGATTTGTGGCTTTACGCCTAATATTACTTAATCCAGCTCTCGTCAGAGGGGTTGTTGCGGAACTTAAGAATACGCTCTTTGTCCTCAGCCTTGATGTAACCCTCCTCGGCAGCAACCTCTACCAATGCGTCGAGGTTAGAGAGAGAGTAGTTCTTAGCCTCGGCTGCTGCCAAGCGATCCAAGCCCTTCTGCATGCCGTATGTGAAGATGCTCACGATACCGAGAACATCAGCACCTGCATTACGCAAAGCCTCGACAACCTCGATGCAGCTACCGCCAGTTGAGATAAGGTCCTCGACAACAACAACCTTCTGGCCCTTCTCCAACTTACCCTCAATCTGGTTGCCACGACCATGATCCTTAGATCCTGAGCGAACATAACCCATAGGCAAGTTAAGGATAGTAGCTGTAATAGCTGCGTGTGCGATACCTGCTGTCGATGTACCCATCAACACCTCCACCTCGGGATAGTGCTTGCGGATAAGCTCTGCCAAGCCCTCCTCTACGTGGTTGCGTACCTCGGGAGCTGTGAGAGTAAGACGGTTATCGCAATATATGGGGCTCTTGATGCCACTTGCCCATGTGAAGGGCTGCTCAGGACGCAAAAATACTGCGCCAATAGAGAGTAGATCTTTTGCAATTTTCTTTTCCATAGTCGGTTATATCATTTATATTATTAATGACTTTATTTAGTTTGTTCCAAGCATTACTCACCGCAGAACTCACGTACACAACGCTCGTAGGCTGCTACTGGATCGTCAGCAGCGGTGATAGGACGACCAACAACGATAAAATCTGAGCCAATCTCACGAGCACGCTCGGGAGTAGTTACGCGCACCTGGTCGCCAACCTCGCCATCAGCAAATCGAACACCTGGTGTGATAGTCATAAACTCCTTACCACAAGCCTCCTTTACCATTGCTGCCTCAAGAGGTGAGCAAACTACACCATCCAAGCCTGCCTCCTTGGTGTTCTGAGCATACTTAACGATAGTGTCGTTGATCGAAGCGTTGATAAGCAACTCCTTCTGCATACGCTCCTCAGATGTAGAGGTAAGCTGTGTAACGGCAATAAGCATTGGACGTGTACCATCCTCACGTGTAAGACCCTCGATAGCAGCACGCATCATATCTACCGTACCTGCTGCATGTACGTTAGTCATATCAACATCCAAGTTGCGAAGAACCGACATAGCCTTCTTTACAGTGTTTGGAATATCGTGCAACTTAAGATCGAGGAAGATGCGGTGACCACGCTCCTTGATTGTACGTACAATCTCGGGGCCCTCGGCATAGAAGAGCTCCATGCCGATCTTCACAAAGGGCTTACGGCCTGTGAACTTATCCAAAAAGTTGAGTGTCTGCTCCTTGCTGCTGAAGTCGCAGGCAATAATAACATCGCGTTTCATAGTGTATCTCATTTATTTATTTTACAATACCGATAATGTCGCTTAGGCGCTCGATGCCAAGACGCTCCATCTCCTTAGGCAATGCCTCGATAATCTCCTTTGCGGCATATGGGTTCTTGAGGTTCGCAGCACCGACCTGCACTGCTGTAGCACCAGCCATCATCATCTCGATTACGTTATCTGCAGTGCTTACGCCACCGCAGCCCATAACGGGAATCTGACAAGCATTAGCCACCTGATAGACCATACGTACAGCCACAGGGAAGACAGCATCTCCCGAGAAACCACCCATCTTATTGGCAATAACGGGACGACGACGCATAGTGTCGATACGCATGCCGAGAAGTGTATTGATAAGGCAAATACCATCAGCACCAGCATCCTCGCACGCGCGTGCGATAGATACAATATCAGTTACGTTGGGGCTAAGCTTGATGAATACAGGCTTCGTAGTAACGCTCTTCACACGACGTGTAACCTCGGCAGCCGACTCGGGCTGTGTGCCGAAGCTCATACCTCCGTTGTGTACGTTGGGGCACGATACATTGACCTCGATAATCTCTACCTGCTCCTCCTTATCAATCTTGGCGCAGCACTCCTCATACTCCTCCAACGAGAAACCGCTGATGTTGGCAACGATAGGCTTGTGGAAAATTGATCGAAGGTGGGGTAGCTCCTCAGCGATAACCTTGTCAATACCAGGGTTCTGCAAACCCACAGAGTTAATCAAACCAGCCTCGCACTCTGCAATACGTGGTGTGGGGTTACCAAAACGCGCATCGCACGTAGTACCCTTGAACGATATTGCTCCCAAGCAGTCCAAATCGTAGTAGTCGGCAAACTCGCGACCAAAACCAAAGGTGCCACTTGCTGGAATTATAGGGTTGTCGAGCTTTACACCACAAAGCTCAACCGATGTGTCGTAGTGCTTTACCATATAATCTCTTCACGTTTAAGTACTGGACCATCCTTGCATATACGCTTGTTGCCATACTTGGTCTTGCATGAGCAACCCATGCAAGCACCAAAACCACAGCCCATACGCTCCTCAAAACTGAACTCTGCTGGCGACTCCGTAGCGTCGTACAACGCCTTAAGCATAGGCAGAGGGCCGCAAGTGTAGAGGTAGTCAAATTCCAAAGCCTTCTCGCGGATAACATCCGTAACGAAACCCTTAGTACCCTCCGAACCGTCGGCCGTAGAGATATATACATCTACGCCTAAAGCGCGGAACTCCTCGGCATAGAAGATCTCCGAAGCAGTGTTGAAGCCAAGGATTACCATAGGCTTCTTACCCTCGCCCAACAATCTCTTGCAGAGATTATACATGGGTGGAACGCCTACGCCACCACCTACGAGCAGAGGTCGCTTAGCGTCGTTATCCGTAGAGAAACCATTGCCCAAGCCTGTGAGAATATCGAGCACCTCGCCAGCCTGCATCTGCTTCATCTGCTCCGTACCACGACCTACTACCTTGTAGATGATCGTAATAGTACGCTCATCGTAGTCGGCAATAGAGATTGGGCGGCGCAAGAACTTGCCGCTAAGCTCGATGTTGATAAACTCGCCCGAGTGGGTGATATATTGTGTATCACCCTCTAACACCATGCGGTAAACCACAGGTGTTAGAGGTGTGTTACTTACTATAGTATATAGTCCCTTCTTATACATTATTCAGCGTCGATTGTCGATACACCCAACGTAATCTCCTCCAATACGTCGAGAAGTACGCTTACTGTCTCGAGAGCGGTGAAGATAGTCACATTGTTCTCAACAGCGCAACGACGAATGTCGTAGCCATCAAGACGTGCGCTATGCTGGTTGATATCGATAGTGTTGATAACATAGTTTACGTGGCCCTTGCGCAACGAGTCGAAGATCTCGGTAGAACCCTCGCTGAGCTTCTTCAAGCAACGTGTGCGGATGCCATTCTCACGCAAGTAGGTTGCTGTACCGCTCGTAGCCTCGATATTGAAACCGAGCTCGTAGAAACGGCGGATAAGAGGCAATGCACGTGGCTTATCAGCATCGGCGATAGATACGAAGATAGTACCGTAGTTTGCGATAGTCATACCCGATGACTGCAATGACTTGTACAATGCACGACGCAACGATGAGTCATAGCCGATAGCCTCACCAGTAGACTTCATCTCGGGCGATAGGTATGAGTCTACGCCACGAATCTAAGCGAATGAGAAGGCTGGAGTCTTTACGTACCATCTCTTCTTCTCCTCGGGGATGACTACATCTACGCCCTGCTCACGGAGTGAATGACCGAGCATCACGTTGGTAGCAATCTTAGCCATAGGCACGCCAGTAGCCTTCGAGAGGAATGGTACGGTACGTGACGAACGAGGATTAACCTCGATTACGTATACCATATCATTGTCGTCGGCGATGAACTGAATATTGTAAAGACCAAGGATGCCAATCTCCTTACCCAAGCGAATAGTATAATCCTTGATCGTATCCTTAACCTTCTGGCTTACGCTGAATGTAGGATATACGCTCATAGAGTCACCCGAGTGAACACCTGTGCGCTCTACGTGCTCCATGATACCAGGGATAAATACGTTCTCGCCATCACAGATTGCATCAACCTCGAGCTCCTTACCCATAATGTACTTATCGACCAATACGGGCTGATCCTCGTTGATCTCAACAGCAGTCTTGAGGTAGTGACGCAAAGCCTCCTCGTTAGATACGATCTGCATTGCACGACCACCAAGTACATAGCTTGGACGAACCAATACTGGGTAACCAATACGCTCGGCAGCAGCCACACCACGCTCGATATCCGTAATAGCCTCGGCATCGGGCTGAGGAATACCTGCGCGACGCATGATAGCCTCGAAGCACTTTCTATCCTCAGCGTTGTTGATAGCCTCGATACCTGTACCGATAATCTTTACGCCCAAGTCTGCCAAAGGCTTTGCGAGGTTGATAGCTGTCTGACCACCAAGTGATACAACAACACCTGTAGGCTTCTCCAACTCGATAACGTTCATCACATCCTCCACAGTCAATGGCTCGAAGTAGAGCTTATCGCTGATTGTGTAGTCTGTAGATACGGTCTCGGGGTTGTTGTTGATGATGATAGCCTCGTAGCCAGCCTCACGAATAGACCAGATAGCGTGTACGGTAGAGTAGTCGAACTCTACACCCTGACCGATACGGATAGGACCAGAACCGAGAACTACGATCTTCTCGCGGTTGCTAACTATAGACTCGTTCTCCTGCTCGTATGTAGAGTAGAGATATGGCACCTCTGAGTCGAACTCCGCAGCACACGTATCAATCATCTTGTATACTGGGAAGATGTCGCTCTCCTTACGCAATTTGAATACCTCAGACTCGGTCATGCCCCAAAGCATACCGATATACTTGTCGCTAAAGCCCAAACGCTTCGCATCGTAAAGCACCTCTGTATTGCGAGGATTCTCCTTAACAGTCTTCTCCATCTCAACGATATTCTTCAACTTCTCAAGGAAGAAGAGGTCGATCTTTGTGTTGTCGTAGACGTGTAACAAATCGACACCGCGACGGATAAGCTCGGCAATAGCATAGATACGGTCATCGGTACCCTTGCGGATGTATGCGAGGATGCCCTCGACAGACATCGTGTCGAACTTCTTGTGGTAGATGTGACATACGCCAGTCTCCAACGAACGAACAGCCTTCAAAAGGCCCTCCTCGAAGGTGCGACCAACGCTCATAACCTCACCCGTAGCCTTCATCTGTGTACCAAGCTCATTAGATGCGTTGCTAAACTTATCGAATGGGAAACGTGCCACCTTAGTAACGATATAATCAAGCGTAGGCTCGAAGCTTGCAGGAGTGTTAGCGATGCGAATCTCATCGAGAGTCATACCGATAGCAACCTTGGCCGTTACACGTGCGATAGGGTAGCCACTCGCCTTTGATGCAAGAGCCGATGAGCGGCTAACACGAGGATTAACCTCAATGATATAATACTTGAATGACAATGGGTCGAGTGCAAACTGCACGTTGCAACCACCCTCGATCTTCAAGGCACGGATAAGCTTCAAGGCACTTGAACGCAACATCTGGTACTCCTTGTTTGCCAAAGTCTGGCTGGGAGCAACAACGATAGAGTCACCCGTGTGGATACCTACGGGATCGACATTCTCCATCGAGCAGATGGTAATAGCAGTGTCGTTCTTATCGCGCATCACCTCGAACTCGATCTCCTTATAACCCTTGATACTCTTCTCGATAAGTACCTGGTGAATAGGAGAGAGAGCCAAAGCGTTACGCATCATATCGCGCAACTCCTCCTCATTGTCAGCAAAACCGCCACCTGTACCACCAAGTGTGAAGGCGGGACGGAGAACTACGGGATAGCCAATCTTCTGAGCTGCCTCGACACCCTCCTCTATAGTATTAGTAATGTATGATGGGATAACGGGTTCGCCAATGCGCAAGCATAGCTCCTTGAAGAGCTCGCGGTCCTCGGCCTCCTCGATAGAGGTGAACGAAGTACCCAAAATCTCTACACCACACTCATCCAAAATACCCTTCTTGGCAAGCTGCACAGCGAGGTTAAGACCTGTCTGTCCACCGAGGCCTGGAACGATAGCATCGGGACGCTCATAGCGGATAATCTTTGCCACATACTCCAGAGTCAAAGGCTCCATGTAGACCTTATCTGCGATATGTGTATCTGTCATTATGGTTGCGGGGTTAGAGTTCACCAAGATTACGTGGTAACCCTCCTCCTTGAGTGCAAGACATGCCTGTGTTCCGGCATAGTCGAACTCTGCGGCCTGACCTATGACGATAGGACCAGAGCCGATAACCATTACTTTCTTGATATCTGTTCTCTTAGGCATGTTTGTTCTCCTCCATCAATTTAATGAATTTATCGAAAAGGTATGTGCTGCTCGCCTCGGGAGTGCAGTCGGGCTGATACTGTACCGAGAAGAGCTTGTCCTGCAACGACTCAACACCTGCGATAGTGTTGTCCAAAAGGTTGCGGTGTGTAATCTCGAGAGATGTTCCCTTGAGAGAGTTCTCGTCGATGGCGTAGCTGTGATTCTGGCTTACGATCTCGAGCTTGCCATTCACCAAATATTTTACTGGGTGGTTGGCACCACGGTGTCCAAACTTCATCTTTGTATTCTTAGCACCATAGGCCTCAGCAATAATCTGGTGACCTAAACCTACACCAAAGATTGGAAGTTTGCCACGCAAATCCTCGACAACCTTGCTAATAGATGCTACGTCATTGGGGTCGCCAGGACCATTCGAGATGAAGATACCATCAGGATTGAATGCCAAGATCTCCTCAGTTGTAGAATCGAAAGGTACGATGGTTACGTTACAACCCTTAGCGTTGAGCTGGCGGATGAAGCTATACTTAATACCGCAGTCGATAGCCACAACGTCCCACTTGTGGTTGGGTGTACGTGAGAACCAACGCTTCTTGCAGCTTACACGAGCTACCGAATCGTGGCGAAGCTCCGTGTTGCGGATGAGTGCCAAAGCCTCCTCTGTAGACATTGCGATATCTACGATAGCAGCCTTCTGAGTACCCTCGTTACGGATGATGCGCGTAATCATACGAGTATCCACACCATAAATACCAGGGATGTCCATCTCCTCGAAAGCCTCGTTGAGAGTCTTAGTGTAGCGGAAGTTGCTGGGTGCCTCGCAGCACTCGCGAACTACCATACCACCGATAGACGACGACTTGCTCTCGTTGTCCTCATCCGTAAAGCCATAGTTGCCCATAAGCGGGTAGGTCATAACTACAATCTGATCTGTGTAAGTGGGATCCGAAACAATCTCCTGATAACCCACCATCGAGGTGTTGAAGACCAACTCGCATACTGTCGCGCGGTTAGAGCCAAAGCCGTAGCCTGGGAACTCCTTGCCGTTTTCAAGTACAAGTTTTTTGGTAAAAGGTTTCATCTACTTTCTTGATTTATATATTATTTTGTTTTGTTGTCGTATACAATCTCTCCGCGGTGCAGAGTCATCACAACATCGCCCTGCATATCGCAGCCATCAAACATCGTGATGCGACCCATAGAGAAGAACTTCGAGCTATCTACTCTCCACTCCTTCTCGGTGTCGAGCAAAACTACATCGGCTCTATCGCCCACATTCAGACCACCCTTGATGCGGAAAACCTTGCGGGGATTGATACTCATCACCTCGACCAATCTGTCGAGCGAGATGATACCCTTCTTAACAAGGTGGGTATTGAGTGCTGCAAATGCTGTTTCAAGACCTACGATACCCATCGCGCTATCCTTCAAACCGCGAGATTTCTCCTCGACGCTGTGGGGTGCGTGGTCTGTAGCAATCATGTCGATTGTGCCATCGACGATACCCTCGATAAGAGCTGCTCTATCCTCAGCCGAACGCAACGGTGGGTTCATCTTCCAACGTGCATCCTCATGCAGGTCCATGTCGGTATAGATAAGGTAGTGAGGGCCCGTCTCGCAGGTTACCTTTACACCACGAGCCTTAGCCTCACGAACAAGCTGTACGGTCTCCTTTGTCGATATATGACACACATGGTAGCGGCATCCATACTTCTCTGCCAACTCAATATCGCGGCGTACCTGCTTCCACTCGCTCTCCGAGCAGATACCCTTGTGGCCATGCTGGCGAGCATACTCGCCATCGTGAATGTAACCACCACGCAATAGCTCCTCGACCTCGCAGTGTGCTGCAATGATTGTATCGAGCTCCGCAGCCTTCTGCATAGCATCGGCCATCATACCGTCGCGCTGCACGCCACTGCCATCATCCGAAAAGCCACAAACCTTATCCTTAAGCGAAGCCATATCCACAAGCTCTTCGCCCTTGCGACCAACGGTAATTGCAGCGTAGGGTAGTACCTCAATGCAAGCGTCGCGCTCGATGATGTCGAGTTGCTGCTGAAGATTCTCTAAACTGTCAGGAACAGGATTAAGGTTAGGCATAGGGCATACTGTAGAGTAGCCACCACGTGCTGCGGCACGACTACCTGTCTCGATACGCTCCTTGTAGCCAAAGCCTGGCTCGCGAAGGTGTACGTGTACATCGACAAATGCTGGGGCTACAACGAGCCCCGAGGCATCGATGACGCTATCGCACTCTGTTACAGTGATATTCTCGGCAATATCGACAATGCGTTCACCCTCGATTGCGATATCTACCTTACCGCAAATGTTGGCACCCTTGACAATGCCACCCTTAATTATAACTCTTTCTCTGCCCATATATCAAAAAACAGGCGACCCATAGAGTCGCCATTATTTAACAAAAACAATAATACCAGAATTAACGAAACGTCGGCAATTAGCCTTACACTCAGCGGTTTGTAGAGATGGTCTGCTAATTATGTTCATCACTCGTTTCATATTCACGTCTAAATTTGTGCAAAGGTAAGCATTTTTTGCAAATCTCGCAATAGTTCGTCGCGATATTTTTATGTTTATTGTATTGCAGATTATAGGGTATGGCTGCTGTGTTTCAATGCGCTATTTTGTACACTTTAAGAATATACCTATTTATATTTTTTAATAATTTTTAAAATATTGTATATGGTTCAGAATATAATTACTACTTTTGTACAAATTTTTGAGGAATGTTAGAGTATTTAATAGTTTGCCCACTTGTATTTTTAGGCGGCTTTGTTGATGCGATTGCTGGAGGTGGAGGTTTAATATCTCTACCTGCGTATATGATTGTAGGATTGAATCCTATAGATGCTATTGGTACAAATAAGTTTAGCGCCAGCTGCGGTACATTTGTTGCCACGATGCGATATTCGCGCTGTGGATTTATCCATTGGAAGGAGCTTATACCAGCGATTTGTGCAGCCTTAATTGGCTCGTGGTTTGGTGCTCGATTGGCATTGCTGATGGATAATGATATATTCAGAATCCTCATACTCGTTATTCTGCCACTGACTGCTATTTTTGTGCTTAACAAACGAACGTTAAGCGAATATCGATGTCCATATACAAGCCGTAAGACCAACTCTATTATTGCAGCATTGGCATTGGTGATGGGCCTCTATGATGGATTTTATGGTCCTGGCACCGGGACATTTCTTATGCTACTATTGCTATGTGTTGCTCATGTGCGTTTGGAGGAGGCTGTGGGTACTACTAAGGTTATAAACCTATCGACAAACATCGCTTCGCTAAGCGTATATCTCGTGCATGGTAAGGTACTATTTCCATTAGCTTTGGTAGCCGCTGTATTTGGCATTGCAGGAAACTATATTGGTGCGCGATATTTTACTCGAAAAGGCGCTGGATTTGTCAAGCCGCTTATTGTCGTAGTTTTGTCGATATTCTTTGTAAAATTGTGCTGGGAATTATTTATTGCAAGATAATCTATCGCAAGATATAAATCACTATAGTTTAATATAATAAATATCCATATATAAAGATGTAGTTTATATTAATTATCTGGTCTTAAATCATATTTTTGAGTTTAATATAGAAGTTGTTGGTCAATAGGTAGTTTTTGGACTCTGTTCACTTTGTTGAAAAAAAGTCAAAAAAAGTCACGCGCGTACTTTTAAATATGCGAAAAAAAAGCTATCTTTGCCGTATGAATAAGAAAAACGAAATATTGCGTAATGTGGCATGGTCGCAGGAGTCTGTGGTGATGAAGTGCAAAGTGGGGTATTATAACCCTCATCAGCATCTCGAAGACAAGAGCGTCGTATCACAGCAGAATGGTCGTATTGTGGCTATGCGAGCAATGTTTGCGAAGATATAAAAGTATGCAGGCCGCTGACACTTAAGGTGTTGGCGGTCGCTTAGTTTTGATATAGGAGTTAAATTTTAAAATACAAGAATTATGAAAGTAGCAGTTATTATGGGCTCAACGAGCGACTGGGACATCATGAAGGCCGCAGTTGAGACATTGGAGGAGTTGGGCATCGAGTATGAGAAGCGCGTTATCAGCGCACACCGCACACCTCACCTCATGGTGGAGTATGCTGAGTCTGCTCGTGAGCGTGGTATTGGTGCGATCATCGCTGGTGCAGGTGGTGCGGCACACGTTGCAGGTGTTACAGCGGCCCTCACAACAGTTCCCGTAATCGGTGTACCTATCAAGACATCGGCATTGGGTGGCATGGACTCTTTGCTCTCAATTGTTCAGATGCCTGGTGGTATTCCTGTATCAACAACAGCTATCAACGGTGCTAAGAACGCAGCTCTTATCGCAGCGTCTATCTTTGCACTTACCGATAAGGCTTTGGAGGAGCGTTTGATCGCCTTCCGTAAGGCTCAGACCGAGAAGGTTCTCGCTGCTGAGTTGTAATGCGGAAGCCGTAGAGCTACCAACCCAAACTTAACTAAGAAGATTTCGTATAATTCAAGATTCAAAAAATAGATATGAAGAATCGCCGCATATTTGTAGAGAAATACCCTCGTTTTCAGGTCGAGGCAGAGACTCTTCGCAAGGAGCTCAATGCTAACCTCGGTCTGAATATCGAGACTCTACGCTACATTAACGTCTATGATTTATTCGGCTTTAGCGATGAGTTGCTCGAGCGCAGTCGCTACTCAGTATTCGGTGAGGTTGTTACCGACTTGGTAAGCGATGAGTGTGATCTCGCTTCGCAGCCCCACTTGGCCGTGGAGTTCCTTCCTGGTCAGTTCGATCAGCGTGCAGCATCGGCTGTAGATTGCGTACACCTTATCGATCCCAATGCCGATGTGCGTATCAAGTCATCACGCTTGCTTATCTTTGATAATGGCGTATCCCAGGAGGATATGGCTCGTATCGAGAAGTATTACATCAACACCGTAGAGTCACGTCGTAAGAACCTCGATGTACTTACAGATATGGAGAGCGCCGAGGTGCGCCCCGTATCGGTGTTGGAGGGCTTCCGTGAGATGAAAGAGGAGGAGTTGGCAGCATACTGCAAGGAGAATGGCTTGGCTATGAATGCCGATGACTTGCGCGAGGTTGTAAACTATTTCCGTAACGAGGGTCGCGATCCCATGGAGACCGAGCTTCGCATCTTGGATACATATTGGAGCGATCACTGCCGCCACACCACTTTCACAACCGAGATTGAGAGCATCACTCTCGACGAGTCGTTCCTCAAGGAGGAGTTGGAGGAGTCTTTGGACCTCATGCGTAAGATTCGCAAGGAGCTTTCGCGCGAGCAGAAGAGTCTTTGCCTTATGGAGCTTGCAACAATCGGTGCGCGTTACTTGCGCAAAATTGGTAAGCTCGATGATATGGAGCAGAGCGAGGAGAACAACGCATGCAGCATCTTCGTAGATGTTGATGTCGATGGTGAGATGCAGAAGTGGTTGTTGCAGTTCAAGAACGAGACACACAACCATCCAACAGAGATCGAGCCTTTCGGTGGTGCTTCAACATGTCTTGGCGGCGCTATCCGTGACCCATTGTCAGGCCGTAGCTACGTATACCAGGCTATGCGTGTAACAGGTGCTGGCGATATCTACCGTAGCGTGGATGAGACAATGGAGGGTAAGCTTCCTCAGCGTATCATCTCGACAAAGGCTGCGGCTGGTTATTCAAGCTATGGTAACCAGATCGGTCTTGCTACAACCCATGTTCGCGAGGTGTTCCACCCCGACTACGTAGCAAAGCGTATGGAGGTAGGTGCTGTTGTAGGTGCTGTTAAGGCCGACAACGTGCGTCGTGAGAGTCCCGCAGCTGGCGATGTTGTATTGTTGCTCGGTGGCCGCACAGGTCGTGATGGCGTAGGTGGTGCAACAGGTTCTTCTAAGGAGCATACGCTCACTTCGTTGGAGGAGTGTAGCTCGGAGGTACAGAAGGGTAACGCTCCCGAGGAGCGTAAGTTGGCTCGTCTGTTCCGTCGTGGCGATGTAACACGTCTTATCAAGAAGTCTAACGACTTTGGTGCTGGTGGTGTCAGCGTTGCTATCGGTGAGCTTACCGACGGTTTGGATATCTACCTCGACCGTGTACCTGCTAAGTATAGCGGTTTGAACTCTACGGAGCTTGCTATCAGCGAGTCGCAGGAGCGTATGTCTGTAGTTGTCGAGCGCAAGGATATGGAGCAGTTTATGGCTCTCTGCCATGAGGAGAATGTGGAGGTTACACACGTTGCTGATGTTACCGACACTCGCCGTATGCGCATGTACAATGGTGAGCGTCTCATTGTTGATCTATCGCGTGACTTCATCGACTCGGCAGGTGCTAAGCACTATACAAAGATTGAGATTGGTGCTGTAGAGGATCGCAATCCTTTCGAGCGTAAGGTCGAGGGTGTGACTACTACTCACCGCATGAAGGCAAACCTGGAGGACGACAACGTAGTTTCGCAGAAGGGTCTTATCGAGATGTTCGACTCTACGATTGGTGCCTCTACAGTCCTTATGCCTTATGGTGGTCGCACACAGACCACCGAGACTCAGGTATCTGTACAGAAGTTGCCCGTAGGCAATGCCTTTACAAATACAGCCAGCATCATGGCCTTTGGTTACAATCCCCACATCGCTAAGTGGAGCCCATATCATGGTGCTGCCTACGCTGTCGTAGAGGCTTGTGCTAAGGTTGTGGCTGCAGGTGCACGCTACGACAAGATGCGTTTCTCATATCAGGAGTACTTCGAGCGTATGACAACCGCTAAGTCATGGGGTAAGCCTCTTGCAGCGTTGCTTGGTGCTTTGAAGATGCAGGTAGAGTTGGGCCTTCCATCAATCGGTGGTAAGGACTCTATGAGCGGCACATTCCGTGATATCAACGTTCCACCTATGCTTATGGCATTTGGTATTACTACGGTCGATGCTCGTACGGTAATTAGCCCCGAGTTCAAGGCTGCTAATAATAATATATATGTAATACGTCACACTCCCGAGGCTAACTATATGCCTTCTATCGAGCAACTCAAGGCTAACTTCGACTTCGTAACGAAGAAGATTGCCGAGGGTGATATTGTATCAGCTTGGGCTGTAGGCTTTGGTGGCGTTGGCGAGGCTGTCGCTAAGATGTCGTTCGGTAATAGAATCGGTGCCGAGTTGGAGTGCGATGAGCAGATGCTCTACAACTACGCCTACGGTTCTATCGTTGTCGAGAGCCGTCGTACTCTCAACCACCCATCAGCCGAGCTTATCGGTCACACTATCGAAGATGAGGCTATCATCGTAAATGGTACGGAGCTCTCGATTGATGAGTTGTTGGAGGCTAACACTGCTAAGTTTGCTTCGATCTATGCTGACCGCGGTGCTCAGGGTGCTCCAACACGTGTTAGCGATGGCCGCAGACATGTAGTAGAGTACAAGGGCGAGAAGGTAGATAAGGTTAAGGTATATATCCCTGTATGCCCAGGTACAAACTGCGACTACGACACCGCGCGTGCCTTTGAGCGTGCAGGTGCCGAGGTTGTAATCTCGGTATTCAAGAACCTCACAGGTAAGGATGTTATGGACTCTATCGCTGAGATGAAGGAGAACATCGGTCGTTGCCACATCATGGCACTCAGCGGTGGTTTCTCTGCAGGTGATGAGCCAGATGGTAGCGGTAAGTTCATAGCAAACGTACTCAACAATAAGGATGTAGCAGATGCTATCCATGCATTGTTGGATCGTGGCGGCTTGATGCTCGGTATCTGTAATGGTTTCCAGGCGTTGGTTAAGTCGGGCTTGTTGCCTTATGGTCGCTTGGGCATGGTTACTAAGGAGTCGCCTACGTTGTTCCGCAACGATATTAACCGTCATATCTCGCAGGTTGTATCAACGCGCGTAGGTACTACGGCTTCACCATGGTTGCAGTCGTTCGAGGTGGGCGATTTGCACTCTATCGCTGTGAGCCACGGTGAGGGTAAGTTCGTGGTTAGCGATCAGCTTGCTGAGGAGCTCTTCCGCAATGGTCAGGTAGCCTTCCAGTATGTCGATGGTGAGGGTCGTCCTACGACCGATTCGCCATTCAACCCTAACGGTTCGAGCTTCGGTATCGAGGGTATCATCGATCCAAGCGGTCAGATTTTGGGTAAGATGGGACATACGGAGCGTTACGAGCGCGATCTTATGAAGAACATCCACGGTGAGAAGGTTCAGGACATCTTCGCTAATGCAGTAAACTATTTCCGCAAGTAGTGTTATGAAACAGATGGAACTTCTACACGAAGGCAAGAGCAAGCAATTCTTTAAAACGGATAACGATGAGCATATCATCATCCGTTTTAAGGATGATGCTTCGGCCTTCTACAATATCAAGTACGCAAAGATCGAGAATAAGGGCAAGATGAATTGTGCAATCTCGTCAGCTCTGCTTGGTTATCTCGCAGATAATGGTGTTAAGAGCCACTTTATCGAGAAGATTGACGATACAGCACAGCTTTGTCACCTTGTCGAGCATAAGCAGATAGAGATTATCGTGCGAAATGTTATCGCTGGCTCTATGGCTAAGCGTCTTGGCTTGGAGGAGGGTATCGTGCCAGAGAATACGATCTACGACCTATGTCTTTGCTCTAAGGATCTTAGCGATCCTCTTATCAACGACCACCACGCCGTAGCTTTAGGTCTTGCTACTTATGATGAGCTAAAGGAGATATATGCTGTTTCGGAGCGTATCAATAAATTGCTCACGGAGCTGTTTGATAAGGCAGGTATGCGTCTTATCGATTTCAAGATCGAGTTTGGTCGTGCAGCAAATGGAGAGCTTATCTTGGCTGACGAGCTTACACCCGATACTTGCCGTATTTGGGATAAGACTACGGGGGAGCGTATGGATAAGGATCGTTTCCGTCGCGACTTGGGTCGTGTACGCGAGACCTACGAGGAGGTTGCAAAGCGTGTGTTAAACGCTCTTAATAAATAATAAGGTATGCTTAAAGATTCATTAGATATATATGGCGATGACCTACACGAGGAGTGTGGTGTCTTTGGTATCTTTGGTGTTAATGATGCTCCAAATCTTGCCTACTATGGTCTGCACGCCTTGCAGCACCGCGGTCAGGAGGCTTGCGGTATCTCGGCATTCGATGGCGATAAACTCTGCACAGTAAAGGGCGAGGGACTCGTTACAGAGGTCTTCAATCAGCAGAAACTATCGAAGCTTAGTGGTCGTATTGCTATCGGCCATGTGCGCTACTCGACAACGGGTGGTGGCGGTGCAAACAACGTACAGCCCTTCTCATTCAACCACCATACGGGCGATTTTGCGTTGGCACATAACGGAAATTTGGTAAACTCTAAGGAGTTGGCGCGTTATCTCGAGGTGCGTGGTAGTTTGTTCCACTCATCGTCGGATAGTGAGCTTTTGGCACACCTCGTAAAGAAGGATAAGTGTGAGAATAAGCGTATTGACAATATTATCGAGGCGTTGAATATGCTGGAGGGAGCCTTTGCATTCCTCATCATGACCAAGAATCGTATCTATGCTTGTCGTGATAAGCATGGTTTGCGTCCTCTGTGTATCGGTAAGCTCGGTGATGGCTATGTTATTAGTAGCGAGACTTGTGCTTTGGATATTGTAGGTGCAGAGTATATCCGCGATATCGAGCCAGGCGAGGTAGTTACTATCGACCGCCATGGTATTCGTAGCAACTACTACTCACGCTACCAGCGCCACCTGATGTGCGCTATGGAGTATATCTACTTTGCTCGTCCCGATAGCGATATCGAGGGTTGCAACGTACATACATTCCGTAAGCTTTCTGGTCGTTACCTATATGAGCAGAATCCTATTAAGGCTGATGTGGTTATCGGTGTTCCCGATTCGAGTATAAGTGCCGCTATCGGTTACTCGGAGGCAAGTGGTATCCCATACGAGATGGGCTTGGTGAAGAATAAGTACGTGGCTCGTACCTTTATTCAGCCTTCGCAGGAGATGCGCGAGAAGGGTGTTCGCATGAAGCTCTCGGCTGTGCGCTCGTTGGTTAAGGATAAGTCGGTAGTACTTATTGATGACTCTATCGTGCGTGGTACAACATCGTTGCGTATTGTACGATTGCTCAAGGAGGCGGGTGCTCGTGAGGTACATGTGCGTATTGCCAGCCCTGCGATTACTCATCCTTGCTTCTATGGTATCGATATGTCTACTCGCGAAGAGCTACTATGCGCACGCTACACTAAGGAGGAGGCACGTAAAGCAATCGAGGCGGACTCGTTGGAGTTCATCTCGGAGGAGTCACTGCTCAAGGCGGGTAACCGTTCTGAGTTGTGTATGGCATGCTTCAATGGCTGCTATCCAACATCATTGTATCAGAATAAGAAATAACAAAATATAGTATAGATTATGGCAAAAAGTTATGAAGAGGCTGGTGTAAACCTCGAAGCTGGTTACGAAGTAGTTCGTCGTATTAAGTCACATGTTGCATCGACTAAGCGTCGTGGTTCAATGGGTAACATTGGTGCGTTTGGTGGTATGTTCAACCTCGCGGAGCTCGGCATCAAGGAGCCCGTATTGGTAAGTGGTACTGATGGTGTAGGTACAAAGCTTAAGCTCGCATTCGAGATGGATAAGCACGATACTATCGGTATCGACGCTGTGGCTATGTGCGTGAACGACGTATTGGCACAGGGTGCAGAGCCTTTGGTTTTCTTGGACTATGTAGCCGTAGGTCACAACGAGCCCGCTAAGGTCGAGGCTATCGTTGCAGGTGTTGCAGAGGGTTGCCGTCAGGCTGGCTGTGCATTGGTAGGTGGCGAGACTGCCGAGATGCCTGGTATGTATGCTGGTGGCGAGTATGATATCGCAGGTTTTACCGTTGGTGTTGTTGAGCGCTCGAAGCTTATCGACGCTGGTGAGCGTGTGCAGACAGGTGATGTATTGGTAGGTATCGCTTCAAGCGGTGTTCACTCTAACGGTTTTAGCCTTGTACGTAAGGTTGTTAGCGACAATAACCTCAAGCTTGACGAGAGCTACGAGGAGTTGGGTGGCCGCAAGCTTGGTGAGGTACTTCTTACACCTACACGCATCTATGTTAAGCAGGTATTGAAGGTTATCGCAGAGTGCGATGTTCACGGTATCAGCCACATCACTGGTGGAGGTTTCGACGAGAACATTCCTCGTATCTTGAAGGATGGCCAGGGTGTCGAGGTTAAGGAGGGTAGCTGGGAGATTTTGCCCGTGTTCCACCTCTTGGAGAAGTATGGTCAGGTGAAGCATCGAGAGATGTTTAACATCTTCAACATGGGTATCGGTATGGTTATCGCCTTGGACGAGAAGGATGCCGAGAAGGCTATCTCAATCCTTGCGGAGTGTGGCGAGAAGGCCTCAATCATTGGCCGTGTTGTTGATGGCGAGGGTGTAACAATCATCTAATTTAATCGATTGAAGAGCCTATGAAGCGAACAAAGTTAGCCGTATTTGCCAGCGGTAGTGGTAGTAACTACGAAGCTATCGTCAAGGCATGCTGCGAGGGTCTTATCGACGCCGATGTAGTATTGCTCGTCTGCGATAAGCCAGGAGCTAAGGTTTTGGAGCGAGCAGCACGCTATGGCACCGAGAGTTTTGCGTTCAACCCTAAGGATTATGCTTCGCGTGAGGAGTACGAGGGTGTTATTGCCGACATGCTCGACGAGCGTGGCGTAGACTACGTATGCCTTGCCGGTTATATGCGTATTGTTGGCCGTGTGCTGTTGGAGCGTTACGAGCAGCGCATCGTAAATATCCATCCATCGTTGTTGCCATCGTTCAAGGGCGCACACGCCATTCAGGATGCGGTGGACTACGGTGTCAAGATCTTCGGTGTTACGACACACTTTGTTGATGAGACGTTGGACGGTGGTCGCATTATCGACCAGGGTGCTGTTGTCTACGAGGGCTCGGATATCGAGGAGCTTACGACGATGATTCACAACATCGAGCATAAGTTATATGTAAAGACTATAAACAAACTGATAAATAAGAAGTATTAATATATGAGAGCATTAGTTAGCGTCAGCGACAAGCGTGGTGTTGTAGATTTCTGCAAGCAACTTCGCGAGTTGGGCTGGGAGATTATCGCTACAGGGGGTACGATGAAACTCCTCGAAGATAGTGGTGTAGAGGTTATCAATATTAGTGATGTTACGGGCTTCCCCGAGATCTGCGATGGTCGTGTTAAGACCCTTCACCCCAAGGTGCATGGTGGCCTTTTGGCACGTCGTGATGACGAGAGCCATCTTCAGGCATTGAAGGAGAATTCTATCGAGTTTATTGATATGGTTTGTGTAAACCTCTATCCTTTCCGTCAGACTATCTCTAAGCCAGATGTAAAGATGGAGGATGCTATCGAGAATATCGATATCGGTGGTCCTTCAATGTTGCGTTCGGCTGCTAAGAACTACCGCGACGTAACTGTTGTGTGCGATCCTGAGGATTATGCTCTTATTATCGACGAGATTAAGGCTGGTGGTAATACTACGCCTGCAACACGTCTTAAGCTCTCGGCTAAGGCATATACCCACACTGTGGAGTATGATATGTGCATCGCGACATATATGCGTCGTCAGGCAGAGCTTAGCGAGAAGCTATTCCTCGCTTTCGACCACCAGCAGACTTTGCGCTACGGCGAGAATCCTCACCAGTCGGCGAATTTCTATCGTGCAGCAGGGAGCGATCCCTACTCATTGGCAACAGCTCGTCAGCTCAACGGTAAGGAGATGTCGTATAACAACATTCAGGATGCAAATGCAGCGTTGAATAACGTTCGCGAGTTCTCGGAGCCTTTTGCAGTAGGTCTTAAGCATATGAACCCTTGTGGCGCAGCCATCGGCAAGGATATCAAGGAGGCTTGGGAGAAGGCTTACGAGGCAGATAAGGTGAGCAACTTTGGCGGTATTGTAGCCGTAAACCGTGAGCTTACAAAGGAGGTTGCCGAGTTGATGAAGCCTATCTTCTTGGAGA
>JAZRCN010000030.1:0-31683 GCA_045659765.1 Alistipes sp.
GCGATTAAGTCCAACTTCTTATTCACTTCGGAGAACAATACGATAGATGTCTTTCTCTTGGCGTACGCATTACGATGAATGCCGTACGAGCGATTGCCATCTGCTTTGTAAGCTTCAACCGCACTCCCGAACCACGCATTCTTGTGAGCTGAATATCCTGTCTAGTAATGAATGGTCGCACCTTTATTTATCTTGATTAAAGCACTGATTTGATAATAAGGCTCTGTGCTTACAGCCTTCTTCGGCACATAGACATTCTTCTTGATGTCTAATCTAAACTTAATAGAATACTGCATAATATTTAATTATTTTGTTAAACATTATGCGTTTCACATTAGAAAGTAAAGTAAAAATTTAGACGCTGGCGTAAATTTTGATTTTTACGCCCATTTTTTCGTTTTTGTTGCGATGTTTAACGAACTTTAACGAAGTTGAAAACACCATTTAAGCTGTGCCCAAAACGAATTCCAATGCTTAATGATGTCTAACAACCTCCAAATTCCCCCACGCTTCAGACCTCTAAAATCCCTTCTACACAGCAGTGTGGAGGGGATTTTTATTTTTTACGCCCTTTTTTACGCCCCCGATAGACTATACAACACCACTATTTATCTCTAAACAGGGCTTATTGGTCAAAATAGTACATAAAATCGGGGCAGATTCTCGATTCATCGTCCTCGCTACTTTTTACGAGTCAGATGCAGCGCTGATAAACGGCGACGTACGGCAGCCTCACTGCGGTTAAGCATATGAGCGATATATCGCAACGACATATTATCGCTATACATCATCACAAGGCGCTCATCCTCCTCGGCACTCCAGCGGCGTGGTGCCCTATTACCCGAGGCACACTTACACCCTTTATCTGTTTGACGAGGCAACAATATCTTTCGCTCCACAGCACGCAGAGCTTCGAGCAGACGCATACGACGCTCTAAGTCGGCAGGAATGTCGACATCAAACCTTATCTCACCGCGCATCTTAAGCAGTATACGCTGCTCATCTATTCGTAGCTGGCACGTATGGTCATCAATTACACTCAGCTCATCGTACAGCGGTGGAATAATCCACGTGCCGTTAAGATGACATCCCCACAGACCTTCGCAGCACTCTGCCGTGCAACCATCGGGGATGGTATCAGGCAATACCACATAGCTATAGCGTAGATAGTCGGCAAGACGCGGGATCATCGGATGTTGCGTATATAGACTCTTGGCAATGCGGTAGTGTACGACATCACCCTGCTCGGCAAACAACCCTATAGCATGGTCGAGAAGCACATCTCCACCACGGAGTAGCAACTCGGGACTGAACATCGACCCATCGTCGTGGAGGTGTGGTACGAAATATTGGGGATCTGTGGCCAATGCCGCCAACATTGTCGACAGTAGAGCGATGGGATAGTCGTCGATATGCTTGTTAAAATCGCTATTGCGACGCAGTGGATGACGAAAGCCCATAGTGCCCCACTCCTCGATACGGTCAATGTCTGGACGCCACGCAGCATCCCAATCGATGAGTAGCATAGATGAGTCATCGCAGACAATGATATTATCGGGTTTTATATCTCCGTGTGCAGTGGCCATGGCGAGGGTGTTGCATGCCATAGCGTCAAACGCACGGCTCAAAGAGAGGTAGTCGGCATTCGTATCGTTAAGGGCTCTATCCAATGCTCTACCCTCGACCCATGGTGTGATAACGGCATCGAGATACTCTATATGACCCATAAGCGTATATAGCCCCACCTCTCGAGGATAGTAAGCTTTGCCGTAGAGCTTTGCGAGGTTGTGGTGTGGGCGATAGTAGCATTTTAGCTTGACAACACCTCCAAGCTCCTCGATATAGCAGCGTACAACAACTGCGTTATTCCCAACACAGATGCTCTCTCGCTCAATGGCGATGTGTTTCAATGTGCGCAGATGTGGCATGTCGTTGCGCAACATGTTGAGTAGAGATGTTAAATCGGCCATCGTCGTGCTTAGAGGTTGGTTATCGGAACTACAAAGATACGAAAAAGCGGGAACCCAAAGTTTACGAGGTGTAAATAGGTGTTCCCGCCATAGTATTAAGACCCCAACGGTCCAATTATGCAACCGCTACAATATGCGATAAGCGTTGTTTGTAATCTGCTCCACCGAGTAACTGCCGTAGACGATAGTATAGCCATCGCCACCTGCGCAGTGTGTCGCCTCCTCCCAGAGGATACCCACGTTGCCGTCGTTCTGAAGCGTCATTGTCGAGTATGCCGAGTCGCGCATAGTGAGCTGTAGCACACCCTCCCACGACTTAGCTACAAGCTCCGAGGTCACATAGTCGCTATCATCCTCCAAGCCCTTGTAGTAGACGCCGACATTGCTGCGATTAGGGCCGAGGGGTACCGACTGCAACAAGAGGTGCATAACCTTACCGTCTGCCTGACGCACTACGTCGAGAAGTACGATCTCGCCATTCGTAGAGTTATCCTTAGCCTCGACACCACCATTGCTCCAACCCGAGAAGCTCTGCGTCTGCCACTTACCCGTAGCAGCTTCGACATTGTCGAAATCGAAGATGTTGTAGTAGCGACCACCATTCGTACGTGAACTGATAAGGATCGAGCCATTGGGCAACTCCTCAACCTTAGCCTCATCGGCAGTGGTTATCGCAGCCTTGCTTGCACCACCAAGGATGCTCCACGTGCCACCAAAGTCGTCGGAGTAGAGCACGAAGTTCTTGTAGTTGGTATAGTTGTCGTTCACATCGCGCACAAGTACCGAGCAGTATAGGCGGAAATAATCCTTGACCTTCACCGTGCGGCTCTGCATGATGCGACCCGATGCTACGAACATAGACTTCACAGGACCGTAGGGGCTATCGTCAAACTGAGAGTATATGCTCTCGGCAATATCCTCAGGCTCGCTCCACGATGCACCATCATCGTCGCTATAGAAACGTGCTATGTTCTGGTGACGCTTGCGCGTACCATCTTGAAAACGGACATTGCCTGCACAGCTGAGCAACAACAGTCGGCCGCTCTCTCTATCGGCAACGAGGCATGGATCGCCATATCCCACGTTCATAAAATCCTCAGACTCTGCGCCCTTACCGTTGATGATAACCTGTATAGCATTCCACGAAGCACCATTATCGTGGCTGCGACGAGCATGTAGGTCGATGCGACCATTCTCAACCACGCCAATATCCTTATAGCTGTGACGATAATCGGCAGCACACACGATAGTACCCTGGGGTGTTACGGCAATCGCTGGAATACGGTAAGGAATGTCGGCCGTAGAGCGCGTCTCGAAGACCTCGAAACGACGAGGCGCTGCACACTGCTCGACGCTTAGCGTAGCAAACACAGTCCCTTGATAGTTAATATCAACACCATAGGCACGCTCCTCCTTATCCATATTTGCAGCTACGCGAAACTCCAATTTGTTGCCCTTGATCTTGAGGTCTGTAATCCACTCCGCAGCTGTTGTTGCACCGAAGAGCACACCATCCTCAAAACCCTCAGCGACGAACGGCAGGGTGAAAAGACCACCCTTCTCGTTCACGGCATAACTATCCATAGCAAGCATTATGCTCTGCGTTGCATCCGTAGTATTATCATCTACAGGATCCTTCTCGCAGCCCACAACCGACACGCTACAAAGGAGCATAAATGCCAGACATAACAATCCTAATTTTCTCATAATAGCAAGATATTTAACTACTTACGATAAGTGTAGTATGCGCCAGCCTGACATGTGGGCATAAGCACTATATCGTTTACGTTCATATGTGCTGGCAACGAGAGCATCCATGCGATAGCCTCGGCAATATCCTCGCCCTGCAACGCCTCAACACCCTTGTAGACACCCGCTGCACGCTCCTTGTCGCCATGGAAACGCACCTCCGAGAACTCGGTCTCGACCATACCTGGGCGCACCTCGCCAACCTTGATACCTGCGCTGAGAAGATCTGCACGCATAGCCTGCGAAATAGCGTGTACGGCATGCTTCGAAGCGCAATACACCGCACCATTCTCATAGGGTTCGGTACCCGCAATAGAGCCGATGTTGATAATGTGGCCACCCTGACCAGCCTCAACCATAGCATGGCTGATAATCTTTGTTACGTATAGAAGACCCTTGACATTTGTATCGATCATTGCATCCCAATCTGCCGAATCACCGCGGTCGATATGCTCCAAGCCTGCGGCCAGACCTGCGTTATTTACGAGGATGTCCACACGACCGAGTGGTGTGAGGTGTTCGATACACTCGGCCTCCGAGCGAACGTCAAAGTTGAGAGCTATGCACTTTGCACCGCGCGCCTCAACCTCTTGGCGGAGTGCCTCAAGACGCTCACGGCGACGACCTGTAATGATGATTTCGGTGTCGGCAGCCGCCAACTTAAGTGCTGTTGCACGACCAATACCCGATGTTGCTCCTGTGATAAGTATTCGTTTCATACGTGTTTACGGTTTAATGGTAAAGATTGTTAATCGAGCAAATTTACGAAAATTGTCCGAAAAAACAAACTATTGGGCTTGGAAAGTGGCAAAAGAGTTGTTGCCAGACGCTCTAACTCACAAATAGCTGCCACCCCTCCTCGACTTCATCCATTCGAGGCTTCATTCCATTCTCGATCTCCGACATCGCAGCAACGATAGGGATCATATCCCTTGCCGAACGAGTATCTATCAATTCGTCGGCATCTATACCCGAGGTATTTGCAACAAAACGTATGTAGCCTCGTGTAAAATTCTCCTCGGGTGGGGCATAACGATTAAGCATCGTGCGGATGGTGCGCAGGCCGTAGCGACGAGCATAACTATCCAGAAGTACAAACATAGCGCGATAGCCGTATGTCATCGAGGCGAACTGCTTGAACTCCTTGTCGCGCGAGGGCGTTACCTCACCAAGGTAGCGCACCCCCGAACGACGGATATTGCCTGGATTACAATTTCTTATGCCTCTACTCATCGGCAACCTCCTCTCCTATGCGCCGCTTTACCCAGCGGCTAAGCCAATCGAAGAGCGGTGAGCGGCTGATGGTGGCCGCATTCTCCAGGAACGACCATAGCTCCACACCGCAGACAAAGCCTGTGAAGATATTTGCGAGGTTGAGATGCATAAATTCGAGCAGATGGTGATCTATAAGCCACATCATAACGATCGATATCGCTACAAAGCCCGTCTTAAATACCGTGCGCCATGCCCTACGACTCTCGAACCACCATTTACGGCCTTCGCGACGAGCAACAATACAAGAGGCCATAACACCCGTAATAAAGTCGATAAGTATGAAGAGCGAGGCCACACCAACAAGCGTAGCTGCGGGGCATAGTACGGCCGCAAGGGCCGCGATAATACCACTAAAGAGTTTGCACAATATTTCCATAGATAACACAGTGATTTAGAGGGTTGTTTTCTGGGTTGTACTCTGAGAACTCCTCGGCATGAGAGTTGAGATAATCACTCATACGACGACGCAACGTCGCGGCTTTACGACGAAGAGTCTCGCAGCTTAGTTCCACACGACGATTCGATGCCACGGTGACGCCTTCGTCATGACATGGCGTGCTGCGCAGTTCGAGGAGCGGCTCTATGAGATAGCGCACATAGGCGGCAAGAGTTGGCGCGGCATAGTTAGCAACAAAATCGGCATGATTGCCCTCGATAAGCGAGTCGAGAAGCTCTCGCCCAAGGATAGGCTCTATAAATCGACTCTGTGCCTCGATAATATCTATATCGGTGATTACCGCAGGGGTGTATGCCTCCTGTGTCGAAAAGGCCAAACTGTAGACTTTTTGAGCATTTATAAGCATTTCCATGACTAATAGATATTACTATTCGTGTTTACGGTTATTGTTCTGTGTAATCTGCGCGATGAAGAGTCTCTGTTCGGGGTCATTCTCGTCATATTCCATTCCATCGGCCTTGCGCGCCTCCCACACACGCATGTATGTCGGTCTGGAGCGTGTTGGCGGACGGTTTACAATCTCCAACGATGAAGCATCGAGATTGAGCACCGTACGAATAATATCGCGTATAGGCTCCAATAGCTGCTCCTGCTCGGAGAGTATCACCGTGTTGAGAGCCACGTCGTACTCATGCAGGATGCGATCGGTCGAGAATCCTGAGGAGTAGTCTAAGCCACTTAGCGAGCGGAACCACGAGTGGGCAATAACCAAGTCTGACTCGGCCTGCGTGTGGAGTGTTGGCCAGTCGCCATCGGCCGATGAGTCGATCGGGATAAATCGAGAGTTGTCGCCATCGCTCTTATCGCGTAGCACGAAGAGTACCTGACCAGGATTTCCCGAGAATTTCTCCTCGGCAAGACGCACCAAACGGTCAGCCTCGCTCTCGCTATCTATTGCGCCATCGAGGAACATCACGCCCGATAGTTGAAACGAATTGTCGATACGCGAGATGTTCCAGCGGTCGGTTTTGTAGAGTATCGCTGCGGCATCAAGACCTGCAATGTAGGGCGCTACACCATAGTGCGAGAATAGCGGCTCGTAATCTTTATAGTGTACTACGGAGCGGAGCGTACCATCTGCCTGTTCCTCGAAATTGGGATACAATGGCAGCCTTTGGGCCTCCGATGAGCGATATGCTCGCCAATTGTGGTGTAGTATAACATGCTCCATATCACGCGCAAGGCGACATAGCGAGGCATCGATATGGTATAGCGACAAGAAGGAGTGTTGCGTATCGGTCACCACCTCCATAAAGGCGTTACCAAACATTGCCTCATCGAAGGCCAAGCGCGAAACGATACTACGCATGGTATCTCCCGAGCCATTTGCGCGACGCACAATATTGCCGAGCAGTGGCACATCCTCGTCGAAGGCAAGGCCCTTACCTGCGATGTAGTCTGCCTTATCGTTGATGATACGGCGATGCGCTACCGAGCGACGTGCAATTAGCGATAGGGCATAGGGCAGCATATTGTCATCGCCCCATCGCCATATCTTATCATCGCACCCGACTGCCGTCGTCGAGCCTAAAAGTGGCTCGACGCGGTTTTCGGTAGCGGCTATGCGGGTTGCAATCTTTTGTTCAGACATAGCTGGCATAGATTATAAGCTATTAAATAAAGGATGCCATCGACATCAGACTCTCGTCCAATACCTCGCAGCCCACCATGAATACTGCACGCTGACGGTTCTCCATCTCATCGGGGTTATACCACATACGCACCTCCGAACCTGGGTAGTCGGCCGTATTTACAGCCATCACGAGGTTACGGCGATCGGTAAGGATACAGTGTGTAGAGGAGTCTGTCGCCCTGAGAGGCATATGCTGCGAGATGCCCATATCAATAATCTTGATACCATGGAAACTCAACTCACGACGGCCCGATACCATATCGGTATATGCGCCATCTCCGCCCTTGTCATCCAAGTATAGCTCATAGAGGTCGTAGAGATCCGATGTCACGAAGTAGGCGAGATTGCCCTCAGCCTTGAGTGCCTTAAGTGCAGGATTTGCTACAGCCCATGTCTCGTACAACACAGATGCAACATTCTCCTTTGTGATCTCGATACCCGAGAAGTCTGCGTAGGGAATATTTCCTGTCACCAAGTATCGGTATATCAAGGTGAGGAAGCCGTTAAACTCGTTGAACTTTGTGTGGTTCACATCGCCCATCCACATCATCACACGCAGGCTCTCGGCAATAGCTGCTCTGAACATCTCAGTTTCTGCCTGCTCGAGCTCCGTACCCGTTAGGTCATCCATATTGACATCGGCACGACACGTGATAAGCTCATACACCTGCTGGAAGTAGTCCGATGCCGAAAAGCTAACCTCGGCCTTGATCTTACACATATCGATACTCTTCTGCTTGCGTTGTGCCGAGTCGCCACCTGTCCAACCCGAGCTATAGCTCTGCAAAATATCGGTCTGCGGGCTCCATAGAGGGATTGTTGTCGGCACAGGCATATTGTAGAGTACTCTGATACCGAGTTGCTCGGCATTCTCGCCCGTAAACATTGGTCGGAAAAAGATTGTCTCAAGGTCGCGACCATTGTAGGTCTTAGGATTTTCAATTAGTCCCATAATGTTTAATAGTTTTTAGGTGAAAAATAGGTTGAAAAGTATGTATGGTTGAGGCTTTATCGGTTGCGCATAGATTGCGCATCGCGCTCATAGGCGTCGATTCGAGGGTTGTGCTCATGCTCCACGGGTGAAGGATCCTCGACATTTTTCAACATTGAGGTTGTTGCCTTGGCTCCACGCTGTGCCTCCTCAAAGGCTATTGTAGAGCTATTCCCGAGGTTTTCGACACCCCTCTCTCGCGAGATGTAGTTGATGTCATCACCCGCGTTTGGAGCACCCTTTGTCTGTTCAATGCCGATAGCACGCAGCAGAGCCTTGACACCTCGTTTTGCAAACTCCGATGTTTTGCTTGGCTCGCTATCTTTCGACGACTCGCTATCGCCATGCTCCGAGGTAAGCCTATCTACCAAGCCTTCGAGCATAGCTTCGGCAGGCGATAACCAGCGTCCGCGACCGCCATTCTCGGACATCAGAGCTACGATCTCGGCAATATCACGCCCCGAACGTGTAGCATAGATCTCTGCCAGACGCTCATCTGTCTGACGTAGCATCTCCACCTCGGCTTGCAGCTCGTCGGCATTACCCTCGGTCGAGCATAGCGAGTTGTGGATAAGATAGAGTGACGAGGAGGCAATCTCGCGACATCCCTCCGAGGCGGCCTGTGCAACGATCGTTGCGGCCGAGGCAGTGTAGCCATAACAGCGTGTGGTGATGTGTGCTCCTGTCGAGCGCAATGCTTCGTAAATAAGCAGCGCATCGTTCACATCGCCACCCGTCGAGCGAATGTTTACCACGATGTTGGCATTGCGTATGTCGTTGATACGCGACACACTCTCACGGAAACGCTCGTAGGTTGCAACACGGCTTTCGGGGTTGTCAAATTGCCACTCCTCCGAGAGGCCGATTGTACCCTCGATGTCGATTGTCGTGCAATCGGCCTCGTTTCTAATTTTGATTGTTGGATTCATCTCTTTAAGACTCTTTTTTAGATTGTCAATTTCGTAAAAAGCTCCACGTACCTTCTCGTAGGAGCATCGAAAGTGGTTTGCAGCCATAGCCATTGCATGGCAGCGACCGCAGAATCGAGAGGTGTGCGCCTCGACATAGTCGTGTATAGCATATTTCTCACAGCGGCGTATATCCAAAAGCTCGTTGTCGAGAAGTGAGCCGATGAGGCGTTCATATCTACGTGAGGGGCGTGGCTGACGATCTGCAATCGTCTGCCTATCACAATGGTTCATAACTTGAAAACAGATTTTTAATTAGGGTGTATACCTCTTATTTTCAGAGGTTTGATAAGGGGAAGGGAGGTTTGTCGAGGAGCTAATCCTCGAGTAATTGGCGGAATACACATCTTGCGATCATACTCTCGGGGTCATACTCCTCGATTGCCTCAAGACGAAATAGCGAGCTGTTACCCTCGATTTGTAGTCTAAAGCGTGAACGTATCGTAGCCCATTCGCCTTCGGGTGCGAAGAGCGAGATATACTCCTGCGGTGAGAGGTATATGCTGCAAGTTAGCTCGCCACGTGTCGCCTGCTCCTCCAATTCGCGATCATAGTAGCGATGTAGACCTTCGCACCCGTCTCGATCCTCGAAGCAGAGCGTTTCACCCATTGTTGCACTATGAAAGGCGGCCAAGGGATAGCCCCTCTCTCCCGTCGGCGATCCCCACAACTCACCTTCGGGGAGCGGCACTACGCCGTGGTAGAGTACGATACGTGGCTCGACGGCATCATCCGCAGCTATCGCATCGCGGTCGCCAATGGTCAGCACCTCGGCCGAGGGTGCCGTCCCCGATGCGCCGGTTAGCGAAGCTGTCGGCATGAAGAGAGGGTTTCGAAGAGTTTGCACACCGTTACGTGCTCCGTAGCTCGATATATGCTTGCTCCAGCTGCCAAACTCGCTATCCGAGGCTACTATGCGCGATACGACACCATCCACCTGCTTATACCCAATCCTCGTATGCTCGAAGCTCTCTACCACACCTTCTCGCATTACGCTCTCCTCTGGCAACTGTCTTGCACGCCAATCGACCACACTGCCCGCGAAAAAGTCGTCGTATGGCTCGATGTAGAGTCGTTTAGTTGGGCGGTGCGAGTAGATACGCAGGTTGAAAAGGTGAGCTATAGCCTCCAAAAACTCCATCTGCGAGATGTCGATATTGGCAACATCCTCGAAGTCGATACCTTGTCCATAACCTGGAGCACCGCTAAATATCGGAGTTATGCTACATCCTGCCTTAAGAGTCATATTCTGCCCAGGCTTTGCTCCACCGAAGAATATATCGTTGAAAAGCATCGGGGACGATGGCGTGTAGACCATAAATGGAGTACGTATTGTGACATCCACCTCGCGCTGCCCCTCGCCCGTTACATGTGTATCGTACATCGCCCAATCGCCCGTGTATGGTGTCAGTGGGCTCTCGCCATTCTTACTCACATAGAGCACAGCCTCTCCCGAACCTCCCGCCGTCATCTTTACTGTCGATATTGCCGAGGAGACAGTACCTGCATTGACAAGCGAATATTTATCTTCGGGATTAAAGTCGAAGATGAAGAGATTGTAGCTCTTGCCACCCTCCACGTTGTAGCGACGATTCACATAGTTGTTCTGCAACTCTACCTTCAAATAGCATTCTGGGCTGAGATGTATGGTATCGAAACCCTTTAGGCGTGATGAGGATATGATATGAAAGTCAGTCGTATAGCGCAGATGTATGTCAAACGCTACGCTAATATCGCGCTTGGGCGTAAACACAGGCCTGCCATTTTCAAACGTGAAACCCCCTCCATTGGAGTAGGCCTCGCTCATAGTCCTTCCATTCTCGTCAACGGTCGATGGATTTACCGTATCTACCAACGCTCCGATATTTGAGGCAAATACAGGCTCCCAAGCATAAACTCGACCATCTTCACCTGCCGAGGCTGTTGTCGATATCGAACGCAGAGCCTTAAAGCCCATGGCGCTATGTGCTGCAGCAACCTCAATATGTGGATAGGCGCCACTTATGTATAGCTTCTCGACGAGTTCCGAGTTAAGGAAGTTGCTCTGTAGCGTGTAGCCATTCGCCTTTGTGATACTCTTCAAGATCTCGCTTACGGCGATGAAAGGGTGGTAGTCGTGCGGCATCCACGTACGCTGTGGAGCATATTGTCCCGTTTGTGCATCTTCAGGATAACTATCTCTACGCAGTGGTAGCATACGTAGAGCACTATCGTTACGCCACGACGCCTCTATATCGCTCAGCGTCATCGAGCTTTTGACATCTATCGAACTCTTATTCAGAGGCTTCAATGCCGCAGTATCGGCCCACTCTGCACCTCCCGAGCGTACCGTGATACGATAAATATTTCCACTGCTCGTATGTTCTACAGCATCGAGCGTCACTACACCTTCGTAGAGCGTTACACCATCGGCCTCGATGCTTGCCGAGTGATACGTATTATTAAATACCACGCCACGATGTATGTTCGTTGCAAAATGGAATAACCTATCCGTTTCGGGCGTGGAGAGTACCCCAAGGCTCAATTTAGAGCCCTCGCGCCATCCTGCAACCTTTTTCAACTTCGACGCAGAGTAGCGAGGTAGCCTTAAGCGTTTATCCGCTATTGGACATAGCGTACCATCTATCTTTAGTTTTAACATACCGAACCTCCTCTCTTTGTTTCACAGATGTCGAGCGATAGCTGACGTAGCATGCCATGCTTGTCGAATAACACTTCGCGCGAGGTTAGCTCCACCTCAACAATATCATCTCCGAGCATCTCGTAGATATGCGGCGAGAATACAATATCGGCTATACGATTCATCTCCTGCGGTGTCTCCAATGCCGACGATATACGATAGTGTCTTTCGCGCGAACATATATCCATAGGCACCCCTCCAATTCCGATACTTTTGCTCATTTCTGCCTTATAGCGGGTGCGTAGGCTTGTTGGAAAGGTGTAACACTCCACACCACCTAACTTGTTGTACCACATCAATCTTCGCGACGACTCTCCGCGCTCCACAACATTATACAATATGTGCTGTAGGTTCTCTCCATCGTCGGCCCTTATCGTCACGACTATGCGCTCGGTATCGGAGCGAAATCGCGATGTAGGTATCACCACCTCCACAGGATTACCATAGGTATGCCCTCTGAGCGTCTCCGATCCAATCAGTCTGTTCGATGAGTATTTATTGATTGTTACGACCAGATCCTCCTTGGCAAACGCTGTGAGGCGTATGGCATCCCCCAGCGATATTGTCTGATTGGCGGTAATCTCGCTCAACGTATGGCTCTTATCGTAGTCCAGTGGCGCTCGAAAAAAGGTTCGCTCATCCGAAGGATAGCCATTGATCATTACGCCTATGGTGCGCGATGCTGGCGAGATGTACGATGTTGCAGTGGTGCTTGTCTTAATCTCCAAATTCTCCAATGATCGCAGATATGGAGAGATGTTTATCTCGGCCGTAATGACGCCATAGAGTCGATACCTGCCAAGCGACACGTTTCTACTTATATCGCGTATATCGACCACTATATTCGAGGGAGTATCCACCTCTGTATCGATCGCATAGATCAGCTCATCGCCCCACGAAGAGCCATTGTTTGGAATTGATGTAAATTTCATAGTCAAATAATTTAATCGTGTCACATTGGCGTGTTTTCTCCCTGTCGACTACCGCTGTAAACGTTTCGTTAGAGGTTGTTAAGCAGTGTCGATAAAAATGTTAATAAAGAGTCAGCTATCTGATAGTTTTCTAATTATATTACTAAATACTAACTATATATGATTGTTGATAACCTAAAATTGCTATTGTTAATAATCCCCATGCTACTTTTCAATATTCACACGGTTGTTATCGTTTCACGGTGCAAATATACAACATCAAAAAGGCGTTGTCAAGTGTTTTTGTTAAATTTTTTATATTAATTTTTCAACCACCCATCAAAATATTTAACAATCAGTATTTTACAACCATACTAATATTTAAGAAAAAAGCGTTATATTTGTGCGCATTATATAAAAGTTAAATAAGAAATGGCAGATAATTCAATATTGATGCGCCTTGATGGTCTGCGTCTGAAGTACGAGGAGATAGGTCAGAAGCTCACCGATCCCGAGGTTATTGCTGATGTAAAGCAGTTTGTTCAGCTCACTAAGGAGTACAAGGAGCTCGAGCCCATCATCGAGACTTCGGAGCGTTTCCGTACAGCCATCGCCAACCTCGCCGAGGCTAAGGATGTCTTGGCAAACGAGAAGGACGAGGAATTCCGCGAGATCGCACGCGAGGAGATTTCTACGCTTGAGCCCGCTATCGAGAAGATGGAGGCCGAGATTAAGCTCTTGCTTATCCCCAAGGATCCCCAGGACGACAAGAATGCTATTGTCGAGATTCGTGGTGGTACGGGTGGTGATGAGGCTGCTATCTTTGCTGGCGACTTGTTGCGTATGTACACCAAGTATATCGAGTCTAAGGGCTGGCGTTATGAGATCACCTCATCGTCGGATGGTGCTGCAGGTGGCTATAAGGAGGTAGTTCTCAAGGTTACGGGTCAGAGTGTCTACGGCACCCTCAAGTATGAGTCGGGCGTACACCGCGTGCAGCGTGTGCCTCAGACCGAGACACAGGGTCGTGTACACACCTCGGCAGCTTCGGTAGCCGTACTTCCCGAGGCTGAGGAGTTCGATATCGAGATCTCGATGAACGACATCCGTAAGGATATCTTCTGTGCATCGGGTCCTGGTGGTCAGTCGGTAAATACTACCTACTCGGCTATCCGCCTTACCCACATTCCTACGGGTATTGTCGTGCAGTGTCAGGATCAGAAGTCACAGCTCAAGAACTTCGATAAGGCGTTCGAGGAGTTGCGTACACGTGTCTTCAACTTGGAGTACTCGAAATACCTCGACGAGATTGCATCGAAACGTAAGACGATGGTATCTACAGGTGACCGCTCGGCAAAGATTCGTACCTACAACTATCCACAGGGCCGAATTACCGATCACCGTATCAACTACACAATTTACAACCTCTCAGCATTTATGGATGGTGACATTCAGGATGTTATCGATCAGTTGATCGTAGCCGAGAATGCCGAGCGTCTAAAGGAGAGCGAGTTGTAGAGAGCAACTTCATAGAGCGGGAGTGGTGCACGAGCACAACTTCCGAGAAGCAAGACAGGGGCTGTTACAACTCAACGGGTTGAACAGCCCTTGCTCATTAACGAGACGTATGATAAGGATAATACCAATAATTTGTTTCGCTCTGTTGCTATCGTTGCAGAGCCTCGCGGCCCGCGAGCCGTTGTATGTTGTCAATGGTGCGGTCGTAGCCTCTATTGACGACATCCCACACGAGGATATCGAGAGTATCGACGTGTTGCCTGCCGACGAGGAGAGTATTGCTCTGTGGGGTGATGGTGCGAGCGAGGGTGTCATCATCGTTCGCCTACGCTACGACACCCCTGCCACCTTCTCTGCCGAGGGCTTCGACAACTTTACGGACTATCTATCCAGCGTGGTTAATTGGCGTGAGCCGAATGCTGCCGAACGAGTATCGCTTCGCCTTACGATAGCTCCCAATGGTCGTGCTCGCATTAGTGAGGTGTTGCAGGCCACCTCGCGACAGTTTCTACGCCGCGTGGAGCGCGCCATTGAGGATGCTCCCTTGTGGGGCCCTGCGATGCGTGATGGCAAGGCTATGGAGTGCCAACACCTCGTAAACCTTCAGCTCCCTTTGGGTAGTAAGATGGAGGCCGAACACTCTGTGATAATATTATAAAATACTAATACCAAAGATGTTGCAAACTCTCGACATACCCACTACGGCCGATAGCTCGCTCACGCTTTTCGACCTTCAACGCATGGTGCGCTCGACTCTCGAGGTGCGCTTTGCTGATCCCGTGTGGATTAGTGCCGAGGTTTCGGAACTTAAGGTCAATCGCTCGGGACATTGCTACCTCAACCTTGTCGAAAAGGGTGCAAACGAGGCTGCACCACGTGCCGAGGCGCGTGCCGTTATCTGGAGATCGGCATATAGCAATCTTGCGGCCAGTTTTGCCGCGATTACGGGTGACGAGCTACGTGCAGGCCTACGACTATTGGTGCGTGTGGTGGTAACCTACCACGAGGTCTATGGCTTCTCGCTACAGATTATCGACATCGATCCCAGCTACACACTTGGCGAGGTGGAGCGTCGTCGTCGCGAGACTATTGCTCGCCTTCAGGCCGATGGCGTCTGGGAGATGAACCGCGAGGTTGAACCTAACCGTCCACTTCTACGTATTGCTGTGGTATCGAGTGCTACGGCTGCTGGTTATCGCGACTTTATGCAAGAGCTTAGCCGTACGCCTTACGCTATTCGCACAACACTCTTCGAGTCGCAGATGCAGGGCGAGGGTGCCGAGGAGAGTGTTATATCAGCACTCCTTGACATTGCCGATAGCGAGGATAATTTCGATGCTGTCGCCTTGATTCGTGGTGGAGGCTCGACAAGCGACCTTGCTCTGTTCGACTCCTACCGCATAGCCTCGCATGTAGCACAGTTTCCGCTACCCATATTCACGGGTATTGGCCACGATAAGGATGTGAGTGTCAGCGATATGGTTGCCTACCGCATGTGTAAGACACCTACGGCTGTGGCTACGATGTTTGCCGAGTTGCTCGATGCCGAGATGGTGCAAATTGAGGAGTATGCCCTTATGCTGCGCAGCTTTGTTACTGAGCGACTGTCGCACGAGCGGGTGCAGCACGAACGCATCACTGCCGAGTTATCACGTTCGGCTATTGTCATGCTCACCAACCTTTCACACCGCTTGGATCGTGCCGAGGAGAGTATTGCCGAGGGTGCCGGACAGCTGTTACGCACCGCCCGCGAAAAGGTCGATGGCTACGCTACGATTGTCGATAGTTTCTCGCTTGATAGCCTTCTGCGTATGGGCTTTGCCGTGATGCACGGAGTGCGTAGCGTTGAGGATGTCAAGGTGGGCGATAGTGTAAACATCAGCCTGTGCGATGGCGAGGTTGATGCAATAGTTACAAAAACGAAAAAACGAGTATAAAAATATGAGCAAGAAGAAGTTATCATACACCGAGGCTATGACCGAGGTAGAGCAAATCGTCACGCGCCTTCGTTCGGGCGATATGACTATCGATGAGCTTACAACTGCTGTTCGTCGCGCTACGGAGCTTATCGGCGAGTGTCGCAAGCACCTCACAAACACCGAGGAGGAGGTAGAGCGTCTTATCAACCCCGAAGCCTAAGCTACGATGAAAGCCGTTGTTCGCTGGACGCTAAACCACATTTCGCGTAGCACGCTACACCGCCTTGCAGGCTTCGTTACGCCACTGCTCAGCTTGGCATACATGGGTCGTAGGCGTCGTTGTCCCGTCTGTGGAGGATCGTTTCGTCGCTTTCTGCCCTATGGCTATGTCGGTCAGCGTAGTGAGGCGCTATGTCCACGCTGTTTGGCCCTGGAGCGCCATCGCATGATATGGCTATGGTTGGAGCGTAACACCGATCTTCTCACGACGCTCCCCACGCTGCTACATATCGCTCCCGAGCCATCGTTGCGTCGCCATTTTAGGCGTGCATACGGCACTACGAAGCGATATATCACCGCCGATTTGGAGTCGCCCTTGGCCGATATGCACTTCGACGTACAACAGATACCGTTGGAGTCCAACTCGGTGGATGTCATCATCTGCAACCACCTTTTGGAGCATGTCGAGGACGATAGGCTTGCTATGCGCGAACTACACCGCATCATGCGCTCGGGAGGATGGGGCATAATGCTCGTTCCGGAGGATAGGTCGCGTGCAACAACCTTTGAAGATAACTCGATTACCGATGCCGAGGAGCGCACCCGCATCTTCGGACAGTATGACCACCGTCGCATCTATGGTCGCGACTACGACGATCGCCTTCGCGATGCAGGTTTCGTAGTTGAGCGCATGGCCTTCGAGCATAGCCTCACAGCCGAGGAGCGCAAACGCTACTGTGTAGGTGGTGACGACCTTGTAATAGTACGCAAAGCATAACCATAAAATATTGTGATTATGAACGCATTAGAAGCATTAGATAGATATAGCGATTTTCGCAAACATATAGCCGCAAACTTTTCCGAGACCACCCAGACGATGGTCGATAAGGCGCTGTGCATGGCTGCCGAGAGGATGGGCGATGCCGCGCGTTACGACTCCACACCGATGCTCGACCACTGTGTAGGCGTAGCCCGCATCGTTGTCGAGGAGGTCGGTCTTGGCCGTAACTCTACGGTGGCAGCCATCCTACACGACGTAGTGCGCGTGGCGCTTAAGACCAAGCGCGAGGAACTCGACGAACTTACCGCTACCATACGTCGCGACTTTGGCGAGGAGGTACTCGGCATCACCCTTGCGTTGGGCAAGATTTCGGATATACGCCTGAAGGCCTCGAAAGAACAGGCCTCCGATTTCCGCGATATGATCGTCAGCTACTCAGAAGATCCGCGAGTTATACTCATCAAGCTCGCTGATAGACTTGAGGTTATGCGCACGCTTAACATCTTCCCGCCCAAGAAGCGCCGCGACAAGAGCTGGGAGAGCCTCAACCTCTATGCGCAGATTGCCCACAAGCTCGGTTTGTACAACATCAAGAGCGAGCTCGAGGATCTGTCGTTGAAATATCTCGAGCCCGAGGCCTACGACCATATCGTTCACGAGCTTAGGGAGAGCGAGGCGGAGCGCATTGCCTTTATCGAGGAGTTCCTGCGCCCTGTGCGTAAGCTGCTCGATGGCGATGGCATAAAATACCATATTAAGAGCCGCACCAAGTCGGTATTCTCGATCTTCCAGAAGATGCGTAAGCAACGTGTCGATTTCCACGGCGTCTATGACATCTTCGCTCTGCGCATCATTATCGACTGCCCCGTTGAGCGCGAAAAGGCGCAGTGCTGGACGGTCTATTCGCACGTCACGAGCCTCTATACGCCCAACCCCGAGCGTATGCGCGATTGGATATCTATCCCTAAGTCCAACGGTTACGAATCGTTACACACGACCGTTTCGGCAGGTGGTGGCAAGTGGGTCGAGGTGCAGATACGCACCGAGCGCATGGACGAGGTTGCCGAGCGCGGTATCGCAGCCCACTGGCGCTATAAGGGCGTTAAGCAGGGCGGCATGGGTGCCGAGGAGTGGTTGCAGCGTCTGCGCGAGTTGTTGGAGGATACCACCTCAGAGTCTATCGCACGTCGCTTCGAGGCTAAGCCCGCCACGGGTGAAATCTTCGTCTTTACCCCCTCGGGCGACATCCGCAAGCTCCCCGAAGGTGCTACCGTGCTGGACTTCGCCTTCGACATACACACCTCGCTCGGTGCGGTATGTGTAGGTGGTAAGGTTGGTGGCCGCGTGGTGCCTATCAAAGAGCAGTTGCACAATGGCGATATTTGCGAGGTGCTGACACGTAAGGATCAGATGCCTAAGGCCGACTGGTTGTCGATATGCGTCACGCAGAAGGCGCGCTCGCGTATCCGCGTATATCTGCGCGAGCAGCAGCTCAAGCATGCACGTCTTGGTCGCGAGGAGCTGGAGCGCAAGCTCAAGAATTGGAAGTTGGAGCTTACCATCGACGAGGCTGTTGCCTATCTGTGCAAGCACCTCAAGGTGCGCACAGGCAACGAGATCTACGTGCTTATCGCCGACCAGAAGCTCGACATCATCGAGGTTAAGGATATCCTCATGCGTCACCTCTCGGGCGAGGCCGACGAGCAGCGTCGTGCTGCGGCTGCCGAGACCGAGGAGCGTAAGCTACGCCTATTGAAGGAGAAGGAGAAGGAGGAGAGCACGCCCAAGAGTAGCGATGCGCTGATTATCGACGAGAAGATTAATAATATAGAGTATAAGCTCGCTCGCTGCTGCAACCCGATTAAGGGCGACGACATCTTCGGCTTTATCACCATCAACGCCGGTATCACAATACACCGTAGCGACTGCCCCAATGCTCGCCGTATGAGAGAGCGTTACCCCTACCGTGTCATGGAGGCACGCTGGAGGGACGATGCTCAGGGCGCATTCCGCGTTACGGTTGCCGTCACGTCGGCCGACATTCCGGGCCTCGCCACGACGATTATGGATGTCGTGAGCCGTGAGCTTAAACTCGCCGTGCGCTCGGTGAACTACACGCCACGTGGCGACGGCAGTGCCTCGGCACAGCTTACCGTCGAGGTGCCCAGCAGCGGCTATGTCGATATGCTGCTCTACTCGTTGCGTCGCATCAAGGGAGTGAAGAATGCCTATAGAGTGAACTAATAACGATAACAACCTAAATAATAAGTAATTATGAATTTTGAGGATATACGTTGCCCATGGGGCGATAGCCTTAAGACGTGTGCCATTACTGTTGCCGACCGCGAGGGTGTGGTACTCTATCAGAACGAGCGTTCGGTAGCTGTCAATGGCGATGTACGCGGCCGTTCGATGCTTCCTTGCCACTCGGAGCGTTCGCGCGCCATAATCGACCGTTTGATTACCAATGGCGAGAACAATGCTTACACTATTTCCAAGCGTGGCTTACGCAAACTCATCTACCAAACGCCCTGGTATGAGTCGGGTGCAGTCGCTGGCCTCGTGGAGTTCTCCTTGGAGATCCCCGAGGATATGCCCCACTACGTGAGGGAGTAGGGTTTACAAGACAAGAGAGGGTGTTCAGTGAACGCCCTCTCATTGTTAGTAGTAATAGTATTTTACCTCCATCTTATCCTAATTCAAGCCGCCATCTCTTATAACGACTTTCTTAAATACCAAATCGCCATTTGAAGATGCTCTAAGCGTGATGTTAGAGAACTCTGTAGCCATAGGATCTACATCATGTATTTTAATCGAGCCATTTACAACAACCCCAGATGGAATGGTTGCTGAAACACCATAGTGACTTGATTCCGAACCTAACTGAAGTGTCGCCAAATTGGATCCAAAATCATATTGATTACCTTGATCATCATAGATGTAAGAATAACCACCTGTACTACCCCACAAAATCACATCCTGAGTGCTATAACCAACGTTCTTAACCGTGTATTCAATAGTCACTACATCTGCGTGATTTCGGTGGCAATCCATCAACGTAAACTCCAAATCATCGCTATACGAGATAATCGTACCCGAAGTCTTTGGTGAATCTGGAGTAGAGCTACTACGACCCTCGATTGCAATATTCTTAAATACTAAATAGCCATTTGAAGATGCTTTGAGCGTAATGCTCGAGAACATCGAAGCCTCTGGATCTACATTGTAAATTTTAATAGAACCCTTGACTATAGCTCCTGAAGGGATAGTTGCTGAAACTTCATAGTGACTTGAATCCGAACCTAACTGAAGTGTTGCCATTTCATATCCAAAGTCATACTGATTACCCCTATCATCATAGATATACGAGTAGCCACCTGTACTACCCCACAAAATTACATCATGAGTACTATTACCTACGTTCTCAACAACATATTCAATTGTTGCTGTCGTACCCGATACCTTGCAACTCTTCAGTCGGAACTCCAAATCTTCATGGTAGCTGATAATCTCACCCTCACTGACTTGTGCGTCATCGCCAGTTGGATCGTCACCCGATGGGTTGTCGCCACCAGGCGCACCCTGCTCTACGGTCATGGTCACAGGAACCTCATAGTCATCCAAATCTGAACGGATAATCAACGTAAACGAGTATTCGCCTGCAGCCAAACCTGTGCGATCAACATACAATGTTACCTCCTCAATAGTATCATTATTAGAACTATCGTATGCAGGGATAGTACCCTCTACTTTGCTGAACGAAGCCCAATCGAAGTTACCATTACCGTAAAGCTCGTATGTCGTAGGACCATTGTACGAGTAGATCAAAAACATCATCTCATCTTCAGTGCCGATATTCAACTCGGTTGGCCATACCCTGAGATAGCGATCATCTTCCTTCTCGACATTGATTGTCACGCTTGATGACTCACCGTCGGCATTTACGATAATCGTCGTGCTGTGCTTACCTGCCTCGAGTTTGCTACGGTCGAGTTCCACCTTCACAACGCTGCTCTTACCCTTGGCTGTCTTTCCGCTTGTAGGCGTAACAGTGATCCAATCGACATCTACTGCCGAAATGTTCCACTCTATATCGCCCGCATTACCCACGTTCTTGACACTAAAGCTCAACGAGTTCTCCGATGTGCCAAAGTCGAGAGTATCGGTGCTAAGCTCAATCTTCGTGCTCACATCCTCCTTCTCAGCATTAATTGTCACGCGCAAAGACTCACCGTCGGCATTTACGATAATCGTCGTGCTGTGCTTACCTGCCTCGAGTTTGCTACGGTCGAGTTCCACCTTCACGACGCTGCTCTTGCCCATAGCGGTTGTACCCATCAGGGGAGTTACCTTGATCCAGTCAACATCTACTGCTGTGATATCCCAATCTACATCTCCAGCATTACCGACATTCTCAATCTCAAACGATAAAGAGTTGTACTCCTTACCGAAGTTAAGAGTGCTTGTGCTTAGTGTGATCTTCGAGTTCTTGGTATCAGGATCTGCGCTGATCTTAAGTGTCTGCGACTCAGTGTCGGCATTAATCGTAATGGTTACCTCCTTATGCTCTGTGACACGACTACGGTCAAGTGTTACGGTCACAGCATTGCTCTTGCCTGAACCCAATGTTCCCGATGTGGGGTGCACATCCAACCAATCGGCATTGTCCAAGCCCGTGATATTCCACTTAAAGCTCTTGTTTCCCTTGTTTGTAATATCGAATGAGAGTGATTGACTCTTGCTGCCGAAGTTAAGGTTAGTTGTACTGAGCTCGAGTCTTCCTGTCTCGACAATAGGCTGCAGCTGAATATCGCCCACTGCATTACGGCCTGTAACTACGGTTACGGTCTTAGTGTTGGTCTCATATCCGCTCTTCTGAGCCTGCACCTCATACTGCTTTGGTTCCAAGTCGAGAAACTCGTAATGGCCATCGCTGCCGGTCGTGTGAGAAATGCCGCTTGGCAAAATCGTAACATTTACGCCATGAAGTACCTCGCCCGTCTCGGCATCGGTCACTTTACCCATAATATTGCCGGTAAATACCTCGATATCCTTAGCGCAAGACCACGACATCAGGACGGCAAAGAGCATAATCAGAAATTTTATACTTTTTGTGTTCATGTCTATGTTAGTTTTAGATGATTACACCTGTTGCATCGAAATGCAATAGGCACACCGCATAGAGTAGTTTGCTTAGAATGTATAGCTGACAGCTACACCTGCGAAGTCACTTGAGGCTGTGGGTGTGATATGCAAATTGCGAGGTGTGAGCACCACGCGACGAGCGCCAGGAGCAACGATTGCATCGATAAGGTTGTAAACATAGATAGCGGCTGCTACACCAATACAACAGTTACGTGCAATTTCGAAATTGTCGGCTCTCGACTTATACTCCTTTGCAAAATTGGGCTGGCTGTACATCTTCGAAATATACGTAGCACGCATACTCTCGGTATAGATGATTGAGCCTATAGCGGCAGCCTCAGCAACGATAATCGAGATACCCTTACCCATGCTACCTTTGTATATCTGCGCCCAACCGGGGACCAACGCACGAGCCGAGAAGCCATACTTGTCAGTAAGATAGACATTATCGAATATGGGCTCTTGGCACGTAGCTACCTGAAACAGTGTGTGAAGCGTAACCATGCCATTCTCATATACAACATACTCATCCACACGCAGTGCACTAAGCTCGATAGGCGAGCCGTCGATAATTGTATTTACCGTTGTGTATGTGTTTGAGGTCTGCTGCAGCGGCTGATTACCAACTCTGGTCTTCTGTTTGTTTGTCTTGGCCTCGGTCTTCTGAGATATACTTACGCCCTCTGTCAATAGACGATCACCCGCAAGCTTCTCGAGGGCCAAAGCACGCGCACCCTCAATGGTGCTGGCGCACGACACAACCTCCACAAGCCTGTATGTGCGATTAAGCTCCTTTGGTGTGTTACCCACCCATTGGGGCTTATTAACCTTTGCACTTGCCGTAGTAACAACGGCAAGTGCAAGAAGAAGGCTAAATAAAATTCTCATAGACTTACTGATTTAGCTTATCGCGGAGTTGCTGAAGCTGCTCCATATTATCCTTGATAAACTTCTCCTTATCGTAATCAATACCGATAACTTCATTTGCTGTAAGAGTGTCATAAACCTCGCCTACAACCTCCTCTGTCTTCTCAGCAAGCTCTACACAACGACGCACTCTTACTGAACCATCAGCAAGGTCATAGATCTCGGGAACACCAATAGGACGAACACTTATCGTTTGTGCTACAGAAGACTCAACAAAACCCTCTTTAGTTGACTCATCCATCTTTTTTCTATTGAGTTCACTCTTCTTGTCATACTCTTTCACCAACGCGATAATAGAGCTCTCAAGCATTGTTGCGAGTTCAAGTTGAGCATTTCTCAACGCCTCTACACGTGCATCAGCCTCATCGTAATCATCAGCAACACCTACTGCGCGAAGCTTATCTGTTGCCTGCTCAACCAAAATATCCAACTCGCTTGTTGCACGCTTCTTAGGAGCTGTCTGCTGGGGCTGCTGGGGCTGCTCCTGTGGATAAGGGTTCTGATAATAATTAGCATTTGTAGTCTGTTTTGAAGCACCACAAGACTGCATAATTAGGGCGAAAGCCACCAACGCAAGGATAGAAAACTTTTTCATAAACATTGCTTATTGCTATCAGCGACCACCCCAACTGATATGGTTAATAAATAGTATGTGTTAGGTTCTAATAGATACAAGAAAGCGTGGGTGTCTGTTTTGCTGCTCATCCCACTTCTGAGGCTCTGGCATTGCCCTCCCGTCGAAACGAGCAACGCCTGAACCCCACGCCGATATGTACGACACTTCATGCGACCCATGTAGAACACATGAGCACACTGAAGAGTATGCCTATAACATATCCATGGGCATCCACCGTTGCTTTGCTTTTGACGGAATCGAAACTGCCAGATTTCAGAAGTCAAAGACAAAGCGTCATAGTAAACGCCTTCTCAAATATAAATGATCTCTCGAGATAATTTTACAATATTCCTCATAAGATCAAAAGCAAAGATAATAAAGATTTCTAATTTTTCAAAAAATTATTTCGTTATCAGCTACTATCTGATAATTTTTATGGATTAATATACATAAGAGAGAGGTATAGCGACTACAATAGTTCACTATACCTCCTATATCTACTATTTATATATTAAGAAGATGTCTGATTGCTGCTATTGGCGAGTAGACAATCATTCGAGGTCCTGCCCAGCGCATAACCTCGCGGATCATCTCGCGCATGGCGGGTTTGTAACAATGGGTGGGACACCTCTTACAGGCGCTCTTCTTCTCACCATATTTGCACCCATCCAAACGGCGAAAGGCATACTCCTTGAGCTCCTCGTACTCCGCAGGTATCGTCTCGAGTTTCAGCCTCTTGCGACAGTATAGCTCTATCATCATAGCCACCGTCTCCTTCTCTCGCTCTATACGTCTTTTCTTCATTCTCGCTAACCTAATTTAACTTAACTATCTCTCTCTATCCAACGAACGATAGCCTATAGCCTCGGAGATATGCTGTGGCGCGATATTCTCTGCGCCCTCCAAGTCGGCAATCGTGCGCGCCACCTTAATAATGCGGTCATAGGCACGTGCCGAGAGGCTAAGATGCGTCATAGCCCTCTCCAATAGCTCCGAGCAGCTCTTGTCAAGCGGTGCGAAGCGGCGCAACATCGCGCTATTCATCATCGCGTTGCAGTGTATCTCTGTATCGCGGAAGCGCTCCAACTGTCGCTCACGTGCCGCAACAACCCTACGACGTACCTCCGCGCTGCGCTCCTCCCTACGCTCCGACGACATCTCCTTAATCGAGACGGGCACAACCTCCACGTGTATATCTATACGGTCCATCAGCGGGCCCGAGATATGCCCCTTATAGCGATGTACGGCTGCTGCCGAGCATGTACACTCCTTTGTCGGGTGGTTGTAGTAGCCACACGGACAGGGGTTCATCGAGGCCACAAGCGTGAAGTTAGCAGGATAATCGACCGTATATTTAGCACGCGATATGGTTATGTGTCTATCCTCCAGTGGCTGGCGTAGCACCTCCAAGACATTGCGACCAAACTCGGGCATCTCGTCGAGAAACAACACACCGTTGTTGGCCAACGACACCTCGCCAGGCTGTGGCGACTGACCTCCACCGATAAGTGCCACCTGCGATGTGAGGTGGTGCGGTGCGCGGAACGGACGCGAGGTGATGAGTCCGCGATGCGTGCCTATCTTACCCGCTACGGAGTGTATCTTCGTAGTCTCGAGAGCCTCGCTAAGTGTCATGGGCGGCATAATCGAGGGTAGGCGACGTGCTAACATTGTCTTACCTGAGCCAGGCGAGCCTATCATTATGATATTATGGCCTCCCGCCGCTGCGATCTCCAACGCACGTTTCACGTAGGCCTGTCCCTTTACATCGGCAAAGTCTTCGGCATAGTCCGCCTCGGCAATCTGCATCTCGCTCTCGATGCGGTGAGGCGCAGGGGTATAGGGTCGCGTGCCCGCAAGTATGGCACATAGCTCCGTGAGCGAACATGCTCCCACTATCTCTATGCCATCAACCACCGCTCCCTCAGCAACATTCTCCTCAGGTAGGAATACACGCTTCAAACCCCTCTCTCGAGCCATAGCCACAAGTGGTAACACACCTTTTACAGGGCGTAGTGAGCCATCCAACGATAGCTCACCGATAAACATCGACTCCTCTATCAGCTCGGAGTTTATCTGTTCGGTAGCTCGAAGAATACCAATGGCTATTGGCAGGTCGTACAACGAGCCCTCTTTGCGTAGGTCGGCAGGAGCGAGGTTTACGACAATCTTCTTGGCGGTCATCGTAAATCCAGAGTTCTCGAAGGCGGCAATTATGCGCTGCTCACTCTCCTTTATCGTATTGTCGGGCAGACCGACAAGATAGAGGCCGAGGCCGCCCTTAGCAACATTCACCTCGACACACACCTCCACGGCCGCAATGCCCGAGATAGCTCCCGTATCAACCTTTACAAACATATACTTGAGTGCTTATTACTGATTAAAATGGTGCACCGCCATCGAAACCTCCGCCACCGCCAAAACCTCCCTGGGGTGTGCCGAATCCTCCATTGCCACTGCCAAAGCCACCACTCGCAGGCGATGGAATGTCGAACTCGCCACCACCGCTCATCATGCCGCCACCGAAGCCACCGCCACCAGCTGGCGACTGCCATGGTGCTGCGCTATTTCCGCCCGACGAAAAGTCGTCGTAGACCTCCTGCGAGCCATAGTTGCCACGCGAGGCGACAACCGTAGCTGCCACCGATGAGTCGGCATCGGCAAACTTAGCCTGATCCTTGATAAAGCGCATAGGCACATCGGTAACCTCACCGTTACGGTGCTTAGCGATGATAATCTCGGCCATACCCGCCGTAGACATATTGTTCTCATCGACCGTCAGACCGTAGTACTCAGGACGGTGGATAAACGCTACCACATCGGCATCCTGCTCGATAGCTCCCGACTCACGAAGGTCCGAGAGCTGTGGGCGCTTCGAGCCACCTCGGTTTTCGACATTACGGCTGAGCTGCGAGAGGGCGATGATGGGCACATCCAACTCCTTAGCAATAGCCTTCAGCGTACGCGAGATAAGCGACACCTCCTGCTCACGGTTACCGCGTGTTTCGGGTGTCGAGGCGGTCATCAGCTGTAGGTAGTCGATGATGATAATCTTGATGTCGTGCTGTGTCTTCAGACGTCGCGCCTTCGAGCGGAACTCATATACCGATAGTGCAGGCGTATCGTCGATAAATAGTGGTGCGCGACCCAGCTCCACGGTATTTGCCTCGAGGTGCACCCACTGGTCGGGCGTAAGGTTACCCGTGCGTAGGTCCTTAGGGTTGAGCTGTGTCTCGGCAACGATAAGTCGGTTCATAAGCTGCACCGAGGACATCTCCAACGAGAAGAACGCCACAGGGCTCTTCAACTCCACAGCCATATTACGCGCCATGGTAAGCACAAAGGCGGTCTTACCCATTGAGGGGCGCGCTGCGATGATGATAAGGTCCGAGGGCTGCCAGCCGAGCGTCACGCTATCGATATCGGTAAATCCCGAGCGCACACCGTTGTACTCGCCCGCTGTCTTCGACGCCTCCTCAATCTGTGCCAACGCCTTGCGCAGAATGTCCGATGCCGACTGCACCGAACGCTTCACGTTACCCTCCGACACGCGGAATATCTCCTGTTCGGCAAAGCCGATAAGCTCCGTAACATCCACCTCCTCATCGAACGAGCGACGCTGAATTTCGGTTGCCGAACGTATCAACTCACGCTGAACGTACTTCTGCGCGATGATTTTGGCGTGAAACTCGATATGTGCTGCCGAGGCTACGCGCTGTGTGAGCTGCGCGAGGTATGCTGCACCTCCCGCCTGCGTCAGACGCTTCTGCGACTTCAATCTGTCGGTCACGGTGTAGAGGTCGATAGCCTTCATCTCCATCGACAACTCTTGGATAGCACGGAAGATTGTGCGGTGCTCTTCGGTGTAGAAGGTCTCCTCCTTGATATACTCCTGCACCTCGATAATCGCATCTCGCTCGAGCATCAACGCACCGAGCACCGCCTGCTCAAGCTCAATGGCTTGTGGCGGCACTGTGCCATCGACACCCGTAATATGAGTATACGCCTCGCTATTGTTCTCCGACTTGTTGTATTGCTTGTTATACTGCTTTGCCATAGTTCAATCCAATTAATGCATCTCTAAAAATCAATGCATCCACAAAATTACACATTTTCCGTCGATTGACAATACCTCTATGCCCATAAGTTGTTAAGAGTTATTTCGAGTTGTGAACACTTAAGTGTTGATAATGCTATGTAGGAAGCCGAAATTCACCTATTTTTGGAGTGTTATGGACTCCGCAACCATTTTTTTTGTACCTTTGTCCGTAGAAGTGAAAACCGAGTTTTACATAGCCCGCCGACTATCAAGTCGTACTATGGGGGCACGTGCTGGAGTTATGGAGCGCGTGGCCACCATAGCTACTGCCGTGAGCCTGGCTGTCATCATCCTCACGCTCTCTATCGTTGTCGGCTTTCGTAAGGAGCTCGAGAGTATGATTTCGGGGGCTTCATCCGATGTTATCATCACCTCGCCACAGAGTGGCGGTTTGGTATCAGATGTAGAACTGGAGCGTGGTGGAGAATTGGAGATGCTTATCAATGACCATGAGGCTGTCGCACATTTCTCGCCCTACCGCGCACGACAAGGTGTACTTTGGAGCAACGACAATATCCTCGGCGTACTGCTCAAGGGCGTAGATTCGCTCTACGATGCAACACTCTTCAGAGAGCACCTCATCGAGGGTGATATGCCACGCCTTGTTGGCGAGCCGCGCTCGAAAGATATGCTCTGCTCGGAGTATATGGCACGTAGCATGGATATCGCTGTTGGCGACAAGGTCGAGATGGTCTTTGTCGATGGCGAAGGTGGGGTGTTACGCGACCGCTTTCTACTCTCGGGCATATATCGCACAGGTGTCGATGTTATTGATCGCTCGATGGTGCTCACCGACATCCGCAATATCGCACGTCTCTACGATGGCAATCCGAATAATGTCACGGGATACGAACTTTGGGTAAAGGATGGCTACGATCCTGGAATTGTGGCTCTGGAGCTTAACGAGAGCCTCGTAGATCTCTACTTCGAGAATGCGATCGATGCCGAGGCCTTCACCTTGCAACGCCTCTTTCCCAATATCTACGGTTGGTTCGAGATGATCGATGTCAATGCTGTGGTTGTGGTCGTTATTATGATTATCGTGGCACTTCTGAATATGATCACCTCGCTGCTTATCATCGTCTTGGAGCGTCAGCGTATGATTGGCGAGCTTCGTGCAATAGGCCTTAATCGTCGAGGAGTAGTTGCGATATTCTTCTTCCGCGCACTCTTTATCGTCGTACGCGGTGTTGCGTGGGGAGCTATCGCAGGCGTTGTTCTGTGCACCGTGCAACATCTATGGCATATCGTGCCGCTACCTGCCGAGGGGTATATGCTAAGCAGCGTACCTGCGGCAATGTGCTGGGGATTGTGGCTCGTGGCAATAGTCGTTGTTGTGACTGTAACAATGGCTGTGCTCACCCTGCCAGCTATGTTTGCAGCGCGCATATCTCCGTCAGAAACAATGAAATACGAATAAACATCAGATAATGAAACCCTACAACGAGCAGCAAACCAAAAAGGAGCAGGTCGAGCAGATGTTCGATAATATCGCCTCGACATACGACCGCCTTAACCACATTCTTTCGTTCAATATCGACCGTCTGTGGCGTCGTCGTGTAGTACGTCTTGTACGTCGCAGCGGTGCGCAGCGTATTATGGACATGGCAACGGGTACGGGCGATTTGGCTATTGCCATGGCGCATAGCATCAAGAGTGCACACATCTTAGGTATTGACCTCTCGGAGGAGATGCTCGCTGTAGCACGCCACAAGGTGGAGCGCGCAGGCCTTGCTGGGCGCATCGAGCTAAGAAAGGGTGATGCCGAGGCTCTCACCTTCGTTGAGGATAACACCATGGATGCCGCAACGGTTGCTTTTGGCGTGCGTAACTTCGAGCATTTGGAGCGTGGCCTTGCAGAGTTTTGGCGCACATTGCGCCCCGGTGGAAGACTCTTTATCTTGGAGTTCTCCATTCCGCGTAACCCACTGGTACGTAGCCTTTATAGCTTCTACTCGCACCGCATTATGCCACTTCTCGGAGCTCTAATATCGAAGGATAAGGCAGCTTATACCTATCTGCCCGACTCTATCGAGGAGTTTCCCTCACCCGAGCGTGTTAGCGATATGCTCCGAGGCGTAGGTTTTACGACCGTACGTCGCTACTCGCTTAGCATGGGTATCGCCCATATCTACGAAGCCACAAAGTAGCCTATGCTCCCAGCCCTGCTACATAAGTTGTTGTGCCTTGTGGCATTACTCGTTACGGTATGCGTGTCGTATGCCTCGCCATGCCATCGTGCCGAACGCCGCGTTATGTGCGAAGGTGTTGCTGGTGTCACGCACCTCTCCTCGTCGGGTATGAACCTGTGGCTGAAGATTAGCAACGAGACTACTCATCGCCTTACAATTAGTCGTGGCGAGGTCGATATTCTGATTAACGACCAAGTGGTGGCTACCATATCCCTGCGCGAACGTGTGCGCATACCACGCCGTAGTCGTGGCGAGGTACTCCTACCTCTGCGCTTCCAAAGTTATGGGCACCTAGCCGCATGGCAAATTTTACGTCAGGTGCTACGTGGCGATGACAAAGCTATTGCTATATCCTATAATGTGCGCGGTGGTGCAGGGCTTATACGTCGTACTTTTTCGGCAGAAAATATTGCCATTTCGGAATTTTTCGATACCTTCGCAATCAATAGAGAGTTTATCGGCTCCTTAGAAGCCGAACTAAATTAGAGGATATTATGAGAGTTATAACCCTAATACTTGCAATTTTTGTATTTTGTGGTGTTGCCTCGGCTCAAAGCGTCGAGCATATGCGTCAGCGTCTGAGCGAGCGTAACGAGGCCGATGCCTTTGTTCTTGTCGAGGAGGACGATGCTACAGCCTCGGCAGTGCGCGCTGTGGAGAATGCGTCACGTGCTACCAAGGTTAGCGGCTATCGTGTTGTCATCTTCTTTAACAATGGCCAGTATGCAGGTGATAATGCCAATAAGGCTATGGAGGAGTTTCGTGCTAAGTATCCTAATATCAACGCCTATTTGGTCTACGAGAGTCCCTATTTCAAGGTATCTGTTGGCGATTGCCTAACCATGGAGGAGGCCACAATCCTTATGAATAGCTTTATCTCGGACTATCCCAAGGCTTTCCCCAAGAGAGAGGATATACGCCTCGATGAGCTGTATAATGCTCCCGAGCCAGAGGCTGAAATAGCTGTCGATAGCCTCGTCATTCCCGCCCCTACAACCGCAATTTTTAGGTAAACGCACAAAAAAATAGTCTAACATTATTGTTTTTTAGATATTTTTTGTATCTTTGTAAGGACAAAAGCATATTCACTTATTAAATTTATAATGTTATGAAGAAGTTTTTTTCATTGTTCGTAATGTTCGCAGCTGTTGCTTTCGTATCATGCTGCAACCAGCAGAAGAATGCAGAGTGCTGTGATGAGTGCTGCGCTGATAAGGTAGAGTGCGCTGAGGCTTGCTGTGCAGATTGCGAGAAGCCCGCAGAGTGTGCTGATGAGTGCTGTGCTGACTGCGAGAAGAAGGCAGAGTGTGACAAGAACTGCGCAGATTGCGAGAAGAAGGCAGAGTGCGAGAAGAAGTGCTGCGCTGAGGAGGCTCCTGCTTGCGAGGAGGCTTGCTGTGGCGAGTGCGCTGAGTAATTTTTGCTTCGCTTAAACGTAGTGAGTGTGTCCATAAACTTGTTGGACACACTCATTTCTATTTTGGTATACTCGCCCTGCGATGCACTCTTCGGAGCCGTGCTGGCGTTATTCCGAAGTGTCTGCGGAAGAGCGATATGAAGTGCGAGCTGTTGATGAAACCACTCGCCTCGACAATGTCGCTAAGACTGAGCGTCGTGGTGAGAATCGCGGCAC
>JAZRCN010000031.1:0-36421 GCA_045659765.1 Alistipes sp.
TATTTGTGGCATGTAACGACAGCAAGGATGTGGACGACATCAAGCCCACATTCGTTCTCACATCTGCTGAGACATTGGAGTTTAGCGCTGACGCTGCTACTGGCGAGATCAGCTATAAGCTCGAGAACCCCGTTGAGGGTCAGGCAGTAGCTGCTACTGCTAACGTTGAGTGGATCAACAACTTCCAGTATGGCGAGAAGGTAACTTTCGCTGTTGAGGCTAACGAGACTACTGAGGCTCGTGAGGGTAAGATTACCGTTAGCTACACTACTCTCAGCTTCGAGGTTACTGTAAAGCAGGCTGGTAAGACTCTAAAGCCCGAGGTTGCAATCGTTGCTGGTGCTACTGCTGAGTTCGAGGCTGAGGGCGGCAATGGCGAGATCGAGTATGAGCTTAAGAACGCGGCTGAGGGCGTTGAGCTCACGGCTACATGCGAGGCTGCATGGGTTAAGGATGTAAAGGTTGTAGCTGCTGACAGCAAGGTTACTTACACTGTTGAGGCTAACACCGTAGCTCAGTCTCGTAACGCAACTATCGTTTTGACATACGGCGAGGCAAAGGCTGAGGCTGCTATTTCGCAGAAGCCACACGTTGAGGAGAGCAATCCAGCGTTGAGTCTTAAGTCTGAGGCTACTGCTAAGTTCAAGGCCGAGGGTGGCAATGGCACAATCAAGTATGAACTTATCAACCCTGCGGAGGGTGTTGAGGTTAAGGCTTCGTGCGAGGCTGATTGGGTATCGGCTCTTGCTGTAAATGCAACAAATAGCGAGGTGTCTTACACCGTAGCTGCTAACACCACATTCGAGGCTCGTAGCGCAAAGATTAAGGTTGCTTATGGTGAGCTTTCGTTCGAGGTAACCGTAGAGCAGGAGGCTGCTGCTAAGCCCGAACTTACACTTAAGGGCGAGGCTAATAAGGAGTTTGCTGCCGAGGGTGGCAAGGGCGAGTTCGCATACGTACTTAAGAACGCTGCGGAGAGTATAAAGCTCGCAACAGAGTGCAAGGCTGAGTGGATCAAGGATATCACCATCGACGAGACAAACAGCAAGGTAACCTACAACGTAACAGCTAACGAGGGCGAGGAGGATCGCACAGCGACAATCGCTCTTACCTATGGCGAACTTAAGGTTGAGGCTACTATTAAGCAGTTGGCAAAGGGCGAGGAGCTCGTAACAAAATTTGCACTCAGATCGCAGGCCGAGATTACTGTGGCATCTGGTGGTAAGCAGGGCAGCGTTATCGGCTACATCCTCGAGAACCCAGTGGAGGGTGTTGAGGTAGCTGCAACAGCCAATGTTGAGTGGATCACAATCGGTTCTATCGACACTGAGAAAAACCGTATCAACTTCGACGTAAGCGCATCGGACACTGGTAAGGTACGCACAGGTGTTATCACAGCGACATACGGCGAGTATGGCAGCTTCACAGTAACTGTTAATCAGAATGGTTGCAGCGAGGAGTTTTACGTAAGATCAAACACCGAGGTTAAGTATGACTATAAGGCACAGAGCGTAAGCATAGCATACGATGTTCGCTTCCCTGTAGATCCAACAGTCGAGGTGACAGCTACGGTAGAGTACCTATCACCTGCTAGCGTTGAGGGTTGGATCACTACGCCTCAGATCAGCAAGAATGAGAATGTAGAGAACGCGGAGAGCATCAGCGGATATGTAGCATTCAGCATCGCAGAGAATACTGGCGATAGCACACGTAGTGCAAAGATTACATACACATATGGTGATAAGAGCTGGTCACAGACAATCTCTCAGACCGACAACCAGCCCGATCCCGTGGAGATGAAGATTAGCTCGATAAAGGCAACTTCAGGCTACGAGGGTAAGGTTTGGACATTGGAGCTCAACGAGATTGTTGATGGTAGCGATGGTGTATACTCAAATATCGTACTCAACCTTGACGAGGCTAACAAGCAGTATGTAACCGAGGGTACATACACAGGCGCAAGCATCGTAAATGGTAAGATTACAACTGACGGTAATGTATATCTCTTCGATGGTAGTATCTATCGTCAGAGCCGCAATGCAAGTGCCGCAGAGATTGATGGCGCTAACTGCACAATCACAGTAGCCGTCGACAAGGAGAATGCAACTGCAAAGATCTCTGGTAGCTTTATCTCATACCAGTTGATATATGTTGAGGATGTCCCCGAGATGAACCGCGTATTGGTATCATTCGAGTATGAGGGTGAGGTAGAAGGTTTTGTTTATGCAGATCCTAATGCTGTTATCACCGAGTGGGAGTCGTTCGGATTCCATAGCTCTCAGAATATGAGCTGGATGGACACTCACACACTCCATAGAATCATTGGCAAGGCAAAGGGTGGTATCGAGCTTACATTGGATTTCTATCAGCATCCCGCTGGCAACACATTTGTATTGGCAGATGGCGTTTATGAGGTTGGCAACTTCTATAAATTAGAGAATAAGGATACTGCTAACTGTATCGACTCAGCATCTTCGAAGAATGGTAGTACTCCACTTGTATCGGGAAGTGTAACCGTGAGTGGTCAAAAGATTACTATTGATGTTACGGACAAAGAGGGCGTCAATATCAAGGGCACATACACAGGTACACTTGAGAAACTATAGTAAAATATAGCCATAAAACGATATAGGGGTTGCACTGCAACCCCTATATCGTTTTATTCGTCTAATTCTCAAACCTTAACCCCGAATCATCGGCATCAATACGAATAGGCCGTGTGCGGTCTACGCTACCTGCGAGGATACGCTTCGATAGGTCGTTCACCACCTCGCGCTGTATTGTGCGCTTAATGGGACGTGCGCCATAGAGCGCATCGAAACCTACATCGGCAATATGGCGACGAGCAGCCGAAGTATATATCAACTCTATGCCATTCTCCCTAAGCATACGTGCTACACCACGCAACTGCATATCTACAATCTCCTCGATAGCACGACGGCCCAGCGGCTCGAACATAACAATCTCGTCGATACGGTTCAAGAACTCGGGCTTAAGGTGCGCCTTGAGCAACTCGACAACATCGCGCTTAACGCTCTCGACAACATCTAACGATGGCTCGGCACCCGCAGCTGCAAAACGCTCGGCAATGATGTGCGAACCCATATTCGAGGTCATGATAACTATCGTATTACGGAAGTCCACTGTACGTCCCTTATTATCCGTTAGGCGACCATCGTCGAGCACCTGCAACAGGATGTTAAAGACGTCGGGGTGTGCCTTCTCGATCTCATCGAGCAGCACCACAGAGTAGGGCTTACGACGTACCGCCTCGGTGAGCTGACCACCCTCATCGTAACCTACATATCCCGGAGGCGCACCGACAAGGCGTGATACGCTATGACGCTCCTGATACTCCGACATATCGATGCGCGTAAGCATCTGGTCGTCGTTGAACAAGAACTCGGCCAGAGCCTTAGCCAACTCCGTCTTACCAACACCCGTAGTGCCGAGGAAGATGAACGAGCCGATAGGTCGGCGACCATCCGAAAGACCTGCACGCGAGCGGCGCACAGCATCCGATATCGCCTGAATAGCCTCATCCTGACCCACTACGCGGCGATGAAGCTCCTCCTCCATATTGAGAAGTTTCTCTCTCTCGGACTGCAACATACGCTTCAGCGGTATGCCCGTCCAGCGCGACACCACCTCGGCGATATCCTCTGCCGACACCTCCTCTTTGATCATTGCCGTATCGCCCATTAGCTGCAACTCCTCCTCAAGGATTGCCACACGACGCTCCTCCTCGACAATCTTGCCATAGCGGAGCTCTGCAACACGGCCATAGTCGCCAGCACGCTCAGCCTGTTGCGCCTCAATCTTAAGCTGCTCGATACGCTCCTTTGTCTGCTGCAACTCTTGTAGTCGATCACGCTCCGACTGCCACTTAGCACGTAGCGCTGCATGCTGAGCCTTCTGCTCCTCAATCTCGACATCAAGACGTGTGATACGCTCCTTATCTCCCTCACGACGTATCGCCTCGCGCTCGATCTCGAGCTGACGTATGCGACGATCGAGCTGATCAATCTCCTCGGGTACGGAGTTCATCTCAAGACGTAGACGCGAAGCCGCCTCATCGACAAGATCTATAGCCTTGTCGGGAAGAAAACGGTCGGTAATATAGCGATGCGAAAGCTCGACAGAGGCTACGATAGCCTCATCCTTAATACGTACGCGGTGGTGGTTTTCGTATCGCTCCTTGAGACCTCGCATAATAGATATAGCATCCTCCTGCGATGGTTCATCGACCAAAACCTTTTGGAAACGACGCTCCAGGGCCTTATCCTTCTCGAAATATTTCTGATACTCATCGAGTGTCGTAGCACCTATGGTGCGCAGCTCGCCACGCGCTAACGCAGGCTTAAGGATATTGGCGGCATCCATCGCACCATCGCTCTTACCAGCACCTACCAACGTGTGTATCTCGTCGATAAAGAGTAGCACCTCGCCCGCAGCCGAGGTAACCTCCTTAACCACAGCCTTAAGTCGCTCCTCGAACTCGCCCTTGTACTTCGCACCAGCAATCAGCGCACCCATATCCAAGGAGTAGAGCACCTTATTTTTCAGATTTTCAGGCACATCGCCATCTACGATACGGTGGGCGATACCCTCGGCAATAGCCGTCTTACCTACACCTGCCTCGCCTACGAGTATCGGGTTGTTCTTGGTGCGGCGTGAGAGTATCTGTAACACACGACGAATCTCCTCATCGCGACCAATAACGGGGTCTAAACGGCCTGAGCGAGCACCCTCATTGAGATTTATGGCATACTTACCCAATGCGTCAAACTCCATAGTCTCGGTCTGCGAGCCTATGCTCTCACCCTTGCGAAACTCCTTGATAGCAGCTACGAGTTGATCCTCGCTGATGCCGTGACGATGTAGGATGTCGCGTGCCGAGCTACGCTCCTTAGCCATAGCGGCAATGATATGCTCGACCGAAGCGTAGCGATCGGCAAATAGGCGTGTTAGATCCGTAGCTCGCTGAATGAGTGCCGAGCTCTCGCGCGAGAAATATATATTGTCATCAGCCGCCTCGACACGTGGTAGACGCGCAATGGCCTCGCCACACTCCGAGCGCAACGTAGCAACGCTCGCACCCACACGACCGAGAAGGTAGCTCGCCAACGAGTCATCATCCTTAATAGCCGTAGCGAGTATGTGCAACGGCTCCAACGACTGCTGCTTAGCACTACGCGCCAGAGCCATAGACTCCTGCAACAGCTCCTGCGCCTTGATAGTTAGTGTGTTAATATTCATATTTTGCTGTTTTAGTTATTTTCGGTTTTACGGATTACGCCTTCAAAAGCTTTGCCATTTTGCAAAAGAAGAAAATTTGTCACTGCATAAAGACATAATGTCGTCCGAGGTAGACAACAAGTGCCATAATGACATAAATGTAGCATAAAAGTCGTGTGGAGGAGTATAAATCCGAGGATTTGTCGTATCTTTGCTCACAGCAAGATTACTAACTAATATAAAATAGAATATGAAAAAACTATTGACACTGTTGGCATTGGTGAGCATCAGCCTCACAGCAGTTGCCGACGAGGGTATGTGGCTGTTGCCCTACATCAAGAAGATGAACAGCAAGGATATGAAGAAGCACGGCTGCAAGCTATCGGCCGAGGAGATTTATTCTGCAAATAAGTCATCACTCAAAGATGCTATCGTAATATTCGGTAGCGGCTGTACAGGCGAGATCGTATCGCCCGATGGTCTTCTCTTCACAAACCACCACTGCGGTTATGGCGCTATTCAGAAACTATCGTCTGTCGAGCATGACTACCTCGCTGACGGTTTCTGGGCGATGAACAACTCGGAGGAGCTCCCCGCAGAGGGACTCTCTGTACGTTTCGTACGCCACATCTTCGATGTAACAGCAGATATCATGGGTAACGTGCCCTCAACAGCATCGCAGCAGGAGTACGAGCAGATAGTAAGCGAGAACAAAACTGCTCTTATCGCCAAACTCGAGGCTGAGCATCCCAACATGCAGATTGTTATCCCCTCGTTCTTTGGTGGTAATCAGTTCTTTGCATTCGTCTACGAGGTATATACCGATATTCGTTTGGTAGGTACTCCTCCCTCGTCAATCGGTAAGTTCGGTGGCGATACCGACAACTGGATGTGGCCACGCCACACTGGCGACTTCTCAATCTTCCGCGTATATGCTGGCAAGGACAACCGCCCTGCAGCATACTCTGAGGAGAATGTACCCTACAAGGCGGAGAAGTGGCTCGACATCTCGCTCAACGGCATCGAGGAGGGCGACTTCGGTATGATCATGGGCTTCCCAGGCTCTACCGAGCGTTACAAGACATCATACGAGATTGACTATATGTTGGAGGTAGAGAACCCACAGCGCATCTACATCCGTGGCGAGCGTCAGGCAATATTGCGCGAGAAGATGGATGCAGATCAGGCTATTCGCATCAAGTACGATGCTAAGTTTGCAAGCTCGGCGAACTACTGGAAGAACTCTATCGGTATGTCACGTGGTGTTGAGAAGCTCAACGTAAAGGCTAAGAAGCAGGCACAGGAGGCAGCATACCAGAAGTGGGCCGAGGCTAACACCCTTCCTGAGGAGGGCTACACTAAGGCATTGCAGCTTATCGCTGAGTCACAGAGCGAGGCTAAGGCGGAGAATGCTACGATACAGTACCTCTCTGAGGCGTTTATGCAGTCTGTGGAGCTTATGGCACCTCTATTCGGTCAGAATGATATAGAGCGTTTCTACAAGGATTATGATGCCGACACAGACCGTGCTGTAGCAAAGCGTATGTTCACAATTTATCGTGAGAACAACGAGCTTCTTCCATCAATCTACGAGAAGATCGACGCGGAGTTTGGTGGTAACAGCGATGCTTATGTTGATTGGCTCTACGACAACTCTAATCTTACAACTTACGAGAAGTTCTCAGCTATATTGGCTCTTGACAAGGAGGGTCGCGAGGAGGCATTTAATAACGAGCCAGCAAGCGAGTTGGCAAACTCCATTATTGAGCTTTACCGCCAGCTTATGCCATCGGCAATGGTTGCTAATGCTAAGTTTGCCGAGGGACACCGTCTCTACATCGCAGGTCTTATGAAGATGCAGCCCGAGAAGGCATGGGCATCCGATGCTAACTTCACAATCCGTCTTACTTACGGTAACATCCTTCCATACAGCCCCGCAGATGGTATCGTTTACAACTACTACACAACGCTTGACGGTGTGATTGCTAAGGAGAACCCCGCAAACCCCGTAGAGTTCACCGTACCTGAGCGTCTCAAGGAGCTTCACGCAGCAAAGGACTACGGCCGCTATGCCGACAAGAATGGCGACCTTCCCGTAGCATACCTTCTCAACTGCGACATCACGGGTGGTAACTCTGGTTCGCCTATCATGAATGATAAGGGCCAGCTTATCGGCTTGGCATTCGACGGCAACTGGGAGGCTATGTCGGGTGATATCGCCTTCGAGCCCGAGTTGCAGCGCACAATTTGTGTTGATGTACGCTACGTACTCTTCATCATCGAGAAGTACGCAGGTGCTGGTTGGTTGCTCAACGAGATGTCAATCAAGTAGTAAACTATCTACTACAAAATATAGCCCGACCGCAACGGTCGGGCTATATTTGTTTTACCGAAAACTTCGAGATGCTAAAATCGCTACTCCTTACTCTCGACAACCTCCAAAGTCACAATATCCTCCTCCGAGAACTTATGCTTGGGCGCTGGCTTGCCAGCCTCAAGACCCTCACGTAGCACAGCCTTTTCGTTAGCAACAATCTTGAGTGTGCCATCCTCCTGCACTACGTTGATACCCTTAAGTGCCATCTCTGCAGCTTGTTTCTCCTCAGCACTCTGCTGTGTACCGCACGAGAGCGTAAAGCTGAGAAGTGCTACCATTATAAATATTCGTTTCATACCTTTATCTATTTAAAATTATCTCTTTCTCGTAAACTTATTATCGCGCTGAGGCTTTGCTACCCTACCGTCTCTCTTGAAGCTCTTACCGCCACCAACACCTCGTGTGCTATCCGATCTGCGCTTATCGCCAGGACTCGGAGCACCATTCTCATCGAAGAAGTAGCTCTTCTGCCTACGCTTATCATCCTGCGAACGAGCCACATACAGAGGCTCCATCGTATAGGGATTCGTACCCGTGTAGAACATTACTGACGAGAGGGTCATAGGTGTAGGTGTAAGGTCCTGCACCTGCTCCAGCGTGAAGTTCAGACGACCAAGCACCTTGTGCGATAGTGCCTGCATATCTACCTCGCGACATCCTGGGTGCGACGATATGAAGTAGGGAATAAGCTGATACTTAAGCTCCTCGCGACGACATATCTGCTTGAATCGGCTATTGAGCTGCTCGAAGAGCTCAAACGACGGCTTACGCATAAGACGCAATACATGCTCCTCGGTATGCTCTGGAGCAACCTTCAAACGGCCCGAGGTGTGATGCTTAACCACCGTCTCGAAATATGGCGAGTCATCAAAGAGGTCGTAACGGATACCGCTACCGATAAATGCCTTCTTGATACCCTTGATCTCACGAATCTTACGATATAGCTCCAACAACGGCTTATGGTCGTTATTCATATTGGGGCATAGCTTAGGATGTAGGCACGAGGGGCGCTTACAACGACGACATAGCTCCTCGTTGTGGCCACGCATGCGATACATATTTGCCGATGGTGCTCCCACATCCGAGAGGTAACCCTTGAAATCGGGCATCTGCGCAACACGCTTAACCTCCTCCAAAATAGAGCGTTCCGAGCGCGAGTTGATAAACTTACCCTGATGTGCCGAGATGGTGCAGAACGAGCAACCACCGAAGCATCCGCGGTGTATATTCACCGAGTGCTTGATCATCTCCCATGCTGGAATATCGCCCTTACCCTTATAACGAGGGTGTGGAGCACGCTCGTATGGAAGGTCGAACGAGTGGTCGAGCTCCTCGGTAGTGAGCGTAGTATGCGGTGGAGTGATTACGATGTAGTCATCACCAGCACGCTCCACAAGCGTCGTATCGCACTCCATCATGTTGCTCAGCTGCTCGATGCGCGTGAAATTCTCACAGAAACGCGTCTTATCCTCCTCGCACTCCTCGAAAGAGTTGAGCACAATGGTACGTCCCTGACAGAGCTTCTTAACATACTCGGCATCTGCCCTAAAGCCCACCTGACGCAAACCACGCAGCAACTTCATATTGAAGCCATTACGCATGGCACGTGCCACCTCGCTAATAACCTTGTCGCCCATACCATAGACCAACAGGTCGGCACCACTCGTAAGCAGAATAGAGCGCTGTAGTCTGTCGCTCCAATAGTCGTAGTGCGTAAGACGTCGCAACGAGGCCTCGATACCACCAACGACAACAGGCGTGTGAGGATATAGCTTCTTTAGTATCTTGGTATAGGTATCTACCGTACGATCGGGACGGAAACCAGCCTTACCACCTACCGTATAGGCATCGTTGGAGCGTAGACGTAGGTTGGCCGTATAGTGGTTCACCATAGAGTCCATAGCACCAGCGCTCACAGCGAAGAAAAGACGTGGCTTGCCCAACTTCTTAAAGTCGCGCAGGTCGTCACGCCAGTTGGGCTGTGGTACGATAGCTACGCGGTAGCCCTCAGCCTCGAGTAGACGACCTATGACAGCTGGGCCAAAGGCGGGGTGATCGATATAGGCATCGCCCGAGAAGATGATAACATCCAACTCATCCCAGCCACGAGCCTCGACCTCTTTTACGGTTGTTGGTAGAAACATCCTATTACTATTTTTCTGCGATTATACTTCATCCAAATCAAGACCTACTGCATCGGTGTAGTTATCCCACTTCTGCAACACTGCCTTGAAATCGTCGGGTAGCTCCGACTCAAACTGCACATATTCGCCTGTCGTGGGGTGTACAAAGCCCAAAGCGCGGGCATGCAACGACTGACGAGGTATGAGCTTGAAGCAGTTTTCGATAAACTGCTTATACTTCATAAACGTAGTACCCTTGAGGATGCGGTTACCGCCATAACGCTCGTCGTTGAACAAGGGATGACCCTGCCACGACATGTGAACACGTATCTGGTGTGTACGACCCGTCTCCAGACGGCACTCCACGAGCGTTACATAGCCATAGCGACGCAACACCTTGAAGTGTGTAACAGCATGCTTGCCATCCTCGCCATCGGGGAATACAAACATCTGCATTCTATCCTTGGGATTACGACCAATATGTCCGATAATCGTACCTTCATCCTCCTTGAGATTACCCCACACCAACGCCACATAGCGGCGATAGATCGTGTGGTCGAAGAACTGCTTAGCCAGTGCAGCATGCGACTTCTCATTCTTAGCCACAACCAATAGACCCGAGGTATCCTTATCAATTCGATGAACAAGACCTGCGCGGGCGTTACCCTCGCTAAACATCTCCAAATTACGGAGGTGGTACGATAGAGCATGTACCAACGTGCCACTATGGTTACCAACGCCAGGGTGAACAACCATACCTGCACCCTTGTTTACCACGATAAGATCATCATCCTCGTAGACAATATCAAGGGGTATATTCTCGGGGATAATCTCCGACTCACGACGCGGATAGGGCATCACGATAGAGATCTTATCCAAAGGCTTTACCTTATAGCTCGACTTCTGCGGCACGCCATTTACTAAGATATTGCGGCTGTCGGCAGCCGTCTGTATGCGGTTGCGCGAGGTATGCTCCATGCGCTGTGTGAGGAACTTATCGAGACGTATCATCGACTGTCCCTTATCTACAACTACCGAGAAGTGCTCATACATCTCCTCATCGCCCTCATCCGAAAAATCGACATCGGGGTTATTCGTCAAAAGCTCAAGCTCCTCATCGCTATATCGCTGCTCCATATATTCTTACCTGCTTAGTAGATTTCTATTTTTTTTACCTTTCGCTACTCCATAGCATCTGCCATCGCCTCCAACTCAGCCTCCTCAGCCTTACGACGCTCCTCCTCGATTAGCTTTGCCTCGGCTTCAGCCTCGATGCGCGACTTCTCCAATAGCTCCTCATCGCATGTCAAGTAGAGCGATAGTTCGCAACCTCGGTTCACACTACTACTCTGCCTTAACGACTGCTTATATACCCTCGCCTTGCGACGCATAACGATATCCTCAACACTTTCGTCGTAGATAACCTTGCCAATATTAAGACCATTGTCCCACACTGCACTCTTAGCCTGCGCAAACGAAAGACCCACCAAGCGTGGCACCGTAGTATTCTGCTCCTCGCTGCGATAGCTCACGTGTAGCGTAACACCCGTACCTACTGCCACCTTAATCTTCGACTCGGGGTGAATCTCCTTGCCATCGACCAACTGACGCAACACATAGTCGGTAGATGTGAGATCTGGTGCATACACAATTTTCTGTACTGTAAGACCCTCTCGCTCAAGCTGATTAAGCGCCTGACGCAAGGTCTGCTTAGCAACATATGGGACATCGACCATACGACGACTATAGGCATTAATCGTGAGATAGACCTTACGGCCTGGCTTCACCGTAACATCTCTCACATCCGACGTGCGAGGCAACTGATCAACGACCGTACCTCCAGGAAGATCAACATCGAAGATAGAATCACGCACGATGATATTCAAATCGGAAACATCGGCAACATGACGAGCATCAACGATGTTCATACCTCGGAAATCGGGCACGGCAATCACCCTACCATGGCGCGTGCCACTGAGCAAGCCGATATAGAGAGCGATGATCAAACCGAGAGCCAGCACACCCATCAATGCCACATTGGTAATAAAGGGGTGACGTGCCGCAAAACCTAATAGACCACCACGTCTATCCTCCTTCGTCTTGCGCTCACTGTTACTCTTTCGGCTCGTATCTTGGCTACGATCCATTCGGCGAGCGCCACTATTTGTCTTCTGTTTCATCTCCTCTTTAATCTGTTGTTCCAAGCTCGGCTTTACCACCTTAGGTTTGGGTTTGGGTTTGGGCTCGGGTTTGGGCTCGGGCTTAGGTTGAGGTTTTGGCTCGACCTTCTTCTCCGCTACTGGTTCTGACGTTATATTGTGCTCAGGCTCTTTAACAGGCTCTTCGACGACCTGCTGTTCACGCTTCACCTCGTTGTAGTGCGTGTCGCGCTCAATAGGCACAAAGCCAGCATCACGTACCAAGGTTTCGAGCTCCGCAACGCTCATGCGAGGAGCTGAGTCGGCACCCGCCATCGAGTATATCTTCGTGGTATCCTCAATAGTGCCGTCGATATCGTCTGCACCAAAGGCCAATGCCATCTCTGTCGTTGGACGGCCATACGCCACCCAGTAGGCCTTGATATGCGGAATGTTATCCAAGAAGATGCGACTCATAGCCATCATACGCATATCCTCCTCCACCGAGCACTCTCCAATCTCGGACATGCGGTTGTTGCGACTGCGATACTTCAACGGAATGAAGGCATCGAAGCCCGGTGCCTCATCCTGTAACTTACGCAGACGATTCAGGTGATCCACCCTCTGCTCCAGGGTCTCGATATGGCCATAGAGCATCGTGCAGTTTGTCGAAAGACCCATATTGTGTGCTGCACGGTGTACTGCCAACCACTCCTCGGCACTGCACTTCTCGGGGCATATCTTTGCACGTAGCTCGGCATCGAAAATCTCGGCACCACCACCTGGTATTGCCTCCATACCTGCATCGACCAACTTACGCAGACCTTCAACAACCGTAACACCCGCAAGGCGGATCATGTAGAATATTTCGACGGCCGTATATGCCTTGATAGCAACATGAGGCAAAGCTCGCTTCACACGACGAATCATCTCGCAGTAGGTATCCAACGTATGCTTAGGGTGTACACCTCCTACGATATGCACCTCTGTAATATCGCTACCTTGCAACTCACGGGCACGTGCCTCAACCTCGTCAAGCGACATATACCAAGCATCAGGATCGCCCTCACGACGGCGGAACGAGCAGAATTCGCAGTTGAATAGGCATATATTCGAGGGCTCCAAGTGTACGTTACGGTTGTAGAACACCTTGTCGCCACTCGCCCTGCGCTTACGCTCCGTAGCCAACTCACCAAGAAGCCACAACGGTGCTTCATACCACAACGTCAGAGCATCGTCTGTCGAGATACGCTCGCCACGACGAACGCTATCAGCTATTTCGGGAATATTACGCATTATTTGGGTGCTTTAAAATATACAAATATTGCTATTACTGTGAATATCATATTGGGGAGCCATACGCAGATCCACGGCTCCATAGAGCCACTCACGGCAATCTGCTCGAATACTCGGCCCAACATAATGTAGCTAAAACATAGGGCAATACCCATACCCAGCTGCATACCCATACCTCCACGCACCTTACGCGATGAAAGCGCAACGGCAATAATCGTAAGGATAAAGGTCGAAAATGGGTATGAGAAGCGCACATGGCGCTCTACCTCAATGATAAAGACATCGTCAGAACCTTTGCGACGTTGCGATGCAAGGAAGTCATTAAGTTCGTCAATGGTAAGCGTCTGCGACAACGACTTTATATCGCTCAGCTCGCGAGCATCGAGGTTGATAAGCGTGTCGAGGTTACGGTACTGCTTATATCCGAGCGAACCATCCTCCGTACGCGAGTAGATGACATAGCGTGGTGCTGTCCAGCGTCCCGTTTCGGCATCATACGAGGCACTTGCAGCATTGAGCGTCTCTACCATCTGAGCACCCTCAAATCTCTCCAACGCAAAGAAGGGCACACGCTCACTCGAAGGCGAGAATCCACGAACATAGACATAGGTCTCGGGATCTATCTGGCGATAGGCATGACGGTCGTACATGATAACCTGATTTTTCTTCAGGTACTTACTCTGAAAGTCGATACTCACACGCTGCGCAACAGGGATAACCCATAGATTGAGTGCGATACTCGTAAAGGCAATCAGCGACGCACCAACCATATAGGGCCACATCATACGACGAAAGCTGACACCACCCGATAGAATAGCGACAATCTCGGTCTGCATAGCCATCTTCGAGGTGAAGAATATGACGGCAATGAAGGTAAAGAGCGCACTAAACTGATTGACAAAGTAGGGTATAAAGTTGAGATAGTAGTCGAAGATAATGGCACTCCACGGTGCTTTGAGCTCAGTGAAGTCATCGACCTTCTCGACATAGTCAAAGACCACGACGATGACGATCATCATCATCAGGCCAAAGACATACGTGCGCAAAAACTTACCGAGGATATATCTATCCAAGGTTCTGTATCCTGGGATTGAGGGTAATAGTCTAAATTTCATACTCTTGTAATCGATACCGCACGACTATTAACACTATAATCTGCGACCGAGTTTGATGACCATCTGCTCCTTCCAAGGCTTGAAATCGCCAGCGATGATATGGCGACGAGCCTCGCCCACAAGCCATAGGTAGAACGCCGTATTGTGTAGCGATGCAATCTGCGCTGCAAGCATCTCCTTGCAGACAACCAAGTGGTGAAGATATGCCTTGGTGTACTGCTTATCCACGAACGTCACGCCATTAGGATCGACGGGCGAAAAGTCATTCTCCCACTTCTTATTACGGATGTTTATGACACCCTCCGAGGTGAAGAGCTGTCCATTACGGCCGTTGCGCGTAGGCATCACACAGTCAAACATATCGACACCGCGATCTATCGCCTCAAGGATATTGATAGGCGTACCGACACCCATTAAGTAGCGTGGCTTATCGGTTGGAAGCACCGCATTAGTAGCCTCAATCATAGAGTACATCACATCGGTAGGCTCACCTACGGCCAAGCCACCAATAGCATAGCCATCAGCATTGTACTGCAATACGTTACGCGCGGCACGCTCTCGCAAATCGGCATAACCTGCACCCTGAACAATAGGAAATAGCGACTGGTAGTGCCCCCACTTAGGTGCAGTTTGGTGATAACGATTAAAACACCTATCGAGCCATCTCTCGGTCAGCGCAAGCGACTTTGCCGCATAGTCGTATGGCGCATCGCCTGGAGGACACTCATCGAAGGCCATCATAATATCGGCACCAATGGTACGCTCCGTGTCGATAACACTCTCGGGGGTGAAGATATGACGCGAGCCGTCGATATGCGACTGGAAATGGCAGCCATCCTCCTTAATCTTGCGACATGCAGCAAGTGAAAACACCTGAAAGCCACCACTATCGGTAAGCATCGGTTTGTTCCACGACGAGAAGCGATGCACGCCACCCGCCTGCTCCAAGATATTCATACCTGGGCGCAGGTACAAGTGGTAGGTATTTGCCAGGATAATCTGAGCCTTAGCCTCATGCTCCACATCGCGATGAAAGATACCCTTCATCGCAGCGGCAGTGCCTACAGGCATAAAAATCGGGGTCTCGATAGTACCGTGATCGGTCTCGATAAGAGCTGCACGAGCCTTGCTATCGGGTGCGGTATGTTGTAACGTAAATTTCATCTCTACTTTCATCAGTATATATAACGTACAAAGATACGAAATAATTCACAAATCGCAACATTAAACCCCGATTAAATCAACCTTAGAAACAACATTACAACTTTTATAAGTTGTTTTACGCCGAGCGCTTTTATTTTCGCTTTTTTTGTCATATCTTTGTGCGATTATATGTTTATAGTAACACGATGACAATTATCAACGACATATTAGCTCACTACACTTGGTATGGCATAACCCTTTTAGCGCTGCTCATAACCCTATTTTTCGTGCAACTCTACTACTATGCCATTGCCTACAATCGCATCTACAACTATCGTCTTATGCGCCGCCGTACGAAGCGTAGCGAAAACCCTCCCGTATCGGTGATTGTGGCTATTCGAGGTGAGAACGAACGCTTCCTCGAGATTGAGCTACCCTCGCTTCTTGCACAGGAGTACCACACATTCGAGGTTGTAGTGATATACATCGGTTCGGACATGGACTACTTCCGCGAGTTGCAACGCATCCGCGAGAACAACGCACATATGCGCCTAACCAAACTTGGTGGTAATGAGCGCATTCGTATATCTACAAAGCAGGCCCTCAACATTGGCATAAAGTCGGCACATTACGACAACTTACTGTTTACAACATCAGGTGCTGTACCTCGTAGCAACGAGTGGATAGCCTACATGGCCAAGGGCTTCGAGCGCGGCTTGGTTGTTGCAGCCCCCGCCATTCCCCACTTCGAGGATGGTAGCACACTACGCACCACGCTGATGCGCACTGCCGAACTACACCAATGGCGCAATGCCTTCGCCTCGGCCGTAAATGGAGAACTATACTGCGCACCACGCAGCAACTTCGGCTTTACGCATAAGCTCTACGACTCGACACGTGGTTACAACCACCTTGCATTGGATAATGGCGACAATGACCTCTACTTGCAAAGCGTTGCAACGCCAAAGCGCACAGCCATAGTTCTCTCACCCCATTCGGTAATGGTCGAGGAGCGTAGCAGTCGCTGGCGTGAATGGATAGAGTATATGCGCTACAACAACTCTACACGAGAGCACTACCCATTGAAAGCAAAGCTTGCAGGTAACCGAGAGAGAGGTAGCCGCATACTCTTCTTCTTCGCAGCAATATGCTCTCTTGTCGTTCTTCCCATCGAATTGCAGATTGCCGCAGCGGCACTTGTTTTGATACGCTACACCGTCGTGGTATGGTCATCGCAGCGCACAGCACGCAAGCTCGGAGAGAGAAGCATAGCAAAGCTATATTGGATATACGACCTTATTGGTCCGATATTGGAGTTCATGACACGATCACGTGGCAACAATAGCGCAAAGGTATGGAGATAGACGATTACATCGTAGCCGCAGACTCTAAACTTGTAAACCTTGCGTCACATGGCGACCAGCAAGCCTTCGAGCACCTCTACACGCGCTACCACGAGGCTATAATGCGCCTCTTCGAAATGCGTCTGGCTGGAGATAAGGAGGCTGCGGAGGATCTTGTGCAGGAGACCTTCATCAAGGTATATCTCCACCTCGACGCCTATGCCGAGGAGTACACCTTCGGACAGTGGGTCTACACCATAGCGCGCAACACGATGGTAGACTACCTTCGTCGCCGCACCGACGATGTATCTATCGACAGCGCAGCACGCGCACCGATAGCACCCATCGCCACGACACCGACACCCGAGGAGAGTGTCATACAGAGTCAGCGACGTGCACACTTCGAAGACTCGCTCGCCGAGCTCACGGAGGACTATCGACGAATTATTGAGCTACGCTTCATCGACGAATACTCCTACGAAGAGATTGCCGAGAAGCTTGGCCGCCCGATAAATACGATAAAGACTCAGATACGCCGTGCCAAGGCTGCCGTGAGTAAGATGATTCTCGAAAAAGAGTAGATGGCAAGACACAACAACGAACAAAAACGAGGAGCAGAAGAATGAATAGCGACTTGATTATAAAATACTTCCCCGACATCACGCCCACACAGCGTGAGCAGTTCGAGGCACTCGGCACACTCTATCGAGAGTGGAACGAGCGCATCAACGTAATATCGCGCAAAGATATGGAGCACCTCTACACGCGCCATATCCTCCACTCGTTAGCCATCGCTAAGGCGTGCCAATTCGAGGCGGGAGCGCGCATCGTAGACATCGGCTGTGGTGGAGGTTTCCCATCGGTACCGTTGGCTATTCTCTTTCCCGATGTGGAGTTTACGGCTGTAGACTCTATCGGCAAGAAGATTCGTGTTGTCGAGGGTGTTAAGGAGGGCGCAGGTATCAAAAACCTCACAGCACGTAACTGCCGTGCCGAGCAGCTCGACGAGAAGTTCGACTATGTGGTATCGCGCGCCGTTACGGAGATGTCGAAGTTTATGCCTTGGGCATGGCCATTGTTGCGTCGCGGCGCTAAGGGTACGCTCCCCAATGGTATTCTCTACCTCAAGGGCGGAGAGCTTGCCGAGGAGCTTGCAGCAACACGTCGTCGCTGGGATCTATACGACATCAGCACATGGTTCGAAGATGAGTTCTTCGAGACCAAGCGCGTGGTATACACAAAGAAAGATTAATTTTAAGATAGGACAATGACGTCAAAACTACGCAAACTTACCAGCGAGGAGCGCACCACACTCGAGCTACGCGGATGCATGGCCGAGGATTGGGAGCGTGTGCTCGTTGCCGAGGATTTCGCCACCGAGCAGCTACGCCACGTGCGCTTGGAAGGTGACATTCGCATTGGTTCGCGTAGCCGCATCATCGACTCTACGGTCATTAACTACTATATCGGCGACGACTGCCTTATCGACTCGGTGCTGCGCATGGAGTGCCGCCACGTCACCACCTTTGGCGAAGGTATCGAAGTCGCTGCCGTGAATGAGAATGGAGGTCGCTCAGCAACAATATACCGTGAGCTCACGGCACAGACGGCCTACCTTATGACCATGATGCGTAACCGCACAAAGGCCGTAGAGCGACTCTGCAATTTGATACGCGAACGTGCCGAGAAGAGGCGTTCCGAGGTTGGTATTGTCGAGAATGACGTACGTATACTTGGTGTGCGCTTCCTTCGCGAGGTACGCATCGAGAGCGGCGCTCGCATCGAGGGAGCATCGCTTTTGGAGAATGGCACGATAGGTAGAAACGTGAAGGTTGGCATAGATGTTAGAGCCGAAAACTTCATCTTCGACGACAACTCACGCATAGATGGTGCCGCAAGCATCGAGCGTTGCTTCGTAGGCGAAAATAGCATCCTTGCAAACGGCTTCACGGCTGTCGATACACTGTTTTTTGCCAACTGCCACTGCGAAAATGGCGAGGCAGCATCGGTCTTTGCGGGTCCATTTACAGTATCGCACCATAAGTCATCACTTCTGATTGCGGGTATCTTCTCGTTCTTCAATGCTGGAAGTGGCACAAACCAATCGAACCACCTCTTTAAGAGTGGCGCTGTACACCAGGCCGTGCATCAGCGAGGCACGAAATTCGGCAGTAGCGCCTACGTCATGGCACCCTCTATCGAGGGAGCATTTACGGTGGTCTTGGGTCGCCACACGCGCCACCACGATACACAGGATATGCCCTACTCTTACCTTATCGAGAAGGATGGCGAGACACTACTCATGCCCGCACTATCGCTCAAGAGCTACGGTACGGTACGTGACATACAGAAGTGGAAGGCACGAGATAAGCGCAAGGTAAAGCGCGATATCATCAACTTCGAGGAGTTTAATCCTTTTATCACGGGTAAAATGCTACGAGGTGTCGATACGCTCAACCGCATGTACGAGAATGACCCCGAGGCCAAGGAGTATGTATATAACCGTACGACAATACGTGCCACGATGCTTACACGAGGTATCAAGATGTATAACAGCGCTATCGCGGCATCGCTCGGCACGATGCTCAGCAAAGGTCGCTACAGCGCAGCGGAGTATGACGGCACGGAGTGGATAGATGTCGCAGGGCAGTATATCTCATTGGGGCGTGTCGAGAAGATTCTCGACCAGATAGCCTCGTCGGATTGCACACTCGAGCATATCGACGATCTATTTAGAGAGGCCGCCGAGAGCTACGACGATATGGCTGCGGCTTATGCCTACAACATCCTCGCCGAGATGATGTGCCACGCACCCTCGGAGGAGGAGGTACAGGAGGTTATAGCATCTGCCGACCGTATCATCGAGCGTATGCGCGAAGCTACGGATGCCGACCGTCTGCGCGACGAGAGCTTCGATATGATGGTGGGCTACGGCTACGACTTCCGCGACGAGGCGGAGCGAGCTAACGACTTCAGAGCAACACGATAGAACAAACATTACAAACTAAACTTATAACTTAAAACATTACAATTATGGAGAAGGTAAAAGTTCTTATCATTGGTAGCGGTCCTGCAGGTTTCACCGCTGCTATCTACACATCACGCGCTAATCTTTCACCCGTACTCTACGAGGGTATCGAGCCAGGTGGTCAGCTCACAACAACTACAGAGATCGAGAACTTCCCAGGCTATCCTGAGGGTATCACAGGTTCGGCTATGATGGAGGATTTGAAGAAGCAGGCATTGCGCTTTGGTGCAGATGTACGTCGTGGTATCATCACCGACATCGACCTCTCGCAGCGTCCTTTCCGTGCTACGGTTGATCACGAGCACCAGATCGAGGCTGACGCAGTTATCGTATCTACAGGTGCATCGGCTAAGTACTTGGGTTTGGAGTCTGAGGCTAAGTATCGCGGTATGGGCGTTAGTGCATGTGCTACTTGCGACGGTTTCTTCTACCGCAAGCAGGATGTTGCTGTTGTTGGTGGCGGTGACACAGCTTGTGAGGAGGCTACATACCTCGCATCTATCTGCCGCAAGGTATATCTTATCGTTCGTAAGAACTTCCTCCGCGCATCTAAGGCTATGCAGGAGCGAGTGTTCAATACTCCTAACATCGAGGTATTGTTCGAGCACAACACAGCTGAGGTTCTTGGCGACGAGAATGGCGTAACTGGCGTTCGCGTTGTTAGCACATCAGGCGAGGAGCGCACTCTCGACATCATGGGCTTCTTCCTTGCTATTGGCCACCACCCCAACGTAGAGGTATTCAAGGGTCAGCTCGAGCTCGACGAGCAGGGTTACATCAAGGTTGTTCCTGGCACATCTAAGACATCTGTTGAGGGTGTATTTGCCGCTGGCGACGTTAAGGATCCTCACTACCGTCAGGCAATTACTGCTGCCGGTTCTGGTTGTATCGCAGCTTTGGACTGCGAGCGTTGGCTTTTGGCTCAGTAGCCAATGGCTTTCACAGTCACCATACTTGGCAACTCGTCAGCTAAGCCTACGCCCTCGGCACACCCCTCGGCGCAGGTGGTAAACCTCAACGAGCAATACTACTTAGTTGATGCTGGCGAGGGTGTACAACAGCAGCTCATAAGGCGCGGCATAAACCCGCTGCGCCTTAGGGCTGTTTTCATTTCACACCTGCATGGTGACCACTGCTACGGACTATTTCCACTAATCTCGACGCTCGGCCTTTTAGGACGTCGCACGCCATTGGATATCTATGCCCCAGCCCCTATGGGCGAGCTCTTGGAGCACCACCTTCGCTACTTCGACACAGAGCTACCCTACGAGGTAAAGTGGCACGAGGTGCGCACTACGGAGCATCGTATAATCATGGAGAATAACACCTTGGAGGTGTGGAGTATACCCCTACGCCACAGGGTTCCAACCGCAGGTTTTCACTTCCGCGAAAAGGACCCTCCGTTGAACGTAGATAAATGGAAGATAGAGCGTTATGGCCTCGGCATTGCACAAATTGTTGCCGCCAAACGAGGCGAAGATATAACACTTGAGGATGGTACGATCCTCCCAAATTTGGAAATTACGTACCGACCATATAAGGCTCGATCGTATGCCTACCTATCGGACACGGCCTACTCGCCACGTGCGGCAGAGAGAGTCAAGGGCGCAGACCTCATGTATCACGAGGCGACATACGCCCTAAGCGAGGAGATGTGGGCACGTGGTCGTGGTCACTCCACAACGACCGAGGCAGCCAAGGCGGCAGTTAAGGCCGAGGTGGGTAGACTTATCATTGGACACTTCTCATCACGCTATAAACAACCCGAAGCACTTGTCGAGGAGTGCCGAACAATATTTCCAAATACCTATCTCGCCACCGAAGGCGAGAAATTCGTAATCGAAGAGAAGAGATGACACGCGCTGAGATACAATTTATACGTTCGCTTGCCGATAAGCGCACCCGAGATGAGGAGCGATTGTTCGTTGCCGAGGGTCGCAAGCTCGTAGAGGAGATTGCCGCTTCGCACCTGCGCATACGTAATATATATACCACACGAAAGGACTTTATGGGTGATAACGTAGAGGTTGTCACCGATAAAGATATGGAGCGTATCTCGCAACTCAAGAGTGCAAGCGACACACTCGCCGTCGTTGAGCATCCACGCTACACACTCGACAACAAGCTCTTGGGCGACAAACTGACGCTCGCCTTAGATGGCGTGCAAAACCCTGGAAATCTAGGCACTATCATCCGCCTTGCCGATTGGTTTGGCGTGGAGGATATCGTCTGCTCGGCAGAGTGCGCCGACTGCTACAACCCTAAGGTCGTGCAGGCTACGATGGGCGCGATACTACGCGTTAGGGTACACTATACAAGTAACCTTGCGGGTGTTCTAAAGTCTGCTGCCGAGAGCGGCAAGCCGATATATGGCACGCTACTCGATGGCGACAATATCTACAATGCTAAGGTCGAAAATCGCGGCATAATCGTCATGGGTAACGAGGGTCGTGGCGTGAGTGCTGAGTGCCGTGCTACGCTCACCCATAAGCTTCTCATTCCGCCCTACCCTGCCGACGCTCCGACATCGGAGTCGTTAAATGTAGCTATGGCTACGGGCATCATCCTCGCCGAGTTCAGAAGAAGATAGCAAGCAACGTAAATAAAAGATCGCCAACGAAGTACAATGCGTACAACCGTTGGCGGTCTTCGTTTATATCAACGTGAAACTATCAGGGAAAAGTAACAAGGGCTACACCCGTAGAATAGCCACCTCCGAAGACGGTAATCACGATATTATCACCCGACTTAAATTTGGCAATATTCTGCGCAAATACTAATGCCGACGAGGCCGAACCCGTATTTCCTAACTCAGTGATATTATGCGGACAACGGTTATCGTCCAACCCGAGATCGTGGGCTACGTTCTTCAATATTCGCAAGTTCGCTTGATGCGCCACCAGATAGCTCATATCCTCAATCGTCAGACCATTGCGCTCGAGTACTCGGCGCACATTCTGAGGCATGGTCTGGCATGCACGCACGAAGACATCCTTGCCATTGGTCATAGATATTCCGCCAGCCGTGGGACGTAGGTTAATGGCCGTCGTGCAACCATCGATATAGCCAAGTGAGGCAGTTTCGACATCGACAATCTTTGCATCGTCGGCCGAAACGGGTTCTTTGCTAAGGAAGAAGGCGACAGCCGCATCACCCCACAGATGGCCACTCTTGGTATCCTCGGGGCGGTAATAGGCCGTATTCTTATCACCACCTACGATTAGCGCCTTTGTCGCCTTACCTGCTGCAAAGTAGCACTCTACGACCTCCAGCGCATTGAGAAACGAGGAGCAAGCCGTCGATATGTACAACGCGCGGGCGTTGCGTATGCCATAGTGATTTTGTACGACATGGGCAGGTGTTGCCACGGTATCGTGTGGCGAATAGGAGGCGGCAACGATAAGATCTACCTCCGAAATATCGTAGCCAAGCTTCGGAAGAGCATCCTCCACGGCACGTAGCGACATTGTATTAACATTCTCATCCTCCCCAGCTTTACTACGCGTGATAATACCCGTACGCTGACGAATCCACTCGTCGGTCTTACCATTGACATTTAGAAAAAAATCATTGCCGACACGTTCTGCGGGCACATAAAAGCCCGTTGCATTAATATACATCGTTCAATATTAGGTTGTAATTAAACACTTGCGTATGAAGAGAGTCCTATTTTGGACTATTTTTCACATCGCTAACACATCTCTCAATGACAAATATACGAATATCATCGCAATTTATAGCATTCGACGACATATTTTTTTGGACATTATTTCCATTACAGTACGACTGAAAAATATTAACTCACTACATATCAGCCAATAAAACCAAGCCTAAAAAACTCATTTTTTCGTCTACTCTTCGCCATTTTGTCGAGGCAGAAGTTGTTTATTGCATAAAATTTCGTATATTTGTAAGTTGAAACAAAGTTACTATGAACAATAAACTAAAGATAGGAATCACTCAGGGCGACACCAACGGTGTTGGCTGGGAGATTATCCTCAAGATATTTTCAGATATTCGCCTAACCGAACTCTTCACACCCGTGGTCTATGGCTCGTCTACAGCGGCGGTCTACTACCAGCGAGGGCTTAAGGAGTATGAGCCCGTACGCTTCAATATAGTAGATAGCGCAGAGGGTGCTCAGTCTGGCAAGGTGAATATGGTAGAGTGCGGTCCTAAGGAGATCTACGTATCAGCAGGCAAGCCCTCGAAGGATGGTGGCATAGCAGCCGCTGCGGCACTTCACGCAGCAATAGCCGACCTTAAGGAGGGTGTTATCGACGCATTGGTTACAGCACCTATCGACAAGGAGATGATTCAGAGCGCGGAGTTCCCATTCACAGGCCACACCGAGTTTTTGGCAAAGGCGCTCGATGGCGAACCTCTTATGATTATGACATCGGAACTTATGCGCGTGGGTTTGGCTACTATTCACATCCCTGTATCTCAGGTGGCCTCAGCCCTTAGCAAGGAGCTTATCGAGCAGCGTATCGAGCAGATAAACTCATCTATGCGTCAGGACTTTGGCATCGTACGTCCCCGCATCGCTGTTATGGCCCTCAACCCACACGCTGGCGATGGAGGTCTACTTGGTAGCGAGGAGAGCGAGATTATCAAACCTGCCATCGTAGAGAGCTACGAGAAGGGTATCTTGGCGTTTGGTCCTTTCGCTGCCGACGGTTTCTTCGCATCGGGCCAGTACAAGAACTACGATGCTATTTTGGCTATGTACCACGATCAGGGCTTGGCTCCATTTAAGACCCTCACGCCCAACGGTGTGAATTTCACAGCCTCGCTTACCGAGGTGCGCACATCGCCCGACCATGGCGTAGCTTACGACATCGCTGGTAAGGGTATTGCCAACGAGGAGTCCATGCGTAACGCTATTTACGAGGCTATCGACATCGTTCGTCGCCGCAGAGAGTGGGAGGAGTGGAACGAGAATCCGTTGCAGCACTTCGAGCGAGAGAAGGGCCGCGATATCTCGATTAAGGATCTTCCCGAAACAGAGCACAACGACTAATAGCATTGGATTATGAGCGATAAGGTAAGAGGTTGGATACTTATCCTTTTGGCATCGGTGATACTCGGACTGTCGGTATCGCAGTGCATCAATGAGTGGATGCCCACAACGCAGCTCGGTTGGACAATATTTGTCGTACACGTTATCTGTGGAGTGGTTAGCATCGTCTATATCGTCAAGAATGCTCGTCTTGTTGGCACAAGTAAGGCCGAAGATGAGGATTTCGATTAAGTTAGATAACAAACAAGGAGTGCAGCTGAGTAGTAATCCGTCTCGTTATTGTGGAGCTACGAAGGCACTCAAAACAATAACATTAAAAAATTACAATTATTATGGTTAAAGTAACCTTTCCCGATGGCTCGGTAAGAGAGTATGCCAAAGGGACTACTGCCTTTCAGGTGGCAGAGAGCATCAGCCCTCGTTTAGCTGCTGACTCACTCGCAGCCGAGGTAAATGGCGTAACTGTAGATATGATGCGCCCTATCGACAGCGACTGTTCGATTAAATTCTTTAAGTGGGACGACGCAGAGGGTAAGCACGCCTTCTGGCACACATCGTCACACCTTTTGGCCGAGGCCCTTGAGGCTCTCTACCCCGGTATCAAGTTCGGTATCGGTCCGGCTATCGACAATGGATTCTATTACGATGTGGACTCACCCGTAGCCATCACCGAGGCTGATCTTGAGAAGATCGAGCAGAAGATGGTAGAGTTGTCACGCAACAAGGAGGCTTTGGTACGTACCGAGGTTTCTAAGGCCGATGCGTTGAAGACCTTCACAGAGAAGGGTGACCAGTACAAGGTGGAGCTTATCACCGACTTGGAGGATGGAACAATCTCGTTCTACACCAATGGTGCATTCACCGACCTTTGCCGTGGTCCACACATCCCCAATACAGGCTATATCAAGGCTATCAAGCTCACCTCAGTAGCAGGTGCTTATTGGAGAGGTAACGAGAAGAATAAGATGCTTACTCGTATCTACGGTGTATCATTCCCCAAGAAGTCGATGCTCGACGAGCACCTCGCATTGTTGGAGGAGGCTAAGAAGCGTGACCACCGTAAGCTCGGCAAGGAGCTCGAGCTCTTCATGTTCTCACAGCGCGTAGGCCAGGGTCTTCCTATGTGGTTACCTAAGGGTGCCGAGTTGCGCGATCGTTTGGAGCGTTTCTTACGTCAGATCCAGAAGGAGTATGGCTATCAGCAGGTTATCACTCCCCATATCGGTAACAAAGATTTGTACGTAACATCGGGTCACTACGCAAAATATGGTAAGGACTCGTTCCAGCCTATCCATACTCCATTCGAGGGCGAGGAGTACTTGCTCAAGCCTATGAACTGTCCTCACCACTGCGAGATTTATCGTTCTAAGCCACGCTCATACAAGGATCTTCCTGTACGTTTGGCCGAGTTCGGTACTGTATATCGCTACGAGCAGTCTGGCGAGTTGCACGGCTTGACACGTGTACGTTCGTTTACACAGGATGATGCTCACCTCTTCGTGCGTCCCGACCAGCTATTGGAGGAGTTCGAGAAGGTTATGGATATCGTACTCTACATCTTCCGCACATTGAAATTTGACAACTATACAGCCCAGATTTCGTTGCGCGATCCTAACAACAAGGAGAAGTATATCGGTTCGGACGAGAACTGGGAGAAGGCTGAGGCAGCTATCATCAAGGCTTGTGAGGAGAAGGGGCTTAAGACTACCGTAGAGCTTGGCGAGGCTGCGTTCTATGGTCCTAAGCTCGACTTTATGGTTAAGGACGCTTTGGGTCGTAGCTGGCAGCTTGGTACTATCCAGGTAGACTACAACCTTCCTGAGCGTTTCGACCTTACATACAAGGGTTCGGATGATAAGCTCCACCGTCCTATCATGATCCACCGTGCACCATTCGGCTCTATGGAGCGTTTCGTAGCGGTATTGTTGGAGCATACCGGCGGTAAGTTCCCATTGTGGCTCACTCCCGACCAGGTTGTGGTATTGCCTATCTCGGAGAAGTACAACGATTATGCTGAGGAAGTAGCTCGCGAGCTTAACATTAAGGATGTACGTTGTCAGGTTGATGACCGTAACGAGAAGATCGGTCGTAAGATCCGCGATAACGAGCTCAAGCGTATCCCCTACTTGCTCATCGTAGGTGAGAAGGAGGCTGCCGAGCGTAAGGTATCGGTACGTGCTCAGGGTGAGGGCGATAAGGGCCAGATGACCATCGAGGAGTTCGCTACATTCATGAAGGATATGGTAGCTAAGGAGATCGAAGCAAACAAATAAACATAAGTCTAACTAACAATTAACTAATTTGGCAGGACAATTTCCATTCCGCCCACGCCCACAGGCGCAGGGGAATAACCAGCAGCAGCAACAGCAGCAACAGCAGCAGCGTGACCAGCGTGGTCGCCGTCCGGTTCAGGAGAACCCCCATCGTATCAACGACGAGATTACAGCACCAACAGTGCGTGTCGTTGGTGAGAACGTAGAACCCAACCTTGTACTCTCTATCAAGGAGGCTATACGTCTTGCAGATGAGATGGAGCTCGATCTTATCGAGATTTCGCCTAAGGCCGATCCTCCGGTATGCCGCATTGCCGACTACCAGAAGTTCCTCTACCAGCAGAAGAAGAAGGCTAAGGAGATCAAGGCAAAGCAGGTTAAGGTTGTTATCAAGGAGATTCGTTTTGGTCCACAGACCGACGACCACGACTACAACTTCAAGCTCAAGCATGCTGAGAACTTCCTTAAGGAGGGCGCTAAGGTTAAGGCTTACGTATTCTTCCGCGGTCGCTCTATCGTCTTCAAGGAGCAGGGTGAGATTTTGTTGCTACGCTTTGCTAACGACTTGGAGGAGTTTGGTCGCGTAGAGCTTATGCCTAAGCTCGATGGTAAGAAGATGAATATGATCTTGGCTCCAAAGTCAAAGAAGTAGTCATCGAAGTATATCTCAGATTTTATGCTAATGGGGCATGTCCAGCAAGTTTATGGACATGCCCTTTTTATGTAGAAGTTGTATAACAAGCGCTGATCTTAGGCCCGCTGAGCCCCAAAAAGCGCAGTTTACTTAAGCGTAAATTAGCATTTTGAGAGCAAGCATAACGACAAAGCAGCCACAAATGGATAGCTTCTCTTTTTATGGATATATTGGACAATAGCGAGATCACGACAAAAATAGCGACAATGGGCAGCAGTACTCAACCGTACATCCCATTGTCGCCATTATATGTTAGGGGCCGCAATCGACCTCTTTACAATATGTTCGTGTGAGTTAGAAGAATCTTAACTCCAATCGCTATCAACACCAAGCCACCAAGAATACCCGCCTTATCACCAAGACGAGAACCAAAAATGCGACCAAGATAAATACCAGAGGCTGAAAGCAAAAGCGTTACAAAACCAATAATAAGCACCGCCAACCAAATGTTTACATCGAGAAAAGCGAACGATATACCCACTGCCAAAGCATCAATACTCGTAGCAACGGCCATTATGAACATCGTGCGAGGGCCAAAGTCACTCGACGCACTATCCTCCTCATCACCCCAAATAGTCTCACGTATCATGTTAAGACCTATAAGCATCAACAGGCCAAAGGCAATCCAATGGTCGATGCTCACAACAACACTTGCAAAGCTACGACCAAGAAAATAGCCAACAAGGGGCATCAAGGCCTGAAAACCGCCAAACCATACACCAGCCTTGATAGCATGACGTGGCTCAATGCTACGCAGCGATAGACCCTTACCGACCGATACGGCAAAGGCATCCATAGCCAGACCTATGGCAATAAGCACAATCTCTATAACGCCCATATCTACAGATTATTTGTTATAATCATCCAACGCAGGTGTCGCTGCACCGTTCTCATCGAAGAGTTTGCCCCAATGAGGTGATGTAGCCTCCCAGATAAACGTACCACGACCCAAACCATCGGGCAAAGAGTTCACAATACGCTCGATGTCGAGATAGTGGTCACGATACTCCACGACGATTAGCGGCTTGCGATACTTCGCAACAAGAGCATTGGCATTTGCCTCCAACTCCTGCAACGTACCATGCCACTCGGGATAGTACGACTGACCGATAAGATCGTACTCAACGCCATATTCGGCCATAGCGTCGAAGAAACGCTCCGACTCCTCGGCCTGACCACCAAGAGCCACATGTAGCATAAGCTCTGCATCGGGTGCAAACTCGCGCACAGCACGCACGCCCTCCTTGAGAAGTCCGCAAAGACCCTCAAACGAGTGACGCACAGAGCCATAAGGCCACAACATACCGTTGCTCACCTCGTTGCCCACCTGCACCATATCAGGCATCGTTCCCTGCTCGGCAAGTGCCAACAACGTATCGCGCGTATGCTCATATACTGCCGCACACACCTCGTCGTACGAGAATGTCTGCCATGCCTGAGGCATAATCTGCTTCTGGGGATCTGCCCAATTATCCGAGTAGTGGAAATCGAGAAGGAAGTACATACCCGCCTCCTTGATACGCTTGGCCATCTGCAACGTATGCTCCAAATCGCAGTAGCCGTCGCGCTGCGAGTAGCCAAGCTCCGACTTAGGATTTACAAACAGACGTAGACGGATATAGTTAAAGCCGTTGTCTCGCAAAATAGTGAGGGCATCACCCTCAACTCCGCCATCTGAAAATACCGTGCCGTGTGCCTCCTGCGACTGCAACCACGATATATCTGCTCCCGTAGCGTAGGGCTTCTCGATTGACACCTGCGCAGTGGCAACCGTAGCTACCAACGCGACAAACATTGAAAGGATAATTGTGCGTTTCATAATATTTAATCTTTTAGGTGTGTGCTATGTTTATACCTCATTAAACCCCTGCAAAAGCCTTCAACTTAGCAATCTCCTCGGACCAAAGCTCCTCATTGGGCGTCTCGAGGATAAGTGGGATATTGTCGAAGCGACTATCCTCCATGATGTAGCGGAAGCACTCCCAGCCAATTTCACCCTCACCGAGTGGTGAATGGCGGTCAATGCGGCTACCAAGTGGGCGCATGGCGTCGTTAAGGTGCATACCACGCAGATAGTTAAAACCTACAATACGATCGAACTCCTCAAAGGTCTTGTCGCACGCCTCCTTGGTGCGCAGGTCGTAGCCCGCAGCAAACGAGTGGCAAGTATCAAGACATACACCCACGCGGCTCTTATCCTCCACACGGTCGATGATATAGGCTAAATGTGCAAAGTCGAAACCGAGGTTAGAACCCTGACCTGCCGTATTCTCAATAACGGCTGTAACACCTTTCGTGCGCTCTAAAGCCATGTTTATCGACTCGGCAATACGGTCGAGCGAGCCCTCCGCAGATATACGATTTAGGTGGCTACCAGGATGGAAGTTGAGTCTATCAAGACCCAACAGCTCGCAACGGTGCATCTCCTCGAAGAACGACTCACGCGATTTGTGGAGGCCCTCCTCGTCGGGATGTCCGAGGTTGATTAGGTAGCTGTCGTGTGGCAATATCTGCGAGGCAGCATATCCCGCCTCAGCCATAAGACGACGAAACGTGTCGATTTGCGCGCCACTGAGTGGGGCAGCAAGCCACTGACGCTGATTCTTGGTAAAGAGAGCGAAGGCCGTAGCCCCGATCTCACGGGCATTCTTTATTGCATTCTCCACGCCGCCCGAAGCGCTTACATGTGCTCCTATATATTTCATATTTCCTATAATCCTTATACATTACGTTTAATATCGTTCACAAAGATATGAAAATTTAAGAAAATATTTGTACATTTGTGCATCATTAAATCTAATAGTACTATTACAATTATGAAACATCTTTACACACTAACCCTTTTCGTAGCCCTACTGCTTAGCTCACAGGCTATGGCTCAAGTATCAATAGACGAGGCTGCTCCAAAGCCAGAGAAACCCGAGTTCGAGAACGAGATGAAGCAGAGCACGGTCGAGGCCGACTACACCTCTGAGGCATCACTACGCGCTGAGCGTCGTGCCATTCGCAACGAGCGTAATACCGTGGATCTATCGGCTAACCTCCATGGTTCGCTTACAGCATTTAGCGAGTCTTGGCAGGCCGCAGGTGATAATTCTGTTGCTATCTTGGCAAACATCAACTTCCAGCACACCTACAAGAAGGATCGATTCTCGCTCACAAATGTAGCATCTGCAAAGTTGGGTTACAACAACATGAAGACCGATATTGGTGATGGCACAGAGAAGGGCCTATGGTTTAAGAATGTCGATGAGCTTGCACTCTCTACTGCCCCACAGTGGGATATGGTAAAGAACTGGACATATGGTGCCAACGTCAAGTTCCGCACACAGCTTACTCCAGGCTACAACTCACGCACATCGAAGTACAATGGCGAGGAGCGTGTGTCTAACTTTATGACTCCTGGCTATTTGGACGCATCAATCGGTTTCACATACGTGGTGCCATCAATTAAGTTTCCCCTCAAGATTAACCTCGCGCCTATTGCGATGAGTGGTACATACGTGTTGGATCAGAGCGTATACTACGATGCAGCAAGCGACAGCTATAAGGATAAGGCATACGGTATAGCATTGGGCCAGAAGTATAAGCATGAGGGAGGTCTTTCAGTACAGCTCGACTTCGACCGCTCGTGGGGTAAGGATGGCTGGTTGCGCTACCGCACAACAGCATACTCATTCTATGGTTGGATTACCGACATCACATCGGCAAATCAGGCTAAGAGAGATAACCTCGAGTATGAGCATGTAGTGCCTACGCTTCGCTGGGAGAATACTATTGATATCAAGGCTTCGAAGTATCTCTCTACACAGATCTACGTACAACTCTACTACAACAAGGCCGAGGTAAACAAACTCCAGGTACAGTCAATGTTGAGCGTAGGTCTTACCTACACTTTTAAGAATAAGTAATAGACTCTGCTGCATAGTTATTGCAGCGTAATGAGTTATGGATAGAAAGAAAAAGACAATGCTATGGGGCGCGCTAATCATCGCGCTCCTAATGCTTTCAACACTATGGGTTGGCGTTGTCGCAGGACGCCTCTACGAGCGCAACTCATCACAAAAGACCATCGAGCGTCTTTCGGAGTTTGTCACACGTAGCCGTGCCGACATCGAGAAGTTTACAAACGATGTCGCAACCCTGGAAAACTATATGGCTGGTAAGGATAAGCTGATGCTTACCATCGCGCATATCCGCAACAGCTATGTAGACCATATCGCCCTGGACACCATCTACGAGAAGGCTATTCCCGCACTACTCTCGGAGCTCGACCCACACTCGGAATATATCCCCGCCAAGCTCTTTGACAGGGTTAACGAAAACCTCGAGGGTGAGTTCGACGGCATCGGCATTGTCTTTAACGCCATGACCGACACTATCACCGTGCTTAGTGTCATTCCGCAAGGTCCATCGGACAAGGCGGGCGTGCGAGCTGGTGACCGCATCCTTAGAATTGACGACCGCAACGTAGCGGGACAGGGTATCGCTCAGGACTCCCTGATGCGCCTTATGCGTGGCAAGCGTGGCACACACGTAAAGCTATCTATCGCCCGCATGGGCCACGACCGCGAGGTCGACATCGATGTTACACGTGCCGCTATCGAGCTACACAGCATCGAGACAGCATTCATCATCGATAAGAAGGAGGGTGTTGGCTACGTGCGTCTATCGCAATTTGCCCGTACGACACATAGCGAGTTTGTGGAGGCTCTCACCAAGCTTAGCAACGAGGGTATGCGTTCGCTAATCCTCGACCTACGTGGTAACTCGGGAGGATTTCTCGATCAGGCAATACGCCTTGCCAATGAGTTTTTGGGCGAAAATCAGCTAATCGTATATACCGAAGACCGCAGCGGCAAACAGTTTAAGCAGTATAGCAACGGTAGGGGTAGTGCTACACAGCTACCATTGGTAATCCTTGTGGATGAGACGAGTGCTTCGTCGAGCGAGATTCTGGCAGGCGCTATCCAGGATAACGACCGAGGTTTGATTATCGGCCGTCGCACCTTCGGCAAGGGCCTTGTGCAGTCGCAAATACCGTTCGACGATGGCTCGGCAATACGTCTAACCGTAGCACGCTACTACACACCTACGGGTCGCTCGATACAGAAACCCTATACGAGTGGCGACGAGATGTCGTACCACCTCGACATCATCAACCGCTATAACCACCATGAGCTCTTCTCGGCCGACTCGATACACTTCGACGACTCGATGAAGTTTACCACGCCTAAGGGACGCACGGTATATGGAGGCGGTGGCATTATGCCCGACATCTTCATTCCGCTCGACACCCTCGGACAGAGCAAGTATTACAAGGAGGTGTGGAATGGCAATACACTCTATCGCTACACTATGGAGTTTACGGATCGCCACCGCGCAGATATGGATAATATAAAGAGCCTCGAGCAGCTGGATAGTCTTCTCGCCACGGAGAACCTTGTGGAGGACTTTGTACAGTATGCCGAGCGTCATGGCGTAGCGCGCGATGCCGAGGGTCTTGCTACTTCGCGCCATATCATCGAGGCGCAGATACGCGCCTATATCGGTCGCAATGCCATGGACGACGAGTCGGGCTTCTACTACAATATTTTACCCATAGACAATGCGCTACAGCGCGCTGTCAAGGAGCTTAAAAAAGAGAAATAGAGTATGATAAATCGAATATTTGGCGTGCTTTTCACACTGGTTGCACTCGCCATCATCATCCTTGCAGCCTACAATTTCGGCAACTACCTGTCACTCTTCTTCGACAAGGATAAGGCCACCGAGAACGTTGTTAGCGAGGTTATGGTCGAGGATAATGTGATGGATGTCACCGAGGAGCAGGAGGTTATAGATAGCGACACCACGTCGGTGGATAGCCTCACGATGGAGGTGCTACCGCTAATAGAGTAGCGATGCGCAGTCAAAAGAGAAAAAGAGCAGACACAGGGTTTTAAGACTCGTATCTGCTCTTTTTTTTGCGATCGTGGAGCAATTGATGATGAACTTAATGGGGCGGGCTAAAGCCCTTTATGGGGTGCTTCGCTTTTGGGGAGCGTGCCTTCGGCTCTTATGGGGACGCAAGCAGAGCTTGCTTTATAGAGAGTGCAGACAAGAATAATGCTCTCACTTACACATCCTAATTTCCTGTTAGAGTGGTGCAGATGTGGCCTCGATAAAGAAATTGCCCCAGATGGGACATACTAAGCGTATTTCCCATTTGGGGCAATGATTGAGAGGTCGCAGATGACCCCTTATCACAAGAAATTATTTGGTTACGCTCTCAAGACGCTTCATCATAACAAACATGAAGAGTGCTGAAAGCAAGCAGAGAACGATAAATACCGTCCATACTGACCACAAAGGAAGACCTGCCCAGAGGAAACCACCAACAGCAACAAGCATGTTACCGATAGCAGTAGCCACGAACCAACCACCCATCATAAGACCCTTGAGCTTTGGAGGTGCAACCTTCGATACGAATGAGATACCCATAGGTGAAAGGAGCAACTCAGCAAATGTGAGGATCAAATAAGTGAAGATCAACCAGTATGGTGATGTGCGCTTCTCGCTCTTTGTCTCGGCCTTAACAGCCTCCAAAGTAGCCTCAGCAGCAGCTACAACCTCAGCATCCTCACTTGCGAGAACAGCGCACTGAGCATCGTAAACCTCAGTAAAGACGGGACGAGTGTTGTCCGTAAGCTTACCCATGAAGTCCTGAGCAGCCTTAACGTCAGCGTTAGCCTTAGCATCAGCCTCCTTCAATGTTTCAACATCAGCAGCTACAGTGTAGCACTCCTTAGCGAATGTCTCTGCCTTGTTTACAGCGATAGCGCGTGCCTGCTCGTTAGGCGTATTGAGGCCCTGTGAGCCGAAAGCCATAACCGCAAAGCCGATAGCTGCAACCAACATACCGTAAGCGATCTTACGTGGTGCTGAAGGCTCCTTACCCTTGCGAGCCAAAGCACCAAAGATAGCCATTGATACAGGAGTCAAAGCTACAACGTAGAAGGGGTTGAACTGCTGGAAGATAGGAGCAGCAACTGCGATCTCGGCTGTAGGCTCGATGCCCATAGCGCGGTATACGAGGAATGCCAAAACCGCTGTGCTGATAGCACCAGAGAAGATCTTAGCCTTTGCGCCCTCGCTCTGGAAGATAGAGAATGTAGCATATACAGCAACGATAACGAGTGCAAGGTTCCATACGTTAAACAACATTGTCTCGAAACCAAATGCGTTAGTTGCTGTGAACTCGTCAGCGAAGTATGTGAGCGTCAAACCGTTCTGGTGGAAAGCCATCCAGAAGAAGATAACCACAGCAAATACGAGGCAGAGAGCGATGATACGCTGCTTAGTCTCGGCAGGAGTGAGGTTATCAACAACCTGAGCAGTCTCACCCTTCTTCTTACCACCCTCAACGTGACGGAACGTAAAGCGGAATACGTAGTAGATAAGGATTGAGAGTACCAATGCTACGCAAGCTACCATGAATGAGAAGTGGTAAGCGTCGTTAGACGAGAAACCAAGCTCGTTCATAGCGTAGTTCTTGATGCCGATAGCTGTTGTAGGTGCGAACAACGAACCTACGTTGATAGCCATGTAGAAGAGCGAGAAACCTGAGTCGCGCTTGTCGGCATACTTAGGATCGTCATAGAGGTTACCTACCATCACCTGCAAGTTACCCTTGAAAAGACCTGTACCAAGGCTGATGAGCAACAACGCAGCCATCATAGCAATCATCGCGATCATATCGCCACCAAGAGGGAATGAAAGCAACATGTAACCAGCGAACATTACTGAGATACCGATGGTTACCATCTTACCGAAACCGAACTTATCAGCCAAGATACCACCTACGAGAGGCATGAAGTAAACCAAGCCGAGGAAAGTTGAATAGATAGCGCCCGCAGTACCCGCCTCGAGACCGAAGTTCTCGCGGAGGAAGAGTGCAAATACTGCCAACATCGTGTAGTAACCGAAGCGCTCACCTGTGTTTGCAAGGGCTAAGGCATAAAGACCTTTAGGATGTCCTTTAAACATAGAAATAAAGTTTTAGTTAATATTATAAATTGTTAGTTGTTATTCGATTAACACTTCACAAGCGGCAAATATACGAATATTTTTTAGAACAAAGCCATAATTATGCGAACTGAACGAAATTTTCGATTATTTTAGTACGTACGAGATAGCAAAATATCAAAGATTAAAGAGGCTCTGTGTTGCTAATATTCATGCTTACCCACTTCTCCTAAGCAGTCTAATTTGGTTTAGAGGGGATCTCGATAAAGAAGTTAGGCTGGATGGGACATACTTGACGTACATCCCATTGGTGGCGTTGATTGAAGTGCCGCAGATGCGACACTATCACGAGAAATTAAATTTCTTGTTAGAAGGCGGCAGATGGTGCATCGATAAAGAAGTTGGGCTGGATGGGACATACTAAGCGTATTTCCCATTCAGCCCAACGATTGAGATGCAGCAGATGCTGCCTTATCACATGAAATTTCTTGTCAGAAGGGGTCAGATTTGGCTATGACATGAGAAATGGCGGATGGGACATACTTGACGTATTTCCCATTCGCCATTTTGATTGAAGAGTCAAAGATGACCCCTTATAACAAGAAATTATGCGTTGGTAACGC
>JAZRCN010000032.1:0-53153 GCA_045659765.1 Alistipes sp.
AACAGCCATCGATGCCATACCGCGCTCGAAGTATGCTACGATATAGTCGGTAAATCCGCGTAGCGCACCTGCAGAGTTGCTACGCCAGCTGTAGTTGTTCACCTCAGTAGTGTAGCCATACATATACTCCGATGAGCTGTAAACCGCCGATGGGTAGATGCTGCTCCATACAGAGCTAAAGTAGCCACCTGTGCCAGCTGTGGGATATGCACGGCTGTCGTAGCCATAGCCCAGATCGCCATAGTAGTCCTTACCCTCGAAGTACCACGTTACAGCCGAGTCTGCCCAGCCACCACGAGCAAGGTTCTGCCAATTATTGCAGAACTCGTCCATGATTTTGAGCTGGTAGCCACTTGTGTTCTTACCGTCAGGACAGCCTGTAGGAAGGGTGTTGCCAGCCGCCTTGTAGCAATCCTGCCACCACTGTAGAATGTTCGATGCTGATGCTGCCCAGCACATAATATCGTCACCATTGAGCTGCTTGTTCACATCGTACCAACCCGATGTAAGTGTCACGCCCTCAGCCAATACAAGAGTCTTGCCCTCTGCTGGCTGCTCAGGACCCTCAGGGTTCTCAGGCTGCTCTGGCTCACCATTCTCGAAGTCGTAGCCGACGATAGCATCGGCATACTCGCTCCAGCCAGCTGCTATTTTATACTGACGCACCGACTCCTCTGGTACATAAATGGTGCGACCTGAGGCGTTGTTATTAAATACACCATAATAGTTATTAGCCAAACTTGGCGGTGTTGTAGCCTCGCAATATACACTTGTAAGGCTGTAGCAACCATAGAATGCTTCATCTCCAATCGTCGTTACGCTATCGGGGATAGTGATACTTGTAAGGCTCTTGCAAGAATAGAATGCTTCATCTCCAATCGTCGTTACGCTATCGGGGATAGTGACACTTGTAAGGCTGGTGCAATAAGCGAATGCATACTTTCCAATTGTCGTTACGCTATCGGAGATAGTGATACTTGTAAGGCGGTAGCAATGCCAGAATGCCCCCTCTCCAATCGTCGTTACGCTATCGGGGATAGTGATACTTGTAAGGCTGTTGCAATCATAGAATGCATAACCTCCAATCGTCGTTACGCTATTGGGGATAGTGATACTTGTAAGGCTGGAGCAATCATAGAATGCCTCACCTCCAATAATCGTTACGCTATCGCCAATAACAACCTCTGCAAACCCTGCACTACTAAATGATACACCCGAGCAATTGATATAAGCCTTACCCGTACATCCCTTAAAGGCTTCTGAACCTACGGATGTTACCGATGCTGGGATAATAATCTCCTCCATAGACGAACAACCGCTAAAGGCACTTGCACCAATAGAGGTAACGCCCAATGGAATCTCAATCCAAGTTAGATTCTCACAAAGACCAAAAGCGTTATCGGGGATAGCTGTTACAGCACCTGCAAAAACAAGCTTTCCCTCGCCTGTAGCTGCGTCAAAGATATTCTCCTCAAACTCACCGCCAAAGCCCTCTGTCGTATATGGGTCGAGAGCCTCGCCATCGTTGGTACGATATGCCAACTCGTAGACCTCGGGAAGCACTCCATCATACTCAATAGCCTCCATAGGCTTGATATGGTTGCGCTCGATAGTGATAGGCTCCGAAGTGCTCTTAGTTATAGATGTGCCATTGTTGCACTCTACCTCCACCGTAATACCCTTCTCGAAGGTTTGAGGTGGAACAGCGATATAGAAGGCTTTAGGCTCTGCACCAAGTTCCACGCCCTCGCCGCAGTTAAGTGTAATCTCGGTAACAATAGCATCATCGGGTATCAAACCTCCACCGACGCTATTCTCCATATCGTCATAACCTCCAATCTCAGAAACAAGAGTAGCCTCAGCCGTTGCTGTATCAACATAGATAAGGCCCGCAAGCTGCTCATCGTTGTTGCCTCGAAGCACAAGGTGTGTAACCCTCTCACCATTACCCGTAAGCTGCACCTTAAGCCAACCACATACGTTCTTAAGCGTGAACTGCGTAAACTCGCTCTGCGACACCATAAGATTATCGCCAACACCGTAGCTATCCTCAGCGTAGTGCTGCACATCAGGAAGCGTAGCTTCGATGTTGTAGCTCTGAGTATTGAGGAAATAATCCTCGCTATAAGGGTATGCTACAACAATATTGGCAATCTTCGTAGTAGACTCAGCATTCTGCAAACGCTTAAACTGACCCTGACGCTCACCTGTTTCACCCTGAAACTGCCACTTTTGATTAGCGTCGGAGTGATAGAATACCGACACAACATCACCCTTAGTCCACACGGTTTTCTGCGCCTCGTTTAGCTGAATACGTGTATCGTCGCCACTCTCAAAACCGACGGTCAAAGTCTCAGGAACATCCGCACGGTTTGCCGCGAGCTCCTCGACATCGTTCTGCGCACACGCTACAAAGGCGAGTACGGCGAGTGTGAATAAGAAAAACTTTTTCATTGTGTGTCTATTTTTTAGATGTTATTTACAGCGTAAAGATATGCACCGAGCGATACGGCGGCACTTGCACCGATATCCGAAAGCGTTACGCCGATACACTTTTTATTATTATAAACAACCTCGCGGTCGCTGCCATATACCTTGATGCGTGTCGAGTTGCCGAGTGCGAATTTTTCGAACTCTGCCTCGTCGTCCAAATTGTAGACCTCCATCTGTACGCGGTTGAGTCTATCACCCGACATGGTGGCAATCGACGAGCGCATCTCCTCGAGAAGCGCGGGCATAAAGTAGCGACTTGCACCTGTAAGACCGCCGCCAATGACGATAATACCGTCCATAAGCGTTACGGCCGTAGCCATAGCATCACCCGCAACACGGCCAAGCGTCGCGAAGCTCTCGCGTGCAGCCTCGGCATTGCCATCCAACTCGCCATCGGCAATGCGACAGATGTCGCGTGGCTCGAGTTCACGCTCATCGCCCGAAAGCTCCCTATATACGCGCTTCACGGCACGGATTGATACACCATCCTCGACGATGTATTGAGGGTAATCTCTATGCTTGAGACAGAAGGTCTCGACGCAAGAGTTGTCGCCCAAATTGAGCTTGCCGTCCATTACAAAACCGAAGCCGAAGCCTGTGCCGAAGGTGTAGCCAAGAAGGTTGCGGTAGCACTTCGTAGAGCCAATGTCGGCTAAACGGCGGTTGATGCGTGGCAGTGCACCGCCAGCAGCCTCGCCGTATGCAAAGAGGTCTGCATCGTTGTTTATGAACACAGGGATTCCGAATTTCGCCTCGAGCATAGGACCGAGGGCCACGCCATCGCGGAACGATGGGAAGTTTGGAAGATAACCGCCAATAATGCCGTTGCGATAGTCGGCAGGGCCTGGGAACGCAAAGCTGATAGCCACGGGCTTACGCTCCAGTGAGTTGATCACCTGCTCGAAGCCCGAGATAAGCGTGCTTAGGCACTTGTCGAGGTCGTGTGCCGACGATGGCATAGTGAGGGGTGCGCCAACAGGCTTGCCATCGCACATTGCGCCAAATACGAAGTTTGTGCCACCTGCGTCGAGTGTCACTACAATAGGCTTTGAGGTATTATTCTGCTCCATAGTTTTAATCTGAAATAATCTCGAAATAAAATTAGACATCATTTTAGCAAAGGTATGAATTAATTTCGAAACTTCAAATTTTTAGATATGCTGAGTGTTGAGTCGTAAACTTTTTTCGATTTTTGAGGAAAATAAATTCTGCGAAATTTGATAATAGCAAAAATATAATCTATATTTGTGGGAATTTTGGCGATATATAGAGCACTTTTTAATATTTTTTGTTGCTACGAAAAGAGATGCTGGAAATATTGCTGAACAGAACTGAAAAATTATAACTGAAAATATATAACTTAAAAACCGAAAATTACTATGGAGAACAACAAACTTCAGGAGCTTACCCAAAAGCTCTACAACGAGGGCTTGGAGAAGGGTCGTTCAGAGGCTGAGCGTCTTGTTGCCGAGGCTAAGGCTGAGGCTGCAAAGATTCTTGCTGAGGCAAAGGCCGAGGCTGAGGCTGTAGCAAAGGCTGCCGAGGCTAAGGCTGAGGATATTGCCAAGAATGCAATGACCGAGATTACGTTGGCTGGTCGTCAGGCTGTTTCTAAGATTAAGAATGAGCTTGCCGAGGCTGTTATCTTCAAGACAACAGGTGAGGCTGTTAAGGCTGCTACGGCTGATGCTTCATTCGTTAAGGATATACTTTTGGCTGTTGCTCAGAACTGGAATGCAGCAACAACCGATGTATCACTCAAGGCGCTTCTTTCAGAGGATAAGCGTGCCGAGCTCGATGCAGCTGTTCAGAAGAGTGCTGCCGAGTTGCTCAAGGCTGGCGTTGAGGTTGGTTACTCTAAGGATGTTAAGAATGGCTTCAAGGTAGGCGAGAAGAATGGTGGCTATTACATCTCGTTCACTGATGAGAGCTTCGATGCTTTGTTCAAGGAGTATCTCCGCGAGAAGGTTGCTAACATGCTTTATAAGTAGTCTATGTTCTCTGCCGAGTATTACTATTTGGTTGCCGGTCTCAAGGAGTGGTCTTTGGACTCGGATACCAAGGGTTTCGATGTCGCCGAGATTCGTGGAGAGATTCTCGATCAGATATCGAAGAGAGATGCTGAGGCCGTACGTCTGCTCTATGCCTACTACGACTGCGAGAATATTATCGCAGTGAGGGCTTCGCAGCAGCGTTTCTCTCCGCTGGGTAATCTCAGTCGTGAGCAGGTCGATGCACTCTTTGCAGAGCGTTGCTACGATCTTCTACCTAAGCACATGGGCGAGGTTGTTCGTCTATATGTCGAGGCAGAGGATGAAGATAGAGATGAAGAGGTTGTACTCGATGAGAAGTTCGAACGTGCACTCTTCGAGGCTTACTATTGCGATCTTGCTGAGTCGAAGTGTAGCTTCCTCGTAGGTTGGGGTACTTTCGATCGTAACTTACGTAACATATCTGCGGCACTTGCGGCACGCGAGGCTGGTCGTGCAGTAGCCGATGTTACGGTGGGTGGTGGTGAAATTGTCGAGCAGCTACGTCGCTCGTCGGCTACCGACTTTGGTCTTCGTGGCGAGCTTCCCTATATCGATGCTGTTATCGCGGCTGTTGCCGACGAAACAAACATCGTAGAGAAGGAGCGCAAGATTGATGCTATCCGTTGGGCTGAGGCTGAGGATATCGCTGTGTTCGACTTCTTCAACATCAACTATCTACTCTCTTATCTTGTCAAGGTCAATATCGTTGCGCGTTGGATGCTTCTCTCGCCCGAGGCTGGTCGTGAGATGCTCGCTCGCCTGATTAAGGAGCTTGATGCCAAGGAGCTTGTGAATAAACAATAAAAACAGATATAAACGAATGAAAACATTAGGACGTGTAAACGGTATTATCTCGAACATCGTTATCGCCAAGGTTGATGGTGCGGTGGGTCAGAATGAGATATGCCACGTATATTGCGGTAATACCCGCATGATGGCCGAGGTCATCAAGGTCATAGGCGATGAGGCCTATGTACAGGTTTACGACAGTACGCGCGGTCTGAAGATTGGCGATAAGGTGGAGTTCGAGGGTCACATGCTCGAGGCTACATTGGCACCTGGTCTTTTGTCGCGTAACTACGATGGTTTGCAGAACGACTTGGAGAAGATGGACGGTTTGTTCATCAACCGTGGTTCTATCACCGATCCTATCGACTTCGAGAAGAAGTGGGAGTTTAAGCCCCTTGCAAAGGCTGGCGACAAGGTAACTGCTGGTGCTTGGCTTGGTGAGGTTAAGGAGCAGTGGGTGATGCACAAGATTATGGTGCCTTTCGTTATGCAAGGTAACTACACCGTAAAGAGCGTTGTTGCTGCTGGCGAGTATAAGGTAACAGACACTGTTGCTGTTGTTACTGATGCCGATGGCAACGAGTACAATATCACAATGGTGCAGAAGTGGCCCGTTAAGCAGGCTATCCGTTGCTTTACCGAGAAGCCTCGTCCTTCACGCGTTATGGAGACAGGTGTTCGCGCTATCGATACATTCAACCCATTGGCTGAGGGTGGTACTGGCTTTATCCCTGGTCCTTTCGGTGCTGGTAAGACCGTGCTTCAGCACGCTATCTCTAAGCAGGCCGAGGCCGATGTTATCATCATCGTAGCGTGTGGTGAGCGTGCTAACGAGGTTGTGGAGATCTTCGCGGAGTTCCCCGAGTTGGTCGATCCTCGTACTGGTCACAAGCTTATGGAGCGTACAATCATCATCTGTAACACTTCAAACATGCCTGTTGCAGCGCGTGAGGCATCGGTATACACAGGTATGACTATCGGTGAGTACTACCGTTCTATGGGTCTTAAGGTGTTGGTTATGGCCGACTCTACATCACGTTGGGCGCAGGCTCTTCGTGAGATGTCTAACCGTTTGGAGGAGCTTCCAGGTCAGGATGCCTTCCCTATGGACCTTTCGGCTGTTATCTCTAACTTCTACGCTCGCGCTGGCTTGGTGAAGTTGAACAATGGCGCTACTGGTTCAGTAACATTCCTTGGTACTGTATCGCCTGCGGGTGGTAACCTTAAGGAGCCTGTTACGGAGTCTACAAAGAAGGCTGCACGTTGCTTCTACGCTTTGTCGCAGAGCCGTGCCGATTCTAAGCGTTATCCAGCTATCGATCCATTGGATTCATACTCTAAGTATTTGGAGTATCCCGAGATTCGCGAGTACTTGGATGAGCACATCGAGAAGAATTGGGTAGATGCAGTATACGAGGGTAAGACCATCGTTCAGCGTGGTAAGGAGGCTAACGACCAGATCAACATCCTTGGTGATGATGGTGTACCTGTGGAGTATCACGAGCGTTTCTGGAAGAGCGAGTTGGTAGACTCTGTAATTTTGCAGCAGGATGCCTTCGACTCTATCGATGCTAACTGTCCTATCGAGCGTCAGCAGATGATGTACAATATGGTCCTTGATATCTGCCGTAAGTCGTACGATTTGGCAGACTTTGAGCAGTGCTCTAAGTTCTTCAAGGAGCTTATCTACTTGTTCCGTCAGATGAACTACTCGGAGTGGCAGTCAGAGCAGTTTAATGGTTTCCGCTCAAAGATTGAGGCTCTCGTAAACGAAAACATCGCAAAATAAGGAGGATGAACTATGACAACACGAGCATTTCAGAAAGTATATACAAAGATTGATAATATCACCAAGGCTACCATTACGCTTCGTGCTACGGGCGTAGGTAACGACGAACTTGCTACCGTAGGTGGTCGTTTGGCTCAGGTGGTAAAGATTATGGGCGACAAGGTTACGTTGCAGGTGTTTGCAGGTACCGAGGGTCTTGCTACCAACTCTGAGGTAGTATTCCACGGTGAGCCTCCCGTATTGCGTGTATCTGACGCCTTGGCAGGTCGTTTCTTTAACGCCTATGGTGAGCCACTCGAGGGTGGTGAGCAGATCGAAGGTGAGGCACGCGAGATTGGTGGCCCTACAGTAAACCCCTTCCGTCGTATCCAGCCTTCGGAGCTTATCGCTACAGGTATCGCAGGTATCGACCTTAACAACACTATCGTATCAGGTCAGAAGATTCCATTCTTTGCCGATCCCGATCAGCCCTACAACGCCGTGATGGCTAACGTGGCACTTCGTGCTAAGGCCGACAAGATTATCCTCGGTGGTATGGGTCTTACAAACGATGACTTCCTCTACTTCAAGCAGGTCTTCGAGAACGCAGGTGCATTGGATCGTATCGTATCGTTCGTAAACACTACGGATAACCCTCCTGTGGAGCGTCTGTTGGTACCCGATATGGCACTTACAGCTGCTGAGTACTTCGCAGTAGATAAGGGCGAGAAGGTGTTGGTGCTTCTTACGGATATGACGTTGTATGCCGATGCTTTGGCTATCGTGTCTAACCGTATGGATCAGATTCCTTCGAAGGACTCTATGCCTGGTTCACTCTATTCTGACTTGGCAAAGATCTACGAGAAGGCCGTACAGTTGCCTAATGGTGGTTCTATCACTATTATCGCCGTTACGACGCTTTCGGGTGGTGATATTACTCACGCTATTCCAGATAATACGGGTTATATCACCGAGGGTCAGCTCTTCTTGCGTAACGACTCGGATACAGGTAAGGTTATCGTCGATCCATTCCGTTCGTTGTCGCGTCTAAAGCAGCTCGTTATCGGTAAGAAGACCCGCGAGGATCACCCTCAGGTGATGAACGCCTGCGTACGTTTGTATGCCGATGCAGCTAACGCAAAGACTAAGTTGGAGAACGGTTTCGACTTGTCGGATTACGATGAGCGTGCTTTGAAGTTTGCTCACGACTACTCAGAGAAGTTGCTCTCTATCGACGTTAATATCGAGATTGAGCAGATGCTCGACACAGCGTGGACGCTCTTTGCTAAGTACTTCTCTAAGGGTGAGGTAAGCATCAAGCAGGAGCTTTCAAACAAATATTGGAAAGCATAATAAAGGCTTATGGCAATCAAATTTCAATATAACAAGACTTCGCTCGGCGAATTGGGCAAGCAGCTCAAGATCCGAAAGAATGCGCTTCCTACCATCAAGAGTAAGGAGAGTGCATTGCGTTCGGAGGTTAAGCGAGCGAAGGACTCTGCATTAGCCTACCGCAGAGAGCTCGACGAGCTTATTGCTCGCTACGACTACATGGTAGAGCTGTGGGGAGAGTTTGATTGTGATCTTATCCGCATCGAGGATGTCGAGCTTACGACACTCAAGATTGCGGGCGTGCGCACGCCAGTCCTTAATAATATTATATATAAGGAGAAGCCCTACGACCTCTTCTCGGCTCCTGTTTGGTATGCCGAGGGTATCAGAGTACTCAAGCAGATGTCGCGCTTGGGTATCGAGTTCGAGGTCTACAATCGCAAGATGGAGCTTTTGGACTATGCGCGTCGCAAAACTACTCAGAAGGTAAACCTCTACGAAAAGGTGCAAATTCCTGGTTATGAGGATGCCATACGTAAGATTAAGCGATTTATGGAGGATGAGGAGAACCTCAGTAAGTCGGCACAGAAGATTGTAAAAACACGTCAGGCGCAGGCCGAGGCTATGGAGGAGCCCAACAATGATTAGTAAGATGTTACGCTACGACATCGTGCTCTTTGCTGGTGAGCAGGAGCACTTTGTAGAGAAGCTCCGCGAGCTCGGTTTGGTCGATATTACGACTACTGGCTGGGAACCAAACGAGGGCGATAGAGAGTTGTTACTCGATATCGAGGCACATAATCGCACTATGGAGTTCCTCTCGGGCTTTAAGTCGTCGGCAGAGTTCCAGGCGGATGCTATGGTTTTCGTGTCGGGCCGTGAGGCTTTCGAGGCTTGTGCCGCTGCTCGTAACGAGCGTACACGCTTGCAGCAGGAGGTCGCTCGTCTTGAAAAGCTTGCTCAGGAGATTGCTCCTTGGGGTCGTTTCTCGGCAGATGATATGGCGCGTTTGGCCGAGAGAGGTATCACTATGCGCTATTTCATGGCGCAGGAGGCTGCCTACAACAAACTTGTTGAGGAGGCTGACGAGGCTATTACCATTGTGGAGGTAGCTCGTACCTCGGCTGCTGTATATTTCGTTGCGGTGACTACCGATGCTACACCTGTGGTAGTTGATGGTCAGGAGGTACGCCTTCCTCGTACGGATAGTGCAGCTATCGCAGAGCAGATTGAGCAGCTCAAGGCCGAGGATAAGGCTTTGGATGCTACGTTGTCGCGTGCTGCTGCCTCGTTGTCGCTTATTGCGGAGCGTTGCGCTGAGCTTAAGGAGCAGTTGCAGGGCTTGAAGGTTGGTGCTACGGCACAGCGTGAGGCCGATGGTGAGCTTGTCATTATGGAGGGCTGGGCCGAGGCTGACACTGCCGCGAAGGTCGATGCTCTCTTGGAGGAGTATCCCAACCTTGTATATATGAAGCGCGATGCTACGATTGATGATGACGCACCTGTGAAGTTGAAGAACAATAAGTTCGCACGTTTGTTTGAGCTTATCGGCTCGATGTACTCGTTGCCTAAGTATGGCACGTTGGACCTTACTCCAGTATTCGGCCCATTCTACATGCTCTTCTTTGCGATCTGTCTTTGCGATGCGGGTTATGGTCTTATGATCTTGGCCGTAGGTCTTGCCTTGCTCTTTAAGGGTGGCGAGAAGATGCGTCAGGCAGCATGGCTCTCTATCGTATGTGCTTCGGCAACAGTTGCTTTCGGTACCTATGCCAACTCGTTCTTCGGTTTGGCTATCTCGGACTTCTTGCCAGTACATAAGGATGCGTTGCTCGACTTCCAGAATGAGTTCTTCTCTATTTCGTTGGCTATTGGTGTCATCCAGATTCTTATCGGTATGGCTATCAATATTTGGATGAAGGCTAAGCTCTTTGGCTTTACCTCTACCTTCGGTCTCCTTGGATGGTTTATCATCCTTCTCTCGGGTTCGTTGGCAGCAGGTCTACCAATGTTTGGTTTGGAGATTTCAGGCTTCACAACCTCGTCGCCTGTGTTCTACGGAGCACTTGGTCTTGGCGCAGTGTTGATGTTGCTCTTGAACGATGTTAAGCGCAATCCGCTTATCAACCTCGGAGCAGGCCTTTGGGATACCTACAACAACATCACTGGTTTGTTGAGCGATGTGCTCAGCTACATCCGATTGTTCGCTATCGGTTTGTCGGGTGGTGTGTTGGCTCAGGTATTCAACTCGTTGGCTATGGGTCTTTCTGGCCTCAGCGAGGGTATCGCTGGCTCGGCATGGTATGTTGTAGCGTTGCAGATTGTTGCAGCGTCGGTTATCCTGCTCATTGGTCACGGTATCAACCTCTTTATGTCGGCGATTTCGTCATTCGTGCATCCTATGCGTTTGACCTTCGTTGAGTTTTACAAAAATGCAGGTTTCGAGATGGGCCAGCGCTCGTTCGATCCTGTTCGCAAAATGAAAGAATAAACAAATAATAATTAACAACTTAAAAACATTTAACAATTATGAATTCAGCTTTAATTTTGGCTTATTTGGGCGTTGCCCTCATGGTCGGTGTATCAGGTTTGGCTTCTGCAGTGGCAACTTCACGTTGCGGTATGGCATCTGTAGGCGCATTGAAGAAGAATGGTGGTGCTTTTGGTAGCTACATGATCCTTTCAGCGCTTCCTGGTTCACAGGGTCTTTACGGTTTCGTAGGTTACTTCATGGTCAGCGGTCTTATCAATGCAGATATGTCTATGTTGGCAGGTATTGGTATTTTTGGTGCTGGTCTTTTGATGGCTATCGTGACTTTGTCTTCAGCTTTGTTCCAGGCAAAGGTTTGTGCTAATGGTATCGCTGCTATCGGTAACGGTAACGACGTATTTGGTAAGACTTTGATCTTGGCTGCGTTCCCTGACCTTTATGCTATCTTGGGGGTTGCTGCGACATTCCTTATCTCTTCAGCACTCTAATAATTTCTTGTGATAAGGCAGCATCTGCTGCATCTCAATCGTGGGGCTGAATGGGAAATACGTCAAGTATGTCCCATTCAGCCCAACTTCTTTATCGATGCACCATCTGCTACCTTCTAACAAGAAATTGGTTTCTCGTGATAGTGTCGCATCTGCGGCACTTCAATCAACGCCACCAATGGGACGTACATCAAGTACTACCCATCGGTGGCTTTTTCATGTCAGCACCACATCTGCACCACTCTGACAAGAAATTTACTCTCGCGAGCAAAATGCTCATTTACGCTTAAGTAAACTCCGTTTTTTCGGGCTTTGCAAGTCTAAAATTAGCTTTTGTGATACAACTTCTATACAAGAAGAGTGTGCCCATCCTGATTGTTGGACACACTCTTCTCGTGTTATATATTTTACTAAATTTACTTAGAAAAGGAGCTGTTCCTCATTATTGCCGTAGGCATAGCCGAGGTGCTTATAGGCCTGCTCCGTAGCCTCGCGACCGCGGGGTGTGCGCTTTAGGAAACCCTCTTTGATGAGGAATGGCTCGTAGACCTCCTCGATAGTTCCAGCCTCCTCGCTAACGGCCGTAGCGACAGTGTTAAGACCAACAGGACCACCGTTGAACTTCTCGATAATAGTTGCCAAAATCTTATTATCCATCTGATCAAGGCCTCGTGCATCGATGTTGAGAGCTGCGAGTGCCACACGTGTAATATCTATGTCGATATGACCCTCGCCCTCGACCATTGCAAAGTCGCGAACACGACGAAGTAGGGCATTGGCAATACGCGGTGTGCCGCGTGAACGTAGGGCAATCTCGAGTGCTGCATCGTCGTCAATAGAGATGTCCAGTATTGATGCTGAACGTTTTACGATACCCGATAGAATGGCGGCATCGTAGTACTCCAAGTGGCATGTGATACCAAAACGAGCACGCAGAGGTGATGTGAGTAGACCGCTGCGAGTCGTTGCTCCAACAAGTGTGAATGGAGCGAGCTCAATCTGTATCGAACGCGCTGCGGGACCCTTGTCGAGTACGATGTCTATCTTGTAATCCTCCATTGCCGAGTATAGATACTCCTCGACAATGGGGCTGAGGCGGTGTATCTCATCGATAAAAAGCACATCGCCGGGATTGAGGTTTGTGAGCAGGCCGGCAAGGTCGCCAGGTTTGTCGAGTACAGGACCCGATGTCACCTTGAGCTGTGCGCCCATCTCATTGGCTATGATATTGGCCAGGGTAGTCTTACCCAATCCTGGAGGGCCATGCAACAATACGTGGTCGAGCGAATCGCCACGCATAAGAGCCGCCTTGATAAAGACCTTGAGATTGGCTACCGTCTTGTCCTGACCTGCAAAGTTTTGCAACGCTTGCGGACGTATGCGGTTCTCGAACTCCTTATCGCTCTCGATATTTCGCATATTTCTATCTACACCCATTCTTAGAGTTTGATTTGAAGTTTATTCTGCAAATATACAATTTTGTACCGAAAAAAACAATAGATATCCCGCAAGTAGGTTTATCGAAAAACGGATTGTTATTGTGATAAACTGATATAAAAGTGCGGAGATATAATTTTTATTAAAAATAGGTCAATATATTTCCTCGTTTCTTAAAATCATTGTACCTTTGTAGGCTATGTATTCTGTCGGTAACAGAGTGCGAAAAACTATTAGAACACAATAATTTTTAACCAATAAAAGAGTGTTTATGTTAAACAAAATTTTCAAATCGCTCTTCGCATTGACTCTTGTCATGGGCGCAGCTCTTGGCTTTGTAGCGTGCGAGGATAAGCATGAGGAGGTTACCAACCCCACGGTGGAGGTTTCGGTAAAGTCATTGAGCTTCTCAAACGAGGAGGAAACTCAGAGTGTTAGCGTAACGGCTAACGGTGACTGGAAGGTTACTGTTGACTACGTTACGGGTGAGGATTGGATTGTTGTTACCCCACAGGCGGGTAATGGCAATGCAGCTATCTCGGTGTCGGTGCCCCGCAATGACTCGGGCGCAATCCGTGAGGCTACAATCAAGGTTATCGCTTTGCACCCCGTCTATGGTAACTGGGATGTGAAGAAGATCAAGGTTGCTCAGTCATCTGACGAGAAGCCCGTAGCAGAGGAGACTTTGCTCTACAGTGATAACTTCGACGGTAAGCAGGCTGAGAAGGGCGAGTATTGGCCCTATGTAAAGGACTTCCCAGAGTTTGCGAATGCTGAGGGTCCTGCCTCAGAGAATGTATCATACGTAGGTGAGAATGTTACCGTTCGTGCAAACTCTGCATCGGATGGCAACTATTCGGACTATGCTGGTTCGGGTGTAAACAACATCTTCTTCGGTAAGAGTGCATACTTCCAGATTAACGGTATTGCTCTTTCAGCTGAGCAGAATAACCTAAAGCTTACATTCGGTACAGAGAAGTATTCATCGGATAACGGCAGCCTATTCAAGAACGAGGAGTTCCACGTATATCTCTCTGGCGATGGTCAGAAGTGGACAGAGATCGAGTATACCTTCGCAGGTGAGGCTGAGGGGCGTTGGAACGTTGCTACTGCAAACTTCACACTTAAGGAGGTTCCTGCAGCGTTGAGCATCAAGTTCGCAGCAGACGTAGCAAGCTCATACCGTTTGGACGATGTTAAGCTCTACACTAGTAATGGTGGTCAGGAGGTAGATTTGGCTACTGGCGCTAGCAGCGGTGGTGGTAATGAGGGCGGCGAGACTCCTGCTCCCGAGGATGCAGTGAAGGCTACCGTTGCAGAGTTCTTGGCAGCAGCAGAGGATAGCACCGTATATCAGCTTACAGGCGAGATTACACGTGTCGTAAATACAACTTACGGTAACTTTGATATCACTGATGCAACAGGTACTGTCTACATTTACGGCCTTCTTACTCCTTCAGGTGAGTCACAGAAGCAGTGGGCAGCAGCTGGCCTAAAGCAGGGTGATACAATCACGGTTTATGGTACACGTTCATCATACAACGATGAGCCACAGATGAAGGATGCTGTTTACGTGTCGCACGTAGCTGGTGAGGGTGGCAATGAGCCCGAGACTCCCGTAACTCCTGCCGAGGGTCAGTATGCGTCAGATGTAGCTTTCGTATGCTCTTCGGATGATAGCGCAAATGCTGTTTACTCGCTCGGTGCAACAGCAATTGGTGGTGATGCTGTTACAGGTTTCAAACTCGGTACATCTAAGAAAGCGGGTGTGTTCACATCGCAGGCTGTAGGCGTATCTGGTGACAAGTATCTTAGCTTCTATGCTGTAGCATGGAAGGATAAAAAGGCAACTCTTTACTTCAAGGTTGACGATGGTGCTGTTCAGTCACAGGTGCTTGCGGCAAATGATGGCGCATCAAACGTTGCTCCGTACAACAATCTTGTGTTTGCCGATAGCGACTACTACACTATAAAGCTTACAGGTCTTACGGCATCTTCTAAGATTACCTTCTCTACCAGCGCTAATTTCGATAACGCAGAGTCTGCTGATGCACGTGCTATCGTTTGCGGTGTGAAGCTTACTGATGAGCAGGGTGGCTCAGATGAGGACAACACTGACGAAGGCGGCAACGACGAGGGCAACACTGATGAGGGTGGCTCGGATGAGGGCAACACTGACGAGGGTGGCTCAGATGAGGGCAACACTGACGAGGGTGGCTCAGATGAGGGCAACACTGATGAGGGTGGCTCAGATGAGGGCAACACTGACGAGGGTGGCTCAGACGAGGGTAACACTGACGAGGGTGGCTCAGACGAGGGTAACACTGACGAGGGTGGCTCGGATGATGCTACTACTTTGACTATTGCTAATGTATTGGCTCTTGGTCAGGGTGCAACGATTAATGGCACTATCGAGGGTATTGTAATCTCTAACCGCTCACTCGACAACCTTACATCTAAGAAGGGTATGTATGTGCAGGATGCTACGGGTGCGCTTCAGCTTCGTTTGGTTGCTGACCACGAGTTTGAGTTTGGTACAAAGGTCCAGATCGACCTTACAGGTTGCACATTGGGTGAGTATGGTGGTGCAGTTCAGGTTGATGGTATTGCTCTTGACAAGATTACAACCGTATCGACAGGCAATAGCGTAGCGGCAAAGACGGTATCTATGGCTGACTTCCTTGCAAATAAGTATGAGGGTCAGTATATTGCTCTCGAGGGCGTTCAGGTTGCAAAGGGCGACTTGGCTCGCACTTGGGTAGAGGGCAGTTCTCACACATCTATCAATATGGAGGATGCTCAGGGCAACAAGTTTGTTGTATTCTCTTCTAAGTATTCAAAATACGGCTCTCAGAGCGTAGCTCAGGGCTCGGGTACTATCAAGGGTATTTCGTCTATTAACAAAGGCGCTATGCAGCTTATCTTTGCTCAGGAGTCTGATTTTGCTGGTTTGACTGGCGAGCGTTTCGGTGATGCTGGCAATGAGGACAATACCGATGATGGTGGCTCAGATGATAGCGGTAATGATGAGGGTGGCAACGACCAGCCCTCTGTTGATGGCTCAAAGAGTGTAGTCTTCGATATTACATCATATACTTTGGAAAATGCACAGGATCTTACGAGCTATACAGTAGAGCCTATAACCTTTGCATTTAGCGCAGGTGATAACAACCAGGGTAATGGTCCCAAGTACTATGATAAAGGTACGGCCGTTCGTTGCTATCCCTGCAATACAATTACCATTTCTGGTAAGACAATAAAGAGTGTTGAGGTTGTTGTTGATAGCGCAAATGCAGCATTGCCATTGTATGATGGTAATACCAAGTTGAATGGCTACACTTGGAGTGGTTCAAAGGATAATGTAGTCTTGACGTTTGATCCTAATGTGAAAAGTGGTCAGACACGTTTCACATCTATCAAGGTAACTTACGTTGAGTAATTCTATATTCTTTAGTACTTCGGGCATGTCCCGAAGTACTAAAGAGTTTTTTATATTTGTTTTAGCTAATCTTGGATATGATTAAGAGTTGGATAGGTTTCCTATTGGCTGTGTTGCTTTTTGTTGGCTGCGAGAGTGTGAGTAGCGATACGATAAAGAGCGAGGCCTCGATGTCTACGACCGAAGTTAAAGGTACGACAACGAACTGCGCTGTGGTGCTAAAGGCACAACAGGGTATTTCGTACTCGGCAAACGTGGTGTCGGATGGCGATTGGGCGCTCTTCTCGAATGGCGAGACGCACACGGGCGATACAATGCAGGGTGGCGATAAGATTCTCTATATCTACTTCGATAAGAATGATTCGGGGGAGAGTCGTGAGGCTCGGATTAGCGTGCAGTTCTCGGACGGTGAGAGCTTCGAGGGTAGTTTTACGCAACTTAGCTACGATAGCTCGGTGGCCTTGACTCGCAGATGGGCCGAGTTGCCCGAGTGTAAGGCGTCGAGCGACTACATCTACAATACGCACTACGGACAGCTGGGCACAAATAGCAATGCACGAAACTATACCTACTGTTTCGCGCCAGAGTATCGTGCTGCACTATGGGTGGCCTATCCGTTGCATAAGTCGCACACGTCGGGTAGTGGCAATCGCAACAATAGCGATTTTGGCTACGATCCTTCGGTGAGTACGTCGTATCAGGCAAACCTTGGCGCTGGCTCATATTCGGGTTGGTATGATCGAGGTCATCAGCTTCCAGCGGCTGACAGAAAGTGCTCGCAGCAGATGATGGATCAGACATTCTACGCTACGAACATGACACCACAGCAGGGTAAGTTTAATCAGAATAAGTGGGGCGTATTGGAGGGTAAGGTACGCAATATGACCTGTGCCGATACGCTATTTGTGGTTACTGGTGCGTGGTTTGGTGGCGAGCATGATAGCTCGATAGATAGCTCAACGACAGATAAGTCGGGTAACCGCTGTCCTACGCCTACGCACTACTACAAAGCACTGCTCCGTACAAGTAAAGGAAATACGGGCTACTGCATCGACGAGGTGAAGGATGCTGCGCAGTTGCGAGCTATCGTATTCTGGTTGGAGCATGCCAATACGGGCGATAATACGACGATAACGGCTTCGGATTGTATCACAGTGAATGAGTTGGAGCGCATAACAGGTTTCGACTTCTTCCCGATGATCGACGACTCGATCGAGGCGGCCGTAGAGTCAACTGCGAACCCCTCGTTGTGGGGCATAAACTAATTTAGGATTGAAAATTAACAAACTACTAAGATATGAAAAGATTGGTGTTGGTGCTTGCTATAATGTTGAGCTATAGCGCAGTATCATTTGCTCAGGAGAAACCACATATGGTGGCTTTCTACAATCTCGAAAACCTCTTCGACATCTACAACGACCCTGAGACTCACGACGATGAGTTTACGCCCGAGGGTGTCAAGCAGTGGAACGAGACGAAGTATCAGAAGAAACTCTCGAATATGGAGCGAGTACTCTTCGATATGGCTAAGATTAACAAGAACTATCCCGCAGTGATTGGCGTTTCGGAGATCGAGAACCGCTCGGTGTTGGAGGATTTGGTTTCGCAGCCCAACTTACGTGGTGCTAACTATCGCATTTGTCACTACGACTCGCCAGATGCACGTGGTGTTGATGTAGCATTCCTCTATCGTGCCGATGTCTTCAAGATGGAGGGCTCGGATAACATCAAACTTGTTGTCGAGGGTATGCCTGATTTCCGTACACGTGACCTTGTTGTGATGTGGGGAACAATCGAGGGTGAACCCTTCTACTTCCTCGTATCGCACTGGCCATCGCGCCTTGGTGGTAAGGAGGCTTCGCAGAATAAGCGTGACGCTTGTGCAACACAGATTCGAGGCATAAAGGATTCGTTGCTTGCACAAAATCCCGCAACAAAGGTTATCGTCATGGGTGACTTTAACGATGATGCTACCGATGCAAGCTTGGTCGAGACTTTGGGTGCAAAGGGTAAGATTAAGGATCTTGAGGAGGGTGACTTCTTCAATCCTTACTTCCAGATGTTGCGTGCAGGTCTCGGTACGTTGGCTTATCAGGATTCTTGGAACCTCTTTGATAATATCTGCGTAACGGAGAATCTAGTTAATGCCAAGGATGGAGAGTTGCGTCTATTGAAAGCGGAGGGTATGAAGTATTGGGGAAACATCTTCTCGCGTCCCTACATGATTCAGCAGGAGGGACAGTACAAAGGCTATCCTCTGCGTACGTTCGTTACGAACAACTTCCAGAATGGCTTTAGCGACCACTTCCCAGTATACATATACATAGGTCGCTAAACATCCTCTTGATGAAGAAACTAATATATATAATGTATGAAGAAACTTTTACTTGTAACACTTCTATCTCTACTATCCACTGCGGCATTTGCCCAGATGGGCGGTATGAAGGGTGTAGTGGTGTCGCGTGACGGTCGTGAGCCGATTAGTGGTGTTGCCATCACTATCGCTTCGGAGTCTATTGCGACCACTACCGATGAAAATGGAGAGTTCTACATCGACGGTCTGGCTGCTGGTCAGTACAACCTTACGTTTGAGGCTCTCGACTTCGAGGAGCTTACGCTTATGGTGCGCGTTAAGGAACTCGTGCACGATATGCAGCAGGTGGTGCTCATACCTGCCAACCAGGTTGTTGTTGATGACTCGGCATTTGCTGAGCTCGATAGCGAGGTGGAGGGCGCAAGCGATTCGCAGGCAATGCCTTCTGCACTCTCGGCATCGAAGGATGTATTCAATAACATCGCGTCGTATCGTTTCTCGGAGATGCGTTTCAATGTGCGTGGCTATGACTCTCAGTATCAGGATGTCTATCTCAATGGTATCCGTTTCAATGATGCTTTGACAAGCTATGGTCCATGGTCGTTGTGGAGCGGTTTGAACGATGCAACACGCAATCAGGAGATCACCTCTGGTCTTGAAATGTCGGACTACGGCTTGGGTGGTGTAGCGGGTACTACGAATATCAATGCTCGCGCTTCACAGATGCGTAAGGGCTTCCGTGCGAGTGTAGTAAACTCTACACAGCTATATCGTTTCCGTGCTATGGTGAGCTACGCTTCGGGTCAGCTTGATAATGGTTGGTCGTATGGCTTCTCAGTATCGACACGTCAGGGTGGCAATGGCTATGTCGATGGCGTCTATTACAACGCTTATGGCTACTTTGCATCGGCAGAGAAGGTGTTTAGAGATGGTCACCGCCTCTCGGCAACAATCCTTGGTGCGCCTACAACACGTGGTGCGCAGCAGGCATCTACGCAGGAGGCTTACGACCTATGGGGTGACAACTACTATAATCCTAACGTAGGCTTGCAGAATGGAGAGGAGCGTAATGCGCGTGTGCGTCGTATGCACGAGCCTATAGCTATGCTTAACTATAACTGGCAGATTAGCGAGCGTACCGAGCTCTCGGTTGCTACGTCGGTACGCTTTGGTTTCAATGGTTATTCGGCACTCACTTGGTATAAGGGCGAGGATCCACGCCCCGACTACTATCGTAAGTTACCATCATACTATGGCGATCGTTTGGAGCGTCGCATGGCGTTGAATAACTATGCCGAGGCTAACGACCTAACAGTGCCATTCACCGAGACCGATATCGAGACCGATAAGATGAAGTATATCGAGTATATGCAGAATTGGAACGGTTATATCGACTTCGATGGCCTTATTCAAGATAACTATATGGGCGATGTCGATGCAACCTATGGAACAGGTCATCGCTCGGTAGCGATGATTGAGGAGCGCCATACCGACCAGATCGACTATAACTTCGCAGCGCAGCTCGAGCATATCTTCCGTGGTGGCTCGAAGCTCACGGCGGGTGTTCGTGCTCGTATCAATCGTACGGAGTACTATAGCGAGGTTAAAGATATGCTTGGTGGCGACTATTGGCTCGATGTAGATAAGTTTGCAGAGCGCGATTATGGTAGCAACGTAGAGGCTTATCAGAACAATATGGCTTACTACCGTAAGCATGGTCACGCTCAGGCTGTTAAGGAGGGTGATAAGTACAACTACGACTACTATGCACACGTGCGCCAGGGTCAGCTTTGGGCAATGTATGAGATTGCAGCTGGTGGCTTTAGCGCAAATATCGGTGCTGAGGTTGGCTACTCGGATATGTGGCGCGAGGGTCTTTGGGAGAAGGGCTTGTTTAGCAACGATAATGCTAATGGCGTGAAGGGCTTAACTTCGCTTGGCGATTCAGATCATATCAAAAATCTTACGTATAAGGGCAAGGTAAACCTTAGCTATCGTTTCTCGGGTGCACACTCTGTCGAGGCTAATGCTACGATTATGCAGAACCCTGCGAGCTTCAACAATGCCTTTGTTTCTGCTCGTACACGTAACCAAATAACTCCTGGCCTCGATGCCGAGAAGATCTACGGTTTCGACCTTACATACAACCTTAACACACCTTGGATTAAGGCTCGTCTTTCGGCATACTATACACAGATGTTGGATCAGTCGAAGGTAATCTCGTTCTATGACGATACACAGAGTTCGTTTACCAACTTCGCAATGTCGGGCATTGATAAGCGATATATGGGTATCGAGTTTGGTATGAATGTACCTATCGCATGGGGCTTGTCGCTTAACAGTGCGATAAGTATTGGAGACTACATCTACACATCAAATCCTGAGTTTACGCAGATGATCGACAACAGCGCAACAGATGTCGTACACAGCGTAGTGTCGTGGGAGGGTATGAAGGTGGAGAGCACACCTCAGACAGCTATCAACGTAGGTCTTAACTTCCGTGGTCCCAAGAATTGGTATGCATCGGTAGATTTCAACTACTACGATCGTTTGTACCTCTCGATGAACCCAATGTATCGTACGCAGTATCTCGCACAGGAGATTATGAAGATCTACGACTTCCAGAATTTGGAGTCTGGTCGTCAGAAGCAGTATGTCGTAGATGTTATCGATAGCATTCGTGCTCAGGAGGAGTTGGGTAATGCCTATACACTCAGCGCAAGCATCGGTAAGAACTGGTATATCAAGTATCGTTATACCCTTGGCTTCAGCCTTCAGGTGAACAACATTCTCAACTGCCAGACTATCCGCACGGGTGGTTACGAGCAGATGCGACTCAATAAGATATCGGATCCTATCCTCTTCCCTAATGCCGAGGAGGGTATGTCTATTGTTCAGAAGCCAACGACATATTCGCGTTTCGACTCGAAGTATTTCTATATGAATGGCTTGAACTACTATCTTAATATCTACTTCCGATTCTAATCTTTCAAATTACGACTATTTATGAAACTTAGAAAAATATTTGCAATAGCCGCTCTTCTTCTCGGTGTTGTAGGATGCTACGAGGACTATACGTTGGTAGATCCACGTGGCTATGTTACTGATGAGGAGTTCGAGGAGATGTTTCCCGAGGCGGTGCACATCTCTATCGCAGAGCTCAAGGCTGCGTTTGGCCCTATCAGCAATACGGGTGTAAATAGCAGTTGGACCAATACTATCTACAAACTTGTCGGCGAGGATATCTTTGCAGGTCAGGATGTATATATCAAGGGTAAGGTTACGAGCAATGATGACGAGGGTAACGTATATAAGTCACTCTATATCCAGGATGAAACCACGGGTATCGAGCTGAAACTCAACAATAACGTAGGCCTACGCTACAAGCAGGGCTCGTGGGTGTATGTTCGCCTCGAGGGCCTGTATCTCGGTAACTATCGTATGATGCTCTCGCTCGGTGGCGCTCCTTCGGAGTCGTACAACAAGGCGGGTGAGCATAAGTTCTATGCTAACTCAAATATTGAGCTTCAGGATGTTATCGACGAGCATGTGTTTATTGGTAAGGAGGATAAACTTACCATAGGTTCTTTGGGCCAGTGGGAGCACAACAACTTCGCAGTAGATATCATCACTATTACGGCCGATGACTATAAGGATGTATTGTCGTCGGAGAAGGTAGAGCTCGAGGGTAAGTTTATCGGTGAGAATAAGACCGATGCTGATGGCGTTACACGTAAGGTCTTTACTATGCCACGTCGTGAGCTTATGTTTGGTCGCCTTCTTCGCTTCAAAGGCTTGCAGTGCCACTATGCGGGTGTCCCTAATCAGGATGGTGTGACCAATCCAGCTCTTAAGAGTGGTTCGTTTGAGAATATCTATCCCAGCTGGCTGTATAGCGATCCTCGTCCAACCGTATCTAAGGGTTGGTACCACTGGGCATACAAGGAGGAGATTACGGGTCGTAGTCTCTATGGCTCGGTGCTCTTTACCTACAACCCCGATGCTAAGTATTGCTCGGAGGATGGTGTCTATGCGCTACGTACTAGCGGTTATTCGCGCTTTGCACGTCGCAACGTATGTAAGGATGGCGAGGTGGCTAACATCACAGCGATCTATGGTATCTATGCGCAGCGCTCTGACTATGCAGGCAATGCCGATGACTACGCATCTTATCAGCTAACAATCAGTAGCTTCTCGGATATCGAGTTCCGTAATGGCGAGGATGCATTCCTTACCGATAAGCAAGTCGCCGAGATGACAACCGAGGATATGCGTTATGTGCCTTGGATTGATGAGGAGGGTGAGAGTGACATCCAATAATTTCTTGTGATAAGGGGCCGATTGCGGCCCCTAACAAAAAATGGCGACAATGGGACGTACGTCACAGTACTACCCATCGTCGCCATTTTTGCCGAGTGTAGCACTCGTCACCCTTCTGACAAGAAATTTGGGCGCGCAGGAAAGAATATAGCAGTCGGGTAGAGTAGTGCGTGCCTAAATAAAATCTTTCTCAAAGATTGCGGTTTGCAAATAGTTTTGTATCTTTGCAAATTAATGTTATTATAGCCTAAATTTTAGTGAAGATATGATAAAGTCGATGACTGGCTTCGGTAAGGGTGAGGCCACTTATGCAGATAAAAGATTTCGTGTGGAGCTGCGCTCCCTGAACTCTAAACAGCTCGACCTTAGCGTTAAGCTGCCAGGTAAATATCGTGCAGCCGAGGCTGAGCTACGCTCTATTATCACCCGTGAGCTTCAGCGTGGTAAGGTAGATTGCTATGTATCTGTGGAGGCGACAACTGCCGAGACCTCAGCACATATCAATGCCGAGGCATTCAAGGCATATGCTGCGGAGCTTCGCAAGGTGTGTGGCGACAATGCTATCACAGCCGATGGCGATGCTCTCATTCACGCTATCTTGCGCATGCCCGATGTAATCACCTCGGAGGAGCAGGAGGTGGCCGATGAGGAGCTTCGCGCAATCATCACAGCAGCCGAGGCTGCAGCACAGCAACTCGATTCATTCCGTAGGCAAGAGGGCGAGATTCTCATCGCCGACCTCTTGCGTCGCATCGACCTAATTGAGCAGTATCGCCACGATGTAGAACCCTACGAGATGGCACGTGTGGAGACTATCAAAAATCGTATTCGCGAGAATATCGAGAAGATGCAGATTGAGGTGGACAACAACCGTCTGGAGCAGGAGATGATCTACTACATCGAGAAGCTCGATATTACCGAGGAGAAGGTGCGTCTTGATAACCACTGCAACTATTTCCGCGAGGTGGCTGCCCAGGAGGATGCTCCAGGTCGTAAGCTCGGCTTTATTGCTCAGGAGCTTGGTCGCGAGATCAACACCATGGGTTCGAAGTCGAACGAGGCAGAGATGCAGCGTTTGGTAGTGAAGATGAAGGATGAGTTGGAGAAGATTAAGGAGCAGGTGCTTAACATCTTATAATTTGTAAGTTATGGGTAAATTAGTGATATTTTCAGCCCCCAGCGGCTCGGGTAAGACAACGATTGTAAGGGAGTTGTTGAAGCGTTTTCCTCGTTTTGAGTTCTCTATTTCGGCAACATCACGTGCGCCACGTGGTACTGAGCAGAATGGCATTGATTACTACTTCATGACCAATGAGGAGTTCCGCGAGCGTGTCGAGCGTAATGAGTTTGTAGAGTGGGAGGAGGTATATCAGGGTACGTGCTATGGAACGCTACGCAGCGAGATGGAGCGCATCTGGGCAAATGGCAATATTATTATCTTCGACGTGGATGTAATTGGCGGTATCAACCTCAAGAGAATCTTCGGTGATGATGCCTGCTCGATATTCATTATGCCACCATCGGTAGAGGAGCTCGAGCGTCGCTTGCGAGGTCGTGGAACAGATAGCGAAGAGGTGATACTCAAGCGTATAGGTAAGGCTGAGTTTGAGCTTTCGAAGGCTTCGGAGTTTGACTATACGGTGGTTAATGACGACTTGCAGGAGGCTGTTGAGAAGACTGCTTTGATTATTGAAAATTTCTTAAAGTAGAAGTGATGAAAAAACGAATGTTACTATATTTCGGCTCGTTCGATCCTATTCACAAGGGTCACACGGCGTTGGCTGAATATGCTCTTGATAAGGGACTTGCCGATGAGGTGGCGTTGATCATCTCGCCCCAAAATCCCTTCAAGAAGGATCTATTGCAGACCCCCGAGGTTATGCGCTACGAGATGGCTGAGTTGGCATGTAAGGAGTCACGTTATCCCGAGCGAATCTTACCCTCAGTTGTAGAGTTTGTTTTGGAGAAGCCTTCATATACGATCAATACGCTTGATTTCCTCAAGGAGAATCATGGCGCAGATATGGAGTTCTCGATTATTACGGGTAGCGACATCTGGGAGCGCTTCGATGAGTGGAAGGACTACGAACGCATCTTGAACGAGTATAAGATCTATGTCTATCCCCGCAAGGGCTATGCCGTGGAGAAATTTGCCGATCGTGTAACGATTTTGGAGGATGCTCCATTCATGGAGTTCTCGTCTACCGAGGTGCGTGGTGCTGCGGAGCGTGGCGAGAATCTCGCTGCTATGGTATCTACCGCAGTCGAGGCCTATATCAAGAAGAATCAGTTGTGGACGGTTGCTGGCAATATCGTTCGTCTTACGCAGATGATCGAGGCTGGTGCCGAGCGTGCTGACCTGTTTGTTGAGCGTGGCAAGCTCTATTATCGTCATAACGAGTGGGGTAAGGCCATCAACGACTTCAATACGGCTAAGCGTCTTGATCCCGAGAATGAGGAGGCTAAGCAGCTCCACGATATGATATATGAGATCTTGTCGTTCCGCTATAAAGATATCTATAACCCCTGATTCTAAAGTCTTATGATTGAGATAGATGGTAAAATAGTAAGCCTCGATATTTTGCGCGAGGGCTTTGCTTGTGACTTGGGTAAGTGTAAGGGCATCTGTTGTGTTGAGGGCGATTCGGGAGCTCCGCTCGATATTGATGAGGTCGATATTTTGGAGCAGGAGTGGGAGAACTACTCGCCCTACATGACCGAGGAGGGACGTGCCGCAGTCGAGGAGCAGGGTTTTATGGTTGTGGATGTCGATGGTGACTACACTACGCCTTTGGTTGATAATGCTGCGTGTGCCTATGCCTTCGAGGAGAATGGTATCACGTTCTGCGCTATAGAGCGAGCTTACCGCGAGGGTAAGTGTAGCTTTATTAAGCCGTTGTCATGCCACCTATATCCTATTCGTGTCATTCGTTTCCGCAATGGCTCGGCAGGTCTTAACTACCACCGTTGGGCGGTGTGTTCGTCAGCCAGAGAGTGCGGTAAGAAGATCGGAATGTCGGTGTATAAGGGCCTTAAGGAGCCTATCATCCGCGCCTTTGGTGAGGAGTTTTATCACCAGCTTGAGGTTGCCGACGAGATGCTTAAGGAGAGTAAATAGCATGTCGCTATAATAAAGATTATGAGTAAGTTGAAATATTTTGTTCTAGTCGCGATGCTTGTCGCGGCCATGCCCCTTTCAGCGCAGGAGGCGACCTCGATAGATGATCTTGCGTCTGTCGCTAAGCCAATCAATAGAGATAGTATCGCTATGGCGCGAAAAATCGACTCGTTGCAGCATGCTGTAGACTCGTTGCGTCGTATCAAGTCGCGTAGCGTACAGCCAGTACGTACGCTCGGTTCGGTGTCGATTATCGACACGTTGGCTACGGAGAGTGAGGCACTGCATATCGTGCTTTTCAACGATAATACGTGGCGTTACGTACTCTCGGAGAAGTATCAGCCAGATACTACAATATTTAGCGATCATTGGGATATAGAAAAGATTCACGCCTATTCGGATGTGGAGTTAAGTTCGCTTCCCGAGACTATTCCTATCCACCTTGTAGATTCGTTGTCGTGCTATCACTATCCCTATAAGGGTCGTATCAGTTCGCGTTATGGTCCACGTCGTGGTCGTCCTCATCAGGGTATAGATTTGCCATTGACCATTGGTGATCCTATCTATGCTATGTTTGATGGCAAGGTGCGTGTTTCGAAACTCGCGGGCAACTACGGAAACCTTGTTGTCATTCGTCATAACAATGGCCTTGAGACCTACTATGCACACCTTTCGAAGCGTACTGTAGAGGTTGGCGAGTGGGTTGTTGCAGGTCAGCAGATAGGCTTGGGTGGTAATACGGGTCGAAGCACAGGTCCACACCTCCATTTCGAGGTGCGCTATCGTGGTCAATCTTTTGATCCCGAGCGACTTATTGACTTCAGTACGGGTGAGATGCGTCGTGCCGAGATGTTGCTTAAGCGTCGTCACTTTAGCATCTACTCGAAGTATGAGCAGAACTTCGACGACGAGGTCGAGGCCGAGAAGGAAGAGGAGGCAGAGCGTAAGGCAGCTGCCGCCATCAAGTATCATACTGTACGCTCGGGAGATAACCTTAGTACGCTTGCTCGCAAGTATGGAACTACGGTTACGCGCTTGTGTCAGCTTAATGGTATCAAGTCTACCTCGATTTTGCGTATTGGTCAGCGTCTGAGAGTTTCATAATATGAGATTCGGTCTAACGATTATCGCTTTGTTGTGCGCCATAGTTACATGTGGCGCACAACCTCATATTATACCTGCGCCTCGTAGCTATGTGGCTGCTGAGGGCTACTTTACGCTCACGCCCGAGACAACTATCGCTGTGGGCAGTGAGGCGTTGCTACCTGCCGCCAACTATCTTGCTGAGCAACTGTCGTTGCAGGTTGTCGCTGTCCAGCGATCGCTCCTTTCGGCAATATATCTCGATGTGGATACAGCCCTTGAGGCAGAGGCCTATCGTCTTACGGTCAGCAACGGAGGTATTAGGGTAGTGGGCGGTAGTTATGGCGGTCTATTTTGTGGTGTTACTACGTTGCTACAGTTACTCCCATCCGAGGTATACGATAGGTCGCTTAAGTTGCCCTGTAGCGTAGATTGCTGTACTATCGATGATGCTCCAACATACGCCTATCGTGGTTTTATGCTCGATGTATGTCGCACGTGGCTCGATAAGGAGGCTATCATGGCCTATATCGACTTGTTGGCCTACCATAAGGTCAATGTCTTGCGCCTACACCTCACCGATGACGAGGCGTGGCGTATCGAGATTAAATCGCACCCCGATCTTGCCGAGGTAGGTGGCTTTCGTGGTGGCGATAGCCCCATTTGGCCACGCTATGCTAAGTGGAACGAGAGGTGGGGTGGCTACTACACGCATGATGATATGCGCGAGATTATCGCCTATGCCGCAATACGCAATATCGAGGTTATTCCCGAGATTGACCTGCCAGGTCATAGCCTATGTATGGCCACTATGCATCCCGAAATATTGTGCCGCTATACGCCCGATACCACGGCTTCATTGGGTTATGACGATCGTAACGTGTTCTGTGCTTCGCGCGAGTCAAACTATCAGCTTTTGGAGGATATTTTGGCTGAGATATGCGCACTCTTTCCTACACCATATATCCATATTGGCGGTGACGAGGTCGATATGTCGCAGTGGAAGCGATGTCCCGATTGTCAGGCACTTATGCGCGCCAAGGGTATGGAATCTCCCGCTGCGTTGCAGGCCTATATGATGCGCCGTCTGAGTGATATTTTGGCTAAGCATGGCAAGCGACCTGCGGTCTGGAACGAGGCTGTCGAGGGCGGGGCGTTACCTGCCGATACACGTGTTTATGGCTGGGAGGGCCTCGGGGAGTGTCGCTCGGCCGCTGCCGAGGGCTATCCTACGGTTGTTGTCGCGGGCCAGTACCTCTATTTCGATATGAAGCAATCCGCGCGCGAGCCTGGCCACGACTGGGCTGCGATCTTCGATATGAGCAAGGTCTACGGCCTTACGCTCGATGGTGCGGAGTTTATGGCCGAGGAGCTCGCCAATGTCATCGGTTTCGAGGCTACGTTCTTTAGCGAGATATACGCCTCGAGCAATCCCGAGAGTGCCGACTATCTCCACTATATGACCTTTCCGCGTATGCTGTCGTTTGCGTCTGTGGCGTGGGGTAGCAACGAGAGGGTCGTGTGGGATGCCTTCTATCGCTCGGTTGTTGCGCACTATGATAGGCTCGATGCTATGGGTGTCGCCTATCGCCTTATGCCACCGACGCTCACGGCCGATGGCGACATCTGCAAGGTCACTACCGACGACGGCTCTATCGTCTACTGTAGGGCTGATGATGGCACGGAGCGCATGTATAAAAACAATATGAGCCTCTCCGAGGCTGCTGCCTATAGCTTTGTGTCGCGTCGCGGTAGGGCACACTCACCCGAAACGGCCACTAAGGCGCACCTTCGCACCATCCAGCCCAAGTTTCATATCAGCTCCTCTATGGGCGATAGCGAGCGTTTCTCGTTTGCTAAGGCCGAGGGCTATGGCCGCCTGGCGCGTACTACGCGCGCTGCGAATGTTGGCGATTGGATTATGTTTACGTTCGACGAGCCCGTTGCATGCCGTCGTATGAAGGTCGCCACGGGCAACTTTCAGCTTCCGCGCTATCTTTTCGAGAATGGTTATGTCGAGCTAAGCTACGATGGTGAGCATTTCGAGCGTGTCGGCGATCTTGTGTGCGGTATATATTATATAGATACTCCTGCACGTGCTATCAAGGCCGTGCGCATTACCGCCACCTCGGAGGGTAATGGTGCTCGCTGGGTCGCTGTGCAGCCACCCACAATTTGGCCGTTGCTGTAGCGCTCTTTTGTAGATATTTTGACCTAAATATAGGCAAAATATGCCGTTTTATTGATACTTTTATGTTGTGTGCCGACTTCGGCATTTGCGAATATTTAAGTAATTCGCTGATTATTAATCTTTTAATACTGTTTACATCGAGCTATATGCAAACTTATGTCAATATTTATGAGATTTTTTTGAAAAATATTTCGACGTATTGTTTGCAGAATTAAAACTTTTAATTACCTTTGTTATTGTTAAAAGGACGTGTAAATGACGCACTGCGACATCAAATTGCTGTAAGTAATTGATTTGCAGTGGGTAATGCGTGTTTTTGATACAGTGTGCATATTAAGATATTGATTTGAGAGGTTGCCTGTGTGGCGCGATTTATTTGTGGGAGAGCGAATATTCAATATTTATTAATAGTACATTGAGGTTGCCCAATTTTGGCAGTAATGCAAACAAAAAATAACGGAAAACCAAACCAAATTTTTTAATTAACTTATTTATTCACTCAAAAATTTTTCTACTATGAAAAAGTTTTTACTTGTCGCAGTTTGCTTCGCTATGGCGCTAAGCAGCTGTATTAAGGACAATGTTTCTGAGTCATTGGACGAGACACGCAAGGCTTATGCTGAGAAGTTGCGTGCTGAGGCTGCTTTGACTACTGCAGAGGCAGAGGCTTTGAAGCTTATTTCTGAGGCTGAGGCTGCTTTGTTGACTGCAGAGGCTGAGGCAAAGAAGATTCAGAACCAGATTTTGGACATCGAGCGTCAGCTTGCAGAGCTCGACCTCGAGTACGCAAAGGCTGAGCTTGAGCTTAAGCTTGCTGAGCTTGAGGCACAGATGGCACAGTTGGAGTCAATTATGGCTGTCGCAGCTGCAGAGGCTGAGGCTGCTCTTCTCGATGCACAGGCTGCTTTGAACGAGGCTAAGGCTGACTTCATCGCAAGCGTTGAGATGCTTGAGGCTGTTGAGGCTGCTCGCTTGGTAGGTTTGTTCAACGCTTACACTGATGCTGTTGAGGAGTTGATCGAGGCTAAGGCTGATGTTACTGCACGTAAGGCTACTCTTGCATCAGTTGAGAACGAGCTCGTTGACGCTGAGGAGTATCGTGATGAGGTTATCGCTGAGATCGATGAGGAGATCGCTGAGTGCCAGCGTGCTATCGCTATCTTCGAGCGTGCTATTGAGATCGTTAAGAAGTATCAGGGTGCTACTGTAGCTGAGATCGAGGCTGCTTTGGTTGAGCTTGAGCTTGAGGGTCTTGATCTTCGTAAGGCTGCTGAGGCTGTTTCTAAGGAGGCTAATGAGCTTGCAGAGGCTCTCGAGTTCTTGTATCCTGAGGTACATCCTTTCTACGAGTACTTGAATTCAAATCCACTTGATCTTTACGAGGTTCGTATCGTTGATGGTGAGCCTTGGTATGGTTACGCTGTTCTCAACGATGATCCTTTGACAGCATCTAAGGAGTACGATTTCGTACCTCTTTACACTTGCTACTATGCTGAGATCCTCAATGAGATGTATTATGTGTACGAGTACTACGAGTATCCAGTATATGCAGCTGAGGCTACTCTCGTAGAGAAGACTTACGAGGATCAGGTATTTGCTTGGGAGTACAACGAGGCAGTTTCACTCGGTAAGTATAACGCTGAGAATATCGCTAAGTATGCTGAGTACCTTGTAGAGAACCAGGCTGACTTTGCTGAATATATTGAGACGTCTAAGGCTGAGATTGCTGATAATAAGGCAAAGACACCATATTTCAAGGGCGCTACTGAGAAGGCAATGGCTTGGGCTGAGGCACAGGCTGCTTACGATGCTCTTGTTGCAGATACAACAGAGCCTATGAACTACTCTACAGGCGATAAGACTACTTATGGTAAGTATCTTGACGCTCAGATGGCTTATGAGGGCGGTGTGACTTATCATCCTATGAATGGTATGCCTATCGAGGTTGAGGGTGCTAAGGATGTTGAGGATGCTGCTAAGGAGGCTAAGGATGATGCTGACGCTGCTGCTGCTGAGGCTAAGGCTGCTTACGAGGCTGCAAAGAAGGCTGCTGAGGCTGCTGGTGCAACAGATGCTCAGAAGGAGGCTGCTAAGGATGCTGAGAAGGCTTACAACGAGGCAAAGCGCGCTGCTGAGTACGCTAACGACGAGTATGTAATTGCTCAGGCAAAGGCTAAGGATGCTAAGGCTGCTTATGAGGCTGCTGAGAAGGCTTTGAACGCTGAGATCGCTAAGGTTGAGCCAGCTGCTGAGGCTGTCGAGACTGCTAAGCACGCTTACGATATCTACTACAAGCAGTACGCTTCTAACCTTGCTGTTGATCAGTATGCTGGTAAGTGGGTAATGGATGAGCAGACTTGGGAGGAGTACTACGTAGAGGTAGATGCTGCAGCTACTTATGAGCTGTGGGCAAATCAGTATGAGGGTCAGCTTGAGTATATCGCCGACTTGGAGACTTCACTCGCAAGATACGAGAATGAGTACGCGGAGATTATTGCTGTTGACGCTGAGGCTATCGCTGAGTTCTTGGCAATTGCTGAGGAGCTTTCTGCTGACGAGGCTGAGTATCTTGCTGCATACAACGAGGCTTACAAGGCTGCTGTTGAGGCTGCTCTCGATCAGGAGATCGCTTGGTTCAAGTATGACCTTGTAGTTGAGCAGTATGATGCTCTCTACGAGACTGTCGGTGACGCTGAGTTGGTAGAGGAGGAGCTCGAGGCTTACGCTGAGTTTATTGAGGAGACCAACGATGAGATCAAGGATCTTGAGGCTGAGAAGGTAGAGGCTGCTGATCTTGCAACTTACGAGGACGCAGTTGAGTTCGCTAAGATGCGTCTTGAGGTAGCTGAGGCTGCTGTGGAGTTCTACACTGCACGTGCTGAGGCTGCTGAGGCTGCATGGAAGAACGCTGAGTAATTTTTAATCACGGTATTTGAAACGGCTAAAAAAAAGATAAAGTTATGAATATCAAGAAGCTTTTAATATCGGCCGTTCTACCCGTATTGTTCCTAACAACGGCTGTAGCACAGGAGGTCGAGCAGGGTGATAACACACCTAAGCAGAACGACTTCACTGTGGCTGCAACCGTGGGATACAACAGCTTTACATCGGTTCAGGCATTGCCCGGTGGCCAGAGCAACTATTCAGCTTCGGCTTTCTCGACTGATTGGTCAGATAAGAAGTTGATGGTTGGTATCGAGGGCGGCTGGTTTATAACCGACCTTTGGAAACTGACTTTGGGTGGAGGTTTGACTTTCACTAATAACCCCGGTTATTATAGCGTTGAAGGTCTTGAAACAGGCGATGAGTTCGCTATCCCAAGCTATTCTCCAGTAGCTAACGCTTATACGTTCGGCTATAACGTGAATTTGGGTGCTGATCGCTATTTCAAACTAAAGGGCGTTAAGAATTTGATGTTGTACGCTGGTGCTCGCGTAGGTTTCGCTTACGCTGTAAATGAGCAGTATATCGAGGAGGAGTGGCTTTCTAAGTCATCTGCTGAGACTTGCAACCTTCGTGGTGCTTTGACTTGCGGTGTTGACTACTTCGTTCTTCCTAACATGTACGTAGGTATTTCGGTTGATCCCGTTACTTATACTTACGGTTATGTAGCGTACAAGCCATTGGCAGGTATGGCTAACTTGACTGCAGACAACCATAATGTTAGCTTCCTTGCTGCGCCTACAATTCGATTGGGTTTCAAGTTCTAAGATTTTTAGAAACCAATTCCAATTGAGTATTTTCCGAGCTCGACATTCGTCGGGCTCGGTTTTTTTTGTTTATGGTCGATGCGTGTGCGTTTGGTTGATGCGGATGCGGATCACTCTGCTCAAGAGTACATGGCATATTGTCGTGTCGCTCTCGCTTGTCATCCTGAACGCAGTGAAGGATCTCCTACGCGACAATGCGCTGTGAACGCTGTGATCAGTGGCGGATTATCCGCTATTTTTTATTCGTACAATCCTCACTTTTGGAAAATTCCGTTTATTTTCTTATCTTTACACACTTAACATATTTTTTGAATTATGAGAACAGGTGAAATACAGACCCTCAAGGTGTCGCGCATATCGGACTACGGTCTTTTCCTTATAGATGATGAGGGTGCAGAGGTATTGCTCCCCAATCGCTTCACACGTCTCGATATGAAGGTGGGCGACGAGGTGTCGGTGTTCGTATATCACGACTCGGAGGATCGTCTGGTAGCATCTACCGAGACTCCGCTGATCAAGGCTGGCGAGGTGGCAGCACTCAAGGTGGTGGATAAGAGCATACACGGAGCGTTCCTCGACTGGGGATTATCGGGTAAGCACCTCTTCCTGCCAAACCGAAACCAACATGGTGGCGTGATAGCAGGTCAGAAGACGGTAGTATACATGTATATCGACGAGCGCACGGGACGATGTGTGGCAACAAATAAGATTAAGCCATTTGTCTACAACGAATACCCCTTGACAGTGAAGGTGGGCGACGAGGTCGATATCCTTGTAGCGTCGGAGATGCCTATGGGCTTCCGCGTGGTTATCGACAACCGCCACTGGGCGATGCTTTACAAAAATCAGCTATTCTCGCCAGTACACATCGGCGATCGTAAGCGCGGCTGGGTGCGTAATATCACCGAGGATTTGCGTATCGACGTAAGCTTGCAGCAGACGGGATTGGCTGAGGTCGAGACGGCAGTTGTGAAGTTGGCGAAGATGTTGGAGGAGCACGGTGGCGTATTGCCAATCAACGATCGCAGTGAGCCTCAGGAGGTTGCACGCATTACGGGCATGAGCAAGAAGGTCTTTAAGCGTGCGTTGGGCATGTTGCTCAAGCAGGGCAAGGTGCGCCAGACCGATCACGGCATTGAGTGCATAAAGTAGCGCGAGGATGAAGACGGCGGAGAGAGTGTCGCGCAGTGCGGCGGAGAACTTTGTATATCAGCGTTCGCGCTTGGCCTACGTCACTGCGGCGGCTGAGGTGAAGGGACGTGTGCTCGAGATTGGCACAGGCACGGGATATGGCATCGAGATTATCGCTCCGCATGTCGAGCATTTCACAACGCTCGATAAGTTTCGTTCGCCCGACCTCGGTGTGTTGCCCGAAAATGTGGAGTTTGTCGAGGCTAAGGTGCCTCCGTTGCCATTTGCCGATGAAAGTTTCGACTGCGTGGTGTCGTTCCAGGTGATAGAGCATATTCGTAGCGATAGGGCATTTGTCGAGGAGGTGCGTAGGGTGCTTAAGCCTGGTGGTCGCTTTATTGTGAGTACGCCAAACAAGCCTATGTCACTGACACGTAACCCTTGGCACGTGAGGGAGTACACCGCAGAGAAGCTGAGAGCGTTGCTTGCGGATTTCTCATCTGTCGATGCGCGTGGTGTGAGTGGTAACGAACGAGTGTGGGCCTACTACGAGAAGAATAGAGAGTCGGTGCAGCGCATCATGCGTTTCGATGTGTTGCGTATGCAGTGGTGGCTGCCCGCGTGGCTGTTGCGTTTGCCATACGATGTGATGAATAGATTTAACCGACGTAGGTTGCATAGCGCAAACCGCGAGCTTACGGAGGGTATTGCGATGGATGATTACAGAGTAACGGAGGTCGAGGATGGAAGCTTTGACCTATTCTACATAGCAACGAAGTAGTGATGAAGCAGAGAGTAGCAATAGTTCAGCGCGATATAGCGTGGTCGGATGTCGAGAGAAATCTCGCAGCGCTGGAGTGTGCCTTAGCTAATGTAAAGGCAGATGTCATTGTACTCTCGGAGATGTTCCAAACGGGGTTTGTGACTGATCCTCAGGGTGTTGCTGATGAGGGCGCGACGCTTGAGTGGATGAAACGTATGGCTGCGCAGTTGGATGCTGCAGTGGTGGGCTCGGTTGCTGTGCGTGAGGGCGAGGAGTATCGTAATAGATTATACTTCGTAAAACCCGATGGAGAGAGCCTACATTATGATAAATTTCATCTCTTCTCGGTGGGTGGTGAGAGTAAATACTTCACCGCAGGAAGAGAGCGCGTAGTAGTCGAGTGGCGCGGCGTGAGATACCTGCTGGCGATATGCTACGATCTGCGTTTTCCTGTATGGAGTCGTCAGAGGGGTGATTACGACGCGGTGATATACTCGGCGCTATGGCCTAAGCCACGTAGAGAGGTGTGGCGCACGTTGCTAAGAGCACGAGCAATTGAGAATCAGGCCTATGTTATAGGCGTAAATAGAGTGGGCGAGGAGCCTACGGGATTGCACTATAGTGGCGATTCGACTGTAATAAACTACTTTGGCGAAGTTGTCATAGATATGGCTGATGCGGAGGGTGTCGCTGTGGCAGAACTCGATATGGAGGCATTGGAGAGCTTCAAGCATAAATTTGCAGTGTGGCGCGATGCCGATAATTTTGAACTTAAATAGAAGAGAGGTTATGAGTGTAAATGAGATAATTCTACTTTTGGTGTCGGGTGTTATCGTCGGCATTATCAATACGTTAGGTGGTGGCGGCTCGGTGATTACCATGTCGTTGTTTATGGCTATGGGTATGCCTATAGGTCTTGCTAATGGTACCAACCGTATAGCAGTATTGCTGCAAAATTTGTCGGCTACGGTGGCCTTCCTGCGTAAGGGAATGCTGCATTTGCGTAGTGGTTTACTGTTGTCGATACCCGCCATTGTCGGCAATATCTTTGGAGCTATGGTTGCCATGGAGGTGAGCGAAGCGATTTTTAAGATATGTCTTAGCGTGGTGCTGGCCATAATTCTTGTATATCTGCTTCTCGGAAAGGATAAGCAGAGCGTAGAGGGTGGTCATGGTCTTAAGATTAAGTGGTGGCACTACCTCTGGTTCTTCGTGATTGGTTTCTATGGCGGATATATATATATCGGCCTCGGTTTCCTTATCTTAGCGATAACAATCTCGACCATGCATCTCGATATAATCACGGCGAATGTCATCAAGGGCTTCGTGATATTTCTCTCTACACCCTTTGCGCTTGCCGTATTCATCTATAATGGTCAGGTAGAGTGGATGGCTGGATTGTTGCACGGTGCAGGTAATATTCTGGGTGCTGTTGTTGCCTCGCACTGGGCAATGAACTGGGGTGTTAAATTCGTGCGATGGTTCACCCTCTTTATCATCGTCGTATTCTTTATCGACCTTATGGGGTGGATATCGTTGCAACAATGGATGTCGCACCTGCTTTAAACTATCGTTGAGATATGCCCAAGAGCAAGATTGAGGTTATTGGTGCACGTGTACACAACCTCAAAAATGTAAATGTCAGCATACCGCGCGACTCGCTTGTCGTAATCACCGGTCTCTCAGGGTCGGGTAAGTCGTCATTGGCCTTCGATACAATCTATGCCGAGGGTCAGCGTCGCTATATGGAGACATTGTCGGCATACGCACGTCAATTTGTTGGCTCTATGGAGCGCCCCGATGTAGATCGTATTACGGGTCTTAGTCCCGTTGTGGCCATCGAACAGAAGACGACGAATAAGAATCCACGTTCGACCGTAGGTACAGTTACCGAGATAAACGATTTCCTACGCTTGCTCTATGCGCGTGCATCGCGTGCCTACTCGCCACTTACGGGTGAGGAGATGGTGCGATATAGCGATGAGCAGATATGCGATTTGATGATTCAGGGCTTCGATGGTAGGCGAGTGGCCTTCCTTGCTCCTGTGGTTAAGGGTCGTAAGGGCCACTACCGCGAGTTGTTCGAGACGATGTCGCGCAAGGGCTATATCTATGCGCGTATTGATGGCGAGATTCGTGAGTTCACGGCGGGTATGAAGCTCGATCGCTATAAGATTCACACTATCGACATGGTTATCGACCGCCTTGTAGTTGGTGAGGAGCATCGTGAGCGTATGATGACATCGCTACGCGAGACTATGCGTCAGGGTAAGGGTACGATGATGCTATATGATTATGGTACAGAGGGTATTAGATACTATTCTCGACACCTGATGTGTCCCACTACGGGTGAGGCTTTCGAGGAGCCAGCGCCACACACATTCTCGTTCAATTCACCTAAGGGTGCGTGTCCCGAGTGTAATGGTTTGGGAGAAAGAGCAGTGTTCGATATGGCTAAGATTATTCCAGATGATAGCCTTTCGTTGCGCGATGGTGCGATAGAGCCCTTTGGTAAGTATAAGAATAACATGCTCTTTGCGATGCTTGCAATGCTCGGTCATCGCTACGACTTTACGCTTGAAGATGCTGTGTCGTCAATCTCGCATGAGGGTATGAATGCAATATTATATGGTGATTCAGAGCCTCTTATGGTCAATTTCTCGGAGTTTTCGTCGGTGGGTGGCACGCAGCTTACGCAGTGGGCGGGACTCTCGGAGTGGATCATGCGCAATGTTGATGAGGAGTCGAAGAAGGGTCAGAAGTGGCGTGAGCAGTTTCTTGTTATGCAGACCTGTCCGTCGTGTGGCGGCTGCCGTCTGCGTAAGGAGTCGCTAAACTTCCGCATCGGTGGTCAGAGCATCGCTGATGTGTCGGCAATGTCTATCGTGGAGTTCTCGGAGTGGATGTCGCATATCGAGGAGTATCTCTCGGAGAAGGAACTGATTATTGCACGCGATATCATCAAGGAGATTCGCGAGCGTCTTGGCTTCTTGGTAGATGTAGGCTTGGGATATTTGTCATTGTCGCGTGCATCGCGAACTATATCGGGAGGTGAGGCACAACGTATTCGTTTGGCTACGCAGATTGGTTCGAAATTAGTAAATGTGCTCTATATTCTCGACGAGCCAAGTATCGGTCTGCACCAGAGAGATAATCGTAAGTTGATAGATAGCCTTAAGAGTCTGCGCGATGCGGGTAACTCCGTAATTGTCGTTGAGCATGATGAGGATATGATGCGCTCGGCAGACTATATTGTCGATGTTGGTCCGTTGGCAGGTCGTCGTGGAGGTAATATTGTGGCATCGGGTACCTTTGAGGAGATTCTACAGAGCGATACGATAACGGCCGAGTATCTCAATCGTCGCCGTCGTATCGAGCGTACTACGCCACTAAGAGAGGGTAGTGGGCAGTACATCACATTGCGTGGAGCACGAGGTAATAATCTTAAGGGTGTAGATGTCGAAATACCACTTGGTAAGTTTGTGTGTATCACGGGTGTTTCTGGCTCGGGTAAGTCGTCGTTGATTAATGGTACGCTACGTCCGATATTGTCACGCCATCTATATCGCTCGTACGATCAACCTCTGCCGTATGATAGTATTGAGGGTCTGGAGAATATCGACAAGCTTGTGGTTGTGGATCAGTCGCCTATTGGCCGTACGCCACGCAGTAATCCTGCGACATATACAAACCTCTTTGCCGATATACGCAAGCTCTTCGAGATGACGCCCGATGCTCAGACACGAGGCTTTAAGGCAGGTCGTTTCTCGTTTAATGTTAAGGGTGGACGCTGTGAGGAGTGTCGTGGTGCAGGTCAACAGACTATCGAGATGAACTTCCTCCCCGATGTATATGTGCGTTGTAAGGCGTGCGGCGGTAATCGTTATAATCGTGAGACTCTGGAGGTTAAGTATAAGGGTAAGAGTATTAACGATGTGCTCAATATGACGGTAAATATGGCAGTGGAGTTTTTTGAAAATATCCCTGCTATATATCAGAAACTCAAGGCTGTACAGGAGGTGGGATTGGGATATCTGACGCTCGGTCAGCCCTGCACAACGCTTTCGGGTGGTGAGTCGCAGCGCATAAAGCTCGCAACGGAGCTTGCCAAGCGCGAAACGGGACGTACGCTTTACATCTTGGATGAGCCTACGACGGGTCTGCACTTTGAGGATATTCGTCAGCTGTTGGATGTAATCAACCGTTTGGTGGATTGTGGCAATACGGCGATTGTCATCGAGCATAACTTGGATGTAATACGCTATGCTGACCATATTATAGATATGGGACCTGAGGGAGGACGTGGCGGCGGTATGGTCGTGGCTGAGGGTACATCCGCAGACATTGCTCGTTGTAAGGAGAGCTACACGGGAGAGTTTTTAGCGATGGAGTAGTGCGGTATGAATACATAGGTCAGAGCTGTTTTCTCCATGCTCATTATCATACCGATATAAACGACAATCGCCCGAGCACTTTGCTCGGGCGATTTGTTGTATATGCTTATGCTTCAACTTAGAAGATAGGCTTGCGGATGATCGTCTGCTCGCGGTCTGGACCTACAGATACGATAGCAACCTCGGTCTTTGTAAGCTCCTCAACCTTGCGGATGTAGGCCTTAGCATTCTCGGGAAGCTCGTCGTAGCTCTTGATGCCGGTGATATCCTCCGACCAGCCATCAACCTCGATATACTCAGCCTCCACGCGTGAGAGCTGTGCGATGGTTGAAGGTACGTAGTCGATATGCTCACCATCGAGCTTATAGCCTGTACAGATGCGAATTTTCTCAAGACCTGAGAGCACGTCGAAGAGCATCAATGAGAGGTAGTTTACACCGCTGATGCGACGTACGTGGTTGAGAATCACGCTGTCGAGCCAACCCACACGACGGGGACGACCTGTAACAGTACCGTACTCGTGGCCACGCTCACGGATGTACTCAGCACGCTCGTCGAAGAGCTCTGTAGGGAATGGTCCCTCGCCAACACGTGTTGTGTAGGCCTTAGCAACACCCATTACGTTGTTGATATAGCGAGGTGCAAGACCCGTATTCACGGGAACACTTGCTGCCGTAGGGCTTGACGATGTTACGAAGGGGTATGTACCGTGGTCGATGCAGAGCATAACACCCTGAGCACCCTCAAACAAAATCTTCTTGCCCTCCTCTGCGAGTTTGTTGATAAGTACCGATGTGTCGCAAATCATGGGGCGGAGCTTCTCGCCGAGTGCGAGATACTCGTTATAGATAGTGTCGAAGTCACACTTCTCCATACCTAGAGCCTGAAGCTCGATATTCTTCTGTGCAAGGGCATCCTGCAAACGCTCAGCGAAGTACTCCTTGTCCAAAAGGTCACCAATACGGATACCTACGCGGCTATACTTGTCGGTATATGCTGGGCCGATACCCTTCTTTGTAGTACCAATCTGACGGCCACCCTTCAACGCCTCGTATGCGCCATCGAGCATTGAGTGGTAGGGCATAACACACGCTGCACGATCAGAGATAAAGAGCTTGTAGTCGGTGATACCCGCATTGTGCAATCTCTCCAACTCCTCGATAAGTGACTTGGGATTGATGACCATACCGTTGGCCATGATGTTGATGATGTGGGGGTTGAAAACGCCCGAAGGAATCGACTGCAAAGCGAACTTCTTACCGTCGAAGACGATGGTATGACCTGCGTTATTACCACCCTGGTGGCGTACTACAACGTCGGCATTACCGGCATAGAAATCGGTAATCTTACCCTTACCCTCATCGCCCCACTGGGCACCTACAACTACCAATGTGTTGTTCATAGTATTAATATTTTTTATCAATCTTATTGCCAAGACATAATTATACGGCTACAAAAATAATAAATTTTATAATATGCCGTATCACCAATCGTCCAAAAATTTCAACAGATTATTAAACTATAGCTCTTTTTTGCGACATTTTTACCGTTTTACTCGGTTGATGATATGCTCCATGAGCAATGCTGTGATTACGCCCATTGCGAAACCGTTGCAAATAAGTGGCTCGATGATAGAAGGAACAATGCCGCGAGGCATGAGCTGGCAGAGCATAGCAACCATAAGAGGAAGACCTACGTTGAGTGCCTCACCAAACGAGCTGATAGCTCGCGTTGAGTGCATCATCTCGAACGATGCAGCGAGCTGTGTACCCATCAAAAAGAGAAGAATCACGCCAATAACTGTGTTGGGAATGGCTGTAAGTAGTGCTATAATATCGGGTGATAGCGCACAAACTATAAGCAATAGTGTCGAGGGTATAAGCGCATAGCGCGATGCACATCGCGTAGAGGCGATTACTCCAGGACTCATCGAGAAGTTCACAGGGCCTAATACGCCCAATGCACCTGCTACGATATTCATTACACCTGTAAGACGGATGCCTCGATTAAGACGCCCCTCCATCTTGTCGCTACCGAGCATTGTGCCGAGCGACTCTACCGAGCCTATATCGTTGATAAGTAGTGCTATATAGCAGATAATAAATGCTATCATCACGCCAAGATCGAACTCGAAGTCCGGGATAAAGAGTGTCGAGAGGCTCGCCGAGGTCGATGTATTCAGTTCATATCCGAAGAGTACTCCATAGACTATGCTGCCGAGTACCAAGATAATAGGTATTGTTAAGCTTTTTGCTACGCCACGCAAACGACCGTTCATCAAGACCATCAGTGGTAGTGCTACAAACGTAAAGATAAGGCCAAAAGCATGCTCCTCACAGCTTGCCTTAGCGGGAAATATTAGGTCGCGAATGACGGGGGCAAGTGTAAGAGCTATGAGCATGAGGATAACAATCACGCTGCGGGCGGAGAATAGTCGTTGCACATAGGGTAGAAGACCGCCAAAACTCAGAAGTAGTAGCAGTGCACCACCCACAGCGATAGAGCTATAGATAGCATTGCTCGATGCTCCAGACCCCAAGGCTGAGAGTACTCCCACAAGGAGTACAGCAGCAGGACCTGCAACGATAGGTAATCGATGGCCGAATAGCACTTGTACAAGACCTGCAACACCCATCACGGCAAATAGTTTTTGTGCGAAAAAGAGCTTCTCGGCCGGTGTTCCTGTAGCAACAAAAACACTTGTCGTAACTACGGCGATAGCCAGGATAAACCACTGCATGCCGTATAAGGCCATAGCCCCTAATGGAAGTTTATCGTCTACGTTGTATTTCATAGTGTTACAATGTTTTATAATCTGTTAATTTATCCAATAGTTTAGCTAATATTCGTTATAAACTGCTCTTGAAAACCGACATCTCAGCATCGTAAATCGCGCTATCTATTCCCAGAAAGTTAAGCACCGAGTGGAAGATGTGGTAGTGTCCTGCCTCGGGTAGGTCAGCCGTTGTTACATCGTTGGCACTCTCCCACACGATAAAGGGAATAGCGGTCTGCTCGGTAGGGGCTACGGCCATAGGCATTCCGTGCATAAAGAGTCCGCCTTCGCCCAACGACTCGCCATGATCCGAGATAAAGAGCATAGCTGCGCGATGCTCGCTAAGCGTAGATAGCTCCGCTATAAGCGTGTGTAGAAGGTAGTCTGTATAGAGTATGGTGTTGTCATAGGCATTAACCAACTCTTGGAGGTCGGCCTCGGACATCTCTACGGTGGTGCATACGGGTGAGAACTGTTCGAACTCTTTGGGGTACTTCTCCGAATATGTAGGTCCATGACTGGTGCTCAGATGTAGTACCACGAGGAGCTTATCTGCTGTCGAGGCCTTAATCTGCTCGCAAAGACCTTCGAGGAGTAATCCGTCATAGCGCTTATCGGCATCGGGATATAGCTCCGCGAGAGACTTTTTATCGAGATAGCTATCTACGTTGAGCGGTGGTTCTCCCCAGTTTGCCGTGCGCCAGATGACCTCTACACCCGAGCGCGAGAGATAGTTGGGTAGTATCTCGTAGAGCTTATCTGTAGGCTTGTGATCGAGTATAGCCTTGACACCGGCGGTGGTGTAGGTTGCCGATGCTTTAGAGTGATACACGGTGATAGGATCGGTCGAGAGTAGTGGGTTGGTATTGCGCTCGTAGCCATAGAGCGAGAAGTTCAGGCTACGTGCCGACTCGCCGATAACCAGTACGCAGACATCACGACTGGTTGTTGTGATGTGGGCATCGGGCAGAAGTTCTGCCTCTTGGTTAAGACGTTTCTGCTGGCCGTAGTAGCGGAATGAATTAACGACATACGACCAGGGCATAATAAGACTACCTATCTGTGTGGCGTTGCGGTCTATCCATAGTACATTTTTGTAGTTGATACCTGCAAGGAGTAGGATGATGCTAAGGCATGAGACTATGCTTATGCCAAACCTGCGCCATGTGCCACGCTCGTACCTACGCGCGAAGATGTAGACTACGGCTGGCAGACCAGCGAGGAGCAGGTATAGAATAAGGGCTACGGAGAAGAATCCTGAGGCTTCCGAGAAGCGCGTATTAAAGACATTGCCCATCATCATATCTGTAATAAGCACCTCGTAGGTGTTTATGAAGTAGAGTGCTATGGCATTGCCCATGAAGAGTAGTGCGAGTAGCACCCTGCCCACGATACCGAGTAGACGCAGTAGTAGCGTGTATACTAAGAAATTGACAGTGAGCATAAGTACTGCAAAGCTCAGTGCTATGACCCAACCGTTGAGTCCTGCCTCGACATGGCTGACCACGTATCTGGCTAACGGCAAATGGTAGACAATGAGCGTAAAGAGACTCAACGCGAGGGTATATCGCGTGATTGAGGTCTTGGTGTGTTGCTCGCCTCGATGTGCGAGTAGTCTCTTGATACTATCTAATTTCATAGCTTTATAACTTTGTATATGAGCACTACGAGGAGCATAGCCACGATGAATAGTGCTGTGTTAAAGAGTATGGTTAGCAACCACGACACCTCGGGTAGTGACTCCGTAAGTGGAGTGCTGGTCACCGTAGCATCGTATCGAGCAAAGGGGTTGCTGTATATCACCTCACCACCTGGCATGAAGGCTGTGATACGCACATAGCTATCCTCATCACGCATAGTGTAGCTCGCCTCACGGACATCGGTAGCGAGAGCTACACAACGTCCGCCATCCGATGTGAAACGTATGCTGTCGGCACACTCCGAGAGGCGTATGTATATCTCTGTGTTGCGTAGGCCTATATCTTCGATATGCGGTATTTCAGCGTTCATCTGCTCCTTAATATCCCAGTTGCCGTTACCATAGTCGGGAAGACGCATGGCGTAGAACGCTCCGCTCCGCAGCGTGGCGAGTAGTTTGGGATATGTTGCCGAAGCGTTGTCCAGGAGTGTAGAGTGGTGGTCAAGAGGAATGTTGAGCATTGTTGTACGCATAGCTATTGCCGTGCTACGGTCTGGCTTATGTAGATCGTCGCCCGCAGTGCCAAAGGCATAGCGTCCTGCGCTTAGAGCTATGTCCCAATAGTGGTTGTCTGTGGACTTTCCGCTGTCGAGCTCAATGAGGGTATAGCCTTGTAGCTTGGCGAGTTGTTCGCCTGCAAGTGTTGGTGTGCGCAACGGGTGGTTTAGCTGCACGATGTCGCTACGCTCACGTAGTAGAGCTATCTGCCACTGTTTCTGCGAGGTAAGGATGGGTAGTAGATGGTCGAGGTGAAAGACCTCGTCGCTACCAAATACGAGCTTATGATACTTGAGCAGGTTGTAGCCATGCTCATAGAGACTCACATGGAGTTGCGACTCGGGATGTGGAGTTATAAGATTGTGATTTGAGAGCGTTACGATGTTGTAGCCGTAACGACCATACTCCGCAATGGTCTGTTCGGGAGTGTAGTCGCACTCATTAAGCAGACCTCCGACACGTGTGTGGGTGTGGAAATTGGCGCGTGCCCACTCCGCATCGGGTTGCGCACTGCTGTATGGATCGAAGATGTCGTTGCCCGAAAAGGGCTCTGCTTCGGTAAAACGATATATTGGTGTAGGACTTGTTATAACAATAGCAAGGAGTGCCACGAGAAGCAACACTCCAACGCTCTTAGCGGCAATCTTTGCCATCCGTGCTATGATACCTCTATATTTCATATATCAGGGCAAAGATACAAATTATTTTGTAATTAGAGATGGTTGTTCTCTGCGACCTTCTCCTTGAACTATCCCTTCAGTAACTCTACAAGATGAGCTACGGCACGGCCTCGGTGCGATATGGCGTTCTTAGCCTCAGCGCTCATGTCCGCAAAGGTGCATGTGTGACCTTCGGGGATAAATAAGGGATCGTAGCCAAAACCCTCGCTGCCCGACTCACTTTCGGTAATATGACCCTCGACGATACCCTCAACATGCTGCTCCACGCCACCACGAATAAGCGAGATAACCGTGCGGAAACGAGCACGACGATTGCTGCAACCATCCAAGGCTGCGAGGAGTTTGCGATTGTTGGCTGCAAAGTCGTGGCCCTCGCCAGCATAGCGCGCTGAGCGTACGCCAGGTTCTCCGTTGAGTGCCTCGACCTCAAGACCTGTGTCGTCGGCAAAGCAGTCAAGACCTGTGCGCTCATATACATAGCGAGCCTTCTGCGAGGCGTTTTCGTCGAGCGTATCACCCGTCTCGGGAATATCCTCCGTAATGCCTACCTCGGCAAGTGTAACGAGTTCGTAGCCCTCGCCTAATACGGCATGTACCTCGGAGAGCTTATGTTTGTTGTTTGTGGCAAAAACTATCTTCATAATGTGCTATTTATCAAATTGATTACTTATGCCTCCTCACGCGCTACTTCAAGTTCTGCAAGACGGCTGTCGAGCTTTATTTTGTCGATGATCGTGCGTACTACGATGTCAATCTCCGAACCCTCCGAATAGTCGGCTGGGCATACGTGATTTACGCGATTGTCGCGGATGAGATCGTTGAGAAGCGATCGGCGACCACCCTCTTCGGGGTTGTAGACAGCAATAGAGTGTCCACCGAAGTTTTTAACCAAACGCATGCAGGGAATATCCGTAGTACCATCACCAAAATATATCATGCGGCTGAATGGTACGGGGCGCTTGCTCTCCTCCATATAGCGATTCACGTCCGTCGTGTCGAATACCGACTCTACGCCTTTGTTTATCTTGAAGATAAATTGAGTTTTGTTCGTGTAGTTTACCGCTACGGCAGGCCAATAGGCTATGCCATCGACGTTGTAGAGGAACGAGCAGGCGTAGATATTCTTGAACTCGTGGGCGATGGCCGTACCCTCGATAATCTCCTTAAGTCCCGATGAGTTCACATAGTGTAGGATGCGTATGCCAAGGCTCTCGCCATAGGCATTTATGCGACTAAACCACTCTTTTACACCGCGATAGAACTCTACATTGCGTCCCGACTCACGAAAGGCTTCACGACGTAACGACAAACCCTTTGACTGCGCAGCTTGCAACATACGCGCCATGTAGGTAAGCACTTGATCGGCATCCTGCTCCTCGGCTAAGGTGTTGGCCTCGTGCCAAAACTCCATATTGCTCTTACCCACGGCGGGGATAAAGTCATACTCCTGCATGTTGCCAGGGGCTAACGTGCCGTCGAAGTCGTAAATTAGGGCTACGGTAATCTTCTCTTTCATTATATTTTTTTGTATAAGTGGCTCAAATGTACGAAAATTTCACTATTTTTGCAAAAATAACATAATAAAAAGTTAAACCATAAAACTACACTACTCGATTATGGAACTAAGAGAGGTAATAAAAAGACGTCGTTCGACACGTCGATATACAGGTAAACCTGTTGAAATAGAGAAACTTCAGGAGGCAATGGAGCTTGCGTTATACGCTCCATCATCAAAGAATACGCGCTCTACACGCCTTATGGCCGTAACTAACCTCGAAAAGGTGCGTGCGTTGGCTACGTTGCGCGACTATGGCTCAAGTCTACTTGCCGAGGCGGGTGCTGCCATTGTGGTTATGGGTGATAGTGAGGCGAGCCCTATGTGGGAGATTAATGCCGCACTTATGACCAATACGTTGCAGCTTGCTCTCGTGGATCAGGGTCTTGCATCGTGTTGGGTGCACGTAGGCGAGTATCGCACTATCGGTGATGATCCGACAAGTCAGCGTAGCGAGGATTATGTTAAGAAGGTGCTACCCGAGATACCTGCTGCGTATCGCATCTTGTGCGTTGTAGGTATCGGCTATGCCGACTATACGCCTAAGCCACTTCCCGAGTACGAGGGCCCAGAGCGTCTGCTATTCGTTAAATAGTAGGGTTGCGATAGCAATGTGGTAGAGTTAGAGTGGGGATATAAGAGTTATGTCCCCGCTCTTTTTTTTGTTTTTAGCGGAATTTTGCGTATATTTGCACCTAATACAAAAGATTTTCTATGCTTCAGGATAAAATTTACGACGTAATAGTTATCGGTGCTGGTGCAGCGGGCCTTATGGCTGCAGGTACTGCGGCAATGAATGGTCGCAAGGTGCTTCTCATGGAGAAGATGGAGCGTGCAGGACGCAAGATTCGTATCACGGGTAAGGGTCGTTGCAACCTCACTAATGCCCGTCCTGCCGAGGAGTTTTTGGAGAAGGTGCGCACTAATGCCGATTTTATGTCGGTAGCCTTTGCTGAGTTCAACAATCGCGCTACAATACGCTTCTTTGAACGTCTTGGTGTGAAACTCGAGATTGAGCGCGGTGAGCGTGTATTCCCCAAGAGTGGTAAGGCGTGGGATATCGCCAACGCCTTGGTCGAGTTCTGCGAGGATAAGGGTGTTGAGATACAGTATAAGCGCCGTGTTACCGAGGTGATTACTATTGGCGATAGGGTTGCGGGTGTTAAGTATATCAACGACAGAGGCTTCGAGCGTCGCGTTGAGGCCGATAATGTGATTATCGCTACGGGTGGCGTGAGCTATCCATCGACAGGTTCTACGGGTGATGGCTATATGTTTGCCGATGCTCTCGGACATCGCATCGAGCCAGTGCGTCCTTCGCTTACACCGTTGCGTAGTTCTCATCCCCAACAGGAGTATATGAACGGCCTACTTCTTAAGAACGTGGGTGTCAAACTTTTTGTAGATAACGAGCTCAAGGCCGAGGAGTTTGGTGAGATGGGATTTTCGGAGCGTGGTATCGAGGGTGCTGTGGCTCTGCGTGTCAGCCGTGATGCTGTCGATGCACTTCTTGATGAGCGCAAAGTAAAGATTGTCGTAGACCTCAAACCTGCTCTCGACGAGCAGACACTTCTTGCGCGTATCGAGCGTGAGATTGCCGAGATGCAGCCTTCGGAGTTCTTCTCGGAGTTGTTGCGTAAGCTCGTTCCCAAGCAGCTTGTTGTGCCCTTGGCTAAGGAGGTCGATTTCCACTCTAAGACATACGTGTCGAAACTCACCGAGGCTGAGAAACTGCGCCTCGTGAAGATTTTGAAGGGTATGGTATTCCCAATTACCGACTATGCTCCATTCCAGTATGCTATTGTCACGGCTGGTGGCGTTAGCTGCGACGAGGTGAATAACTACACTATGGAGTCGCGCAAGGTTAAGGGTCTATACTTTGCTGGTGAGGTTCTCGATCTTGATGCAAATACGGGTGGTTATAATATGCAGATAGCATTCTCTACAGGTCGTCTTGCGGGACAACTTAAAAAGTAGGGATTATTTAATAAAGGATCGAGATATGAAACGCTCAGGACGAACTCTTAAGCAGCGACTCTACGGCTTGAAACACCTGCCCTCGTATCTGCGTAGGGCGCGTTATTTCCGAGGTCACGGTGTGCACTCCCCATTCGTATATAGTATTGTGCGTAATGTCTTTATGCGCTCTACGCTCATGACTGAAAAGTCACCACTATACGATGCTCTGCGTGGTGCAGATGTTGCTGAGAAACGTGCTGTGCAGCTCCAAAATCTTGCTACGCATTGTGCTGTCGAGCAGTGGAGTATCGATGCTATCGCAGATGGCGACGGCTTGGTTGTTATGAGCCTTGCAACATCGTTCGAGCACCTCGAGGAGTATGCTTTAGCAGCGCGTGAGCGTGGTGCGATACTTTGCATTATGTCGCCATACTACAATGCCCAGCGCTGGGAGGTATGCCGTAAGATTGCTGAGCAACACCCATCTACGGTTGTCGATAATAGAGCATATATATTGTTGTTTAACAACCATCTGCCACGTCAGCACTACAGATTATAAAAGCCTATGAAGATATATACAAAGAGCGGAGATAAGGGTACTACGTCGCTCATTGGTGGTGAGCGTGTGCCTAAGTACGACATGCGTGTCGAGGCCTATGGTACGGTAGATGAACTATCGGCATTCGTAGCATTACTTACGGACAAACTTTCTGAAACAACTTTTCCCGAGGTCGCAACATCATGTGTCGCTGAGTTTGTCGAGGAGCTGGTTGCCATAGAGTCGCGTTTGATGAGCGTTGCAGCACTTTTGGCTGTTGGCGAGGGTGCGAAGAGTATTGAGCCTATTTCGGAGGAGGCTATCGAGGCCTTGGAATACTCTATCGATAGAATGCAGGAGCAGCTTAAGCCAATCACGTTTTTTACCATTCCTGGTGGCCATACCCTCTGTTCGTTGTGTCACGTATGCCGTACGGTATGTCGCAGGGCTGAGCGTGCAGCGCTACGTGCTGCCGAGAACTACGCTATAGAGAGTTCGGCTATGCGCTATCTGAATAGATTGTCGGACTACCTCTATACGTTGGGTCGCACGCTTACTGAACTGTTGTCTGTCGAGGAGCGTTTGTGGAGACCTTAACAAGTATTGTTAGTTGTTCTATATAGACCATTGATTGGTCGGAAAATATTGATGTTCAAACAATTTTAGTGCAGTAGGATTTGGATATATAGATTTTTTTATATATTTGCATGCTAAAATTTGCTAAAGTACCGTTAGCAGGTTACTTGATGAACTAAAAGAACAATAAAAACAGAATAGATTATGTATTGGACATTGGAGTTAGCATCAAAGTTGGAGGATGCACCTTGGCCAGCAACCAAGGAGGAGCTTATCGATTACGCTGTACGTTCAGGCGCACCTCTCGAGGTTTTGGAGAACCTTCAGGAGATCGAGGACGAGGGCGACATCTACGAGTCTATCGAGGACATTTGGCCCGATTATCCTTCTAAGGATGATTTCTTCTTTAACGAGGAGGAATATTAGTAGAAATTTATCGGTAACATGCCGATAATCAGAAAGAGAAACAAGAAAAAACTTGTTTCTCTTTTTTGTTGTGCTAATTATATGGCTATATTGCTACGATATTACCGCTATACTGAACACTGTTGTACATTGGCGTTGAAATTATGAGCGTTGCGCCACCGTAGTGCGAGTTTATCTCGAACGAGAAGGTATAGTCCGTAGCCGAGAAGAGAGGACTCTTAAACGATATATGCCAGCCGTTGTCGGTCTGCTCGGCAATATAGTCGTCTACCGTGGGCAGAACATAGTTGAAAACTACGGGGTAGTAGGGTGGTGTATAGCCCTTGAGGAAGGGAATGCAGACATCCACATCGTTACGACCCACCATCACCTCGTAGCAGGGGTTTTGCAGTGTGCGCATCGGGCCGGCGGGTAGTTGCTGCATGGTCTGAGGTACAAAGCGGAAGCTATGCGCTGTGACCAACGAGTCTATATGCTTCTCGTAGGCTGCCAGGCGCTCAGCGCGTTTTTGTTGTCGTGCCTCCTGCTGTGCTGTGCGTTGTGCTTTGTCTTTCACAGAGTTATCTTCCGAGGCTTTGGTGCTGAGCCACGAGCCGAGGATGATCAGTAGTGCCAATGAGGCGAGAATAGATATTGTCCGTTTCATAGTTTTAGAGGTTTTAGAACCATTAGTATTGCGACGCTATCCAAATATTAAGCCAAGAGAGATGTTGTTTATTCCGAAAATTTCGTATATTTTTGCAAGATAAAGATTCGAATCGTAAATAAAACAGTGATATATCATGAAAAAACTACTAATGGCGATATTCGCTGCATTTGCCTTTGCAGCATGTACGCAGAACGATGTCGAGGAACTCGCGGCAAACCGCGCAGATGTCCCCGAAACATTAACCGTTGGCTTCGAGGGCGACGATACCCGTATTCAACTTAACGAGGCTCGTAAAACCGTGTGGAATGCGGGTGATGAGGTGTCGGTGTTCTATAAGTCGTACGATAATCTTAAGTATCAGTTTGAGGGCAATACGGGTGATCGTAGTGGCATGTTGAGTCAGGTTGGAGGTGATTTTACTGGACAAACTATGGATGAGATTATCATCATCTATCCATATAGTAGCGATTATCTAATTTCGTTCTCCTCAAAAGCTATACTCGTAACGCTTCCCGCTACACAGAACTATGAGGATGGCAGCTACGGCAAGGGCGGAAATATAATGGTCGCAGCGAGCGAGTTTAGCGCGTTTACGCTAAAGAGCATCTGCGGTTGGTTGCGTATTGACCTTACGGGTGAGGGTCAGAAGGTGTGCAAGATTAGCTTGCAGGGCAATCGCGAGGAACAGATCGCGGGTCTTGTCTATGTCGATGCTGAGAGTGCTGAGGTTACCTTCCCTGGCGAGGTTGGCGGCTATGACGATGTGGAGAATAGCGTTGGCGGCGGCTTGGATTTCGCAAACGCGACATATACTGAAATTACGCTCAACTGCGGCGATGGTGTGGAGCTTGGCGCAGAGGCTAAGTCGTTCTATATTGGCCTGTTGCCTCAAACTTTCGAGAAGGGTATTACGGTGGAGGTAGAGTGCGACAATGGCACATCTACTACTAAGAGCACTTCAGAGCCTATCACTATCGAGCGCAACCATATCAAGCCTATGGAGGCTATCGAGTATGATGGAGTGCTTCCCGAGGTCTACGAGTTGGCATATCGTACCAACGATGGCAAGGCTCTCGACCCAATCACTACCGAGGGCTTTGGCGGTGAGTTTAAGGAGAATATCTTTGACGCAGCTACAGGCGAGGGAAAGCTTCTTTTTGCAGGTGCTGTAACAGCTATCCCCGATAACGCTTTTGGCCTCTGCGAGAATCTCACTTGGATAGATTTGCCATTGGGCGTTACATCTATTGGTGCAAGTGCCTTTAGCGGTTGCTCGTCTATGGAGGAGATTACTCTCCCAGCATCTGTTGCATCGGTTGGCGAGGGAGTCTTTTATAATTGTACGGGTAAGGCTTATATCAATTGCTCGGGTGTATCATTTAGTAGTGCAGGCTTTACTGAAGTTGTTATTGGCGATAGCGTAACGACGATTGTAGATTGTGCATTCCGTTCTTGCGACAGCCTTACAAGTGTCACTATCCCCGATAGCGTAACGACGATTGGAAATATGGCATTCGAGGATTGCGACAGCCTTACAAGTGTCACTATTGGCGATAGCGTAACGACGATTGGAAGTTATGCATTCTATTCTTGCGACAGCCTTACAAGCATCACTATCCCCGATAGCGTAACGACGATTGGAAGGGGGGCATTCGAATATTGCGACAGCCTTACAAGTGTGAATATCCCTGATAGCGTAACTACGATTGGAAGTTATGCATTCGCTTATTGCAACAGCCTTACAAGCATTACTATCCCCGATAGCGTAACGATGATTGGAGAGGGTGTATTCTATTATTGTATTTAGAAACCCCAAACAACCAAAACTATTCAGAAACAACCATTTGTAAACCTTTAAATATCAATACATTCTAAAATTTAACACTTTCAGGCTGCTTTTTGATGGTTCCCAAATTTCCACATATTTTTGAGACATATTTCTGACGTGGAGAATTTGCGGAGCTTATTTTTTTGTCATTTCGTGTAGATAGTTGACAAGGGTTTACATCCGTTTACAACGAGCGACAAATTCCGCCCCGATATGTGATGATAGTCACATCGTGTAGAAAGGCGACAACGGTTTACTACTGTTTACCTCCGTTCACCACTTCAGATACATGAGAATGAAGAAGTGAAACTAGTAAACGATAAGCAGTATGAAAGTAACCAAGAAATGTGCTTTTTGTGGTCAGTCCTTTGAGACCCGAAGCGGAATGCAACGCTATTGCAGTGAGGCTTGTCAGGCAGAAGCCAAACGGGCTAAAGCAATTCAGAAGAACAACCTCTTCAAATTGGCTCAGCCACTCATGGAGATACAGCATCAGGAGTATCTCACCTTTTCCAAAGCAGCCATCCTCATGGGATGTTCCCGTCAATACATCTATAAACTTGTAGCCATTGGTAAACTGAACGCCTCCCGTATCAGCAACCGAATGGCATTCATTCGCAGAGCCGACATCGAGCAGATGCTGGCATCCAATCCCTATCATCGTATCCTACCCGG
>JAZRCN010000033.1:0-35416 GCA_045659765.1 Alistipes sp.
GACCCTCAACGGGGTTCTCGAGCTTATAGCTGATCTCGCCAGTAGCAGCGTCAGCGCTAAACTCCAATGTCTCAGCAGATGTGAGAACGAATGTGGGCTTGATGTCGTCCACATCCTTGCTGTCGTTACATGCCACAAATAGCAATGGCAATGCAAGCAACATGAAGAATAAGTTTCTTAGTCTCATAGTGTTAATTATTAGGTTTAAAATTGTTTGTTTGTAAATTTTCAATTCTCAAATGGCTCTATTTCGCACAATATGCAAATATACAAGACAAAATTACATATTTTTTTCAAAATTACAAACTTTTTTCAGTGAAATATGCCGAATAGGGGGTGTATGTGCGGGGCGGAGAGGGGGAACAGACATTTTGCTATGGTTGCATCTTCGCACTTTCTTTGTGCTTTCCTCGCGTTTCTTCTCGCCTTCTTCACACTTTCTTCGCGGTAACCATGCTGTATAAAAATACCGAGGGCTGCCCTTTTGGGACAGCCCTCGACAAATATTCGCAGGTGAAGATTACAATGCACCAGTGTATGTACAAGTGTAACCCTTTGTCACGATTGTAATAGTGTAGATGCCACCGTTATTAACAACATTCATTGTAGCACTCGAATCGCCTACAACATCAACACCGTTAATATTTGAACCATTATTAAATGTGAAAGCGAACTTATAATCATCTGGATAAGTTGCCACATAATTGTAGTCGCCAGCATCAATGCGTGAAGCAGAAGAACTCTGAGAGCTGATACGAATACCCAAACTTACGTTTTTGCCATCGGATGCATTAAATAGCAAACCCATATAGTTACCGAGGTTCAGATTAAATTTGAAAGAGGTCAAAGTAATTGTGTTGGGATCGCCATCATCGTTGCCACCTTCGTCACCGCTGTCATCACCACCATCGTCGTTACCGCCCTCGTCACCGCTGTCATCACCGCCGTCGTCTGGAGCTACATACTTCACGTTGAGCTTGCCAACATACTGAATCTTATAGGTGTTGCCACTGTTGTCATTGAGAGTAAGGTTGATAGTGTACTCCTCGCCCTCGACCTTAACAACAGCCTCACCGCTGGTTACTGTAACAGCAGTGTTACCGTCAATATTGAAGCTACGAGTTGAGAAACGCTCGGGGTGATCATTTGAAATCATGGATGTTGAGTTCCACTGATATTTGCCTGCAACAAGAGCGCTATCGGTTGCTATATCCGTGCAGAAGTGAACCTGTAGAGAGAAGCCCTCGCCTGCTACAGTGTAGTAGTTACCCCATGAAGCGCCGCTATAACCACCCCACATCCACTCATAAGCTGTGTGTGTAGGCTCGAATACCTCTTCCTCTTCTTCCTCGAAGATGCCGAGACCCTCAATCTTGCCGCTCCACTCGCCAGTAGCAAGATACTCGTTGTTACCGAAGACAAGGTTGTTGAATGTGAATGTATAGGTGTTATCCGCAGCAAGATCTACTACGACATTGTTACTCGTAGTGTTAAGTCCATCCTGGTTGAATACATACTCATTCTCACCAACCTTAACCTTAGTGTTGATATAGACAAACTCACCATCGCTTACACCAGCCTTGTAAGTTGCAGCTGCAAGATACTTATCCTCAGCACTGTTGAATGGGATAGATAATGTAGCATTGTCGGCAGTGCTAAACTTGATTGTGAAGATACCGCCATTCTCCGATGTAACGAGCTCGGCAGTTGTAAATGTCAACTTTGTAGCCTCCTCCTGGATCTCAGGCTCTGCGCCCAACTGGTTGATACGCATCTTAGCAGATAGCGAGCCATAGGTCAATACGATGAAGTCCTGGCGAACCTCCTCAGAGCTATTTGCAGCTACAGTGTAGCTTACCTTGCCGTCCTCTGTTGAGTTGATAGTGATCCAGTTAGACTGGTTCTCGATAGATACATTGAGCGTAGTGCCCTCAACAGGATTTGTCAAGGTGTAGGCAAACTCGCCATTGCCACCCTCGGCAGTATAAGACTGCACTGTAATATCGCCTACGATAGCCAACTCGGGCTCCTTAACAAAAGCCTCCTGCTTAACGGTAACCTCAACCTTGAGATCGCCATAAGTCAAAGCAATCTTAGCCTCGCGTGCCTCACCCTCGTTAGCCTCAACGGTGTAAGTAACCTTGCTTTTTGTCTCGTCGATAGTGATATTCTTAATCCACTCAGCCTTGCAGTCGGTAGCAAGTTTGGTGCCCTCAACAGCATTCTTAAGCTCATACACGATCTCGCCATTGCCGCCCTCGGCTTTGAAGTTTGCAGTAGCCTCGCTCTTCAATGTGAGCTCGGGCTTAGCCGCAGCTGCCTGATCAACATTAACCTCGAACGAAAGCTCGCCATAAGCAACCTTAACCTTTGCTGTACGCGCCTCGAAAGTTGTGTTTGCGGCAACTGCAAAACTAATCTCGCTATTAGTTGCGTCTACAGCAATGCCAGATACCCATGTAGCCTCGCATGTAGCCTTAACCTCAACACCCTCAGCAGGGTTGATAAGCTCGTACTTGATTGTGCCATTGCCACCCTCGGCAGCAAACTTCATAGTAGCCTCCGACTTAAGGCTCAACGCAGGCTTATTCTCCTGGATAAGAGGCTTCTGAGAGATAGTCGCCTCGCAAGAGATGCTCTCATGGTTGTAGATCAAAACGATCTTCGCGCTACGAGACTCAGACTTAGTGTTAGCCTCAACGGTATATGTCACCTTGCTCTCCTCAGCGACAATCTTGATATCCTTGATCCAGTCAGCCTCGCAAGTTGTTCGAAGCAACGATGCGTCAAAAGCGGGGTCTACAACCTCGTACTCGATAGTGCCGCTGCCACCCTCTGCCTCGAACTCGGCAGTCTCGCCAGCAACAATCTCCATTGTAATCTCAACAACAGGGGCCTGAGCCTTGAGAGTAGTCATCGTTACGGGTGCAGACTTAACGGCACCACCCTTGTTCGAAGCAGCTGCGATGATGCAGTACTCAGTCTCGGGAGTAAGACCCGATACTACGATTGGCTCGGTCTGCTCCAATGCCAAAGCTACACCGTCAGTGAGGATAGCCTCCGCCTCGGGAGCTGTCTCCGATGACTCGAATACGACGTATGCGAGCTTCTCGGCATCAACAGCTGTAACTGTGAATGAAAGGGTTGTCTCACCAACCTCGCCCTTTGATACACCTACGGTAGGAGGTGTAACAACATCGTCACCCTTCGTGTCGCAAGAGGTAACAAACAACGCTGCAAACAACAAAGGCATTGCAAACAACGTCTTAACTAATGAATTGATTCTCATAGAACTAAAGTTTGTTTTAGGTTTATAAATTTGTTCTCTGTTTCTCTGCTTTGTAACACTAACCAATCGAATTGCTCCCAACACACCAAATCGTAAGGAGCGAATCAGCGACAAATATACAAATATTTATGCAATAAACAAAAATGTATGCGAACTTATTAAAAACGACAGAGTCTGCCCCAACGCTTAGGGCAGACTCCATGTCGAAGATGTTAGCTATGTTCGCCTACTTGAGATACTTATCCAACCAGCTGAAGAACTCGCGGTTCCAAACCACTGAGTTCTGTGGCTGGAATACCTGATGTGCCTCATTCTCAAATGATACAAGGCGTGCGTCGATGCCCTGAACGCGAGCTGCGGTGAAGGCCTCCAACGACTGAGAGTAAGGAATACGGTAGTCCTTCTCGCCGGTGATAATCATAATAGGGCTATCCCAGTTACCTACGAGCTTGTGGGGTGAGTTAGCATACGAGCGCATTGCTGTAGCGTTGTCCTTCTCCCAGTATGCACCACCGTAGTCGTTCGTAACGAAGAAGAGCTCCTCGGTGTGACCATACATAGACTCGAAATTGAAGATACCGCAGTGTGCGATAAATGCCTTGAAACGACCCTCGTGTACACCTGCAAGGTAGTATGTCGAGTAGCCACCATACGAAGCTCCAACGCAAGCACGGTGGTCTGTATCTACCCATGGCTCCTTAGATACCTCGTCGATAGCTGCGAGATAATCGCGGATGTTCTGACCTGAGTAATCGCCCGAGATCTGATCGGTCCACTCCTGACCGAATGATGGACAACCACGGCGGTTAGGCGCTACGATAACATAGCCCTGAGCAGCCATAAGCTGGAAGTTCCAGCGGTAGCTCCAGAACTGCGATACGGTGCTCTGAGGACCGCCCTGGCAGTAGAGCAATGTAGGATACTTCTTCGCAGGGTCGAAGTTGGGAGGAAGGATTACCCATGTGAGCATCTCCTTGCCGTCGGTAGTCTTAATCCAACGCTTCTGCACCTCGCCAAACTTGATGTTGTCATAAACCTCGCGGTTTACATCCGTAAGCTGAGTGAGCGCACCAGTCTCAAGGTTCACGTCGTAGAGCTCAACGGCCTTAGAAATAGTGTTCATGTTGGCTACAATACGACCATTCGCCATTGTGAAGGTGTTGATGTCGTGGTCGCCCTCGGTGATAAACTCAAGGTTGCCCTGAAGGTCGATGCGTGCCACCTGGTGTGTACCGCGCCAAGGCACGATGAAGTAGATAGTCTCGTTGTCAGCCCAAACAACCTCAGTGGCGCAGAGGTCGTGGTTGCGTGTGATGTAGTCGGCCTTGTTTGTGTCGAGGTCGAATACCCAAAGACGCTGCTGGTCAGCCTCGTTGCCGGGGCGACGCTGTGAGCGGAATGCCACCTTGCGGCCGTCGGGTGAGAATACGGGATACTTGTCATAGCCTACGAACTTCTCATCGGCTGTTGCTGCCTCCTTCGAGAGGTTGCGAGTAGTAGCTGTAGCGAAGTCGTAGAGGAATACGTCAGAGTCTGTCGATAGGGCATACTCCGTACCCTTCAAAGGCTTGCAAGTGTAGGCAAGCATCGTGCCGTCGGGTGAAAGACGAATCTCAGCAGTGTCGAAATATGGTGCAAGAGGAGCATCCCAAGCAGACTCGGCACCGATGATGTCTACGCCCTCCGAAATCTTGTCGTTAGAATAGTCGGCAGCGAAGATGTGTAGGTATGAGCCATCATCCCAGTAATCCCAGTGGCGTACCATAAGGTCATCGTAGATGCGAACCTTAGAGTGCTGCATATCAGCATACTTATCCGAACCCTTGAGAGGAGCAACCTTCACACGCTGAACGTAGAATGCCTTGTCGCCAGCGATGCCGAAGCCCTCAACATCCTTCTCGAAGGCTGTGAGCTGACGCACGTTCTCGCCATTTGCATCCATAGCCCACACCTGAGCCGAGCCAGTGCGGTTAGAGATAAAGGCGATGGTGTTGTCATCTACCCATTGTGGTGCGCTGTTTGACGAGCGGTTGTCCGTTAGGGCCTTCTCCTCGCCAGTGGCCATATCCTTAATCCAGAGGGTTGTCAGACCTCGATTCTCCTCCATGTTGTACTCCGTAACAGTGTAGAGGAGCTTTGAGGCATCGGGTGAAAGAGTTTGCGCACCGATACGTGCCATCTTCCACATAACCTCTGCCGTAAGCAAACCAGCCTCCTTCTCGGCTTCGGTCAGCGAATTGTCGATAACAAGCGGCTTGGGAGCGTTGCCACTCTGCTCACAGCACGCACCAAGGGTAAGAAGTGCTGAGAATGTCATAAGAAATAGAATTTTTTTCATAAATTAAGTGTTATAGTTATAAGTTATTATGTCGTTTTTCGTACCTTTGCACCAACTTATGAGTTGTTGCAACGGCCATACAATCCACTTTGGCGACTCACGTGTCGTCATCTGCTCCGAGCCACCTATCGAGGAGCACGCCCTTGTTGTGTCTGATGCGGAGTTGGAGTTTTCGCGAGCGAAAATAGTAAAAAAAGTTGAAACAAACAAACTTATAGCCCTAATAACTCCTAATCCAGAGCTTGCGTTTGAGCGTTTGAAGGAGCAGTTCGTGGTTGTTGAGGCGGCAGGAGGTGCGGTGCTTAACGAGTGTGGCGAGTTGCTTATGATACGTCTCAGGGAGCGTTGGGATCTGCCCAAGGGTCATGTCGAGACGGGCGAGAGTAGTCGTGAGGCAGCACTCAGAGAGGTTGAGGAGGAGTGTGGGGTTGTCGGCGATGTAGTTGGCAATGAGCCACTTGCCGAAACGTGGCATGCCTACGATACGTATGGTCGCTGGGAGCTTAAGCGTACTGTGTGGTGGCAGATGCAGGCTCGTCGTAGTGACCTTGTGGCGCAAGAGTCTGAGGGTATAACCGAGGCTGAGTGGTGCTCGACGCAGGTCGTCGATGAACATCTTAAGCAGAGCTACCGCACAATTAAAGAGGTTGTGGGTGCGTTATCTCTAAAAATGAAGGAGAACTATGAATAAGATACTTTGGGTTGATGATGAGATAGACTTGCTCAAGCCGCATGTAATGTTTCTCACGGCTAAGGGCTACGAGGTCGATACGTGTAACAACGGCTACGACGCTGTGGATATGATAGGCTCTACGGCCTACGACCTTGTTATTCTCGACGAGATGATGCCCGGCATGACGGGTCTTGAGACGTTGCCACTGATCAAGACAGCGCGCCCTTCGTTGCCCGTAATCATGGTTACGAAGAGCGAGGAGGAGAATATCATGGATAAGGCTATAGGTTCGAAGATTGCCGATTACATCATCAAGCCAGTTAATCCCAATCAGGTGCTGCTTTCGATAAAGAAAAACCTGCATTCGCAGCAGCTCGTTACGGAGCAGACGACGGCCGATTATCGTTCGGAGTTTGGACGTATTGCAGCACAGCAGCAGTCCGCAATATCGTTTGCCGAGTGGGGACAGCTCTATCGCAAGATTGTAGGTTGGGAGATTGAACTTGCTGGCTCGTCGGATAAGAGCATTGGTGAGGTGCTTGGCTATCAGAAGAATGAGGCAAATCAGGAGTTTTGTAAATATATCCGTCGCAACTACTACGATTGGATAAATCGTCGTGTGGCCGACGAGGATATTCCAGTGATGTCGCATACGTTGATGCGTCGTCGCATTTTGCCAGAGGTGGATAGTGCTGAGCATACGACACTTATCCTTATCGACAATATGCGTTACGACCAGTGGCGAGTGATAGAGCCTCTGTTGCGTGGTTATTACGATACGGCGGTCGATGACTTCTATTGCGCAATCCTGCCTACGGCTACGCAGTATGCGCGCAATGCCCTCTTCTCGGGACTTATGCCCTTGGCTATCGACAAGTTGATGCCCGAGAAGTGGCTCAATGACAACGAGGATGGCGGTAAGAATATGTACGAGGAGGAGTTCTTGCGTCGTTTGGTATCGCAGACGGGACGCGATATAAAGCTGTCGTTCGACAAGTTGGTGCGCCTCGAGGCAGGCCGTAAGCTCCTCGATAATATGCAACGTATCTACGATGCTCGCTTCTCGGTTGTTATCTACAACTTCCTCGATATTTTGTCACACGCTCGTACCGAGACCGATATCATTCGCGATTTGACCGATGACGAGGCGGCATTCCGCTCGCTTACGCGCTCATGGTTCGAACACTCGGAGCTTTACACTATGCTTAAGCTGCTTGCTGAGCGAGGACATAAGGTCATCATCACCTCGGACCATGGTACTATACGAGTGGATAACCCCGTGCGAGTTACGGGCGATAGGGAGACCTCGCCTAACCTGCGTTATAAGACGGGTCGTAACCTCGCGTATAATGCGCGCGATGTATATGAGGTGCAGCGCCCCGAGGATGTGCAGCTACCATCGGGACGTCTGACGTCGAGCTATATTTTTGCGTATAACCGCGACTTCTTGGTCTATAACAACGACGCAAATAGGTTTATACGCTACTATAAAAATACGTTCCAGCACGGTGGAATATCGATGGAGGAGATGATTGTGCCGTTCGTGGTGCTTAAGGCGAAGAATAAATAGAATAATATATTATGGAGAGAGTAATTACAATTGATTCGCTCGATGATCTCGACTCGGTTGCCGAGGCGGTTCTCGAGTCGCTTGGTGGTCGTACGGTAGTGGCCTTTGATGCCCCTATGGGTGCAGGTAAAACCACACTTATCAGCCGTATAGCTGCGCAGTTGGGTACAGAGGATGATGTAACAAGTCCTACGTTCGCAATTGTCAATCAGTATGAGGGTGAGCGTACGATATATCACTTCGATATGTATCGTATCGAGCGTCCCGAGGAGGCCTTGGATTTCGGTTGCGAGGAGTATCTCGCGTCGGGTGAGCTATGCTTGGTAGAGTGGCCCGAGAAGATCGAGGCGCTGTTGCCAGACGACACTATGGTAGTCAAGATTGAGATACTTGGCGACGAGGAGCGACGCTTCATTATAAAATAAATGCTATCTTTGTAGCTCAAACTTGAAAATTTATGGAAAAGTACGAATCAAAACAACAACGTATAAATCACCCTGCAGCTCTTATCTTTCCGATTATCTCGCGTTTGGATATGCTCAGCCCAGCAATGAAGGATAAGGTTGAGGATTGGCAGGCCGATGAGGATAGCTGCTCGTTTAAGGTAAAGGGCTTTAACGTAGGATTACGTATCGCAGAGCGTGTTGAGAATAAGCATGTTAAGATTGTCGCTGATGGCAATGGCGTACCTATCGACTTTACATTCTGGATTCAGCTACACGAGGTTGATGCCCACGATACCCGTGTGCGCATGGTGCTCCACGCCGAGCTAAATATGATGATGCGCATGATGATTGGTGGCAAGATACAGTCGGGCTTGGATCAGGCGGTTGAGGGTCTTGCAACGGCACTTAACAGCTTCAGATAGACTAAAATAGGGCTTTAGGAGGCTTGGCCAAGGGTTGGACAGCATCTTGATAGTTTGGATGAGCGCGTCTTGGTGAAGTTGCAAAAGAGTCTATGTTATTGTAGCAAAATAGATTATTTTCTCTTTTTTGTTGCAAATTAACGCAATATGCTTTATATTTGCACGCTCAAATTATCCCTATGGGGTTTATAGGTGGCTACTTGGTAGGTTTGGTGTAGCTGCTGATGAGAGCTAAAGCTCTGCTTTGGCGGGGCATTTTTTAAGCATATTGGTTACAAAAATTATAAATTAATTAACAAGATTATGACAAAGGCAGATATCGTAAATCAGATTGCTAAGTCGACTGGCGTTGAGAAGGTTCAGGTTCAGGCTATTGTCGAGGCATTCATGGACAACGTGAAGGAGGCTATGATGAATGGTCAGAATGTATATCTTCGCGGTTTCGGTAGCTTCATCATCAAGAAGCGTGCAATGAAGGTTGCTCGTAACATCTCGAAGAATACTACTATCACTATTCCTGAGCACAATATTCCCGCATTCAAGCCTTCAAAGAGCTTTGCAAGCGAGGTAAAGTAATTTTGCACAACAACAAACCTATAAATATTTAAAGCTATGCCAAACGGAAAGAAGCACAAGCGTCATAAGATGGCGACGCACAAGCGCAAGAAGCGTCTTCGCAAGAATCGTCATAAGAAGAAGTAGTCTTGCTTATGACCTAAGATGAGGTTGCCTAACAAGAGATTTCTAAAGTGCCCGCCTGAGTGTCCGTAGCTCGCTCGACGAGATAAGGAAAGAGGGTTTTGGTGAGTTGGAAGCCGACTTGTTGGACAACCTCAATTTTAAATTGTAGCCAGCGGGCTACAATGTGTTGAACTAATCGATTTACATTGTGTGAGTATGAAACGAGAACTGATTATCAATGTAAATCCAACGGAGGTCTCGATAGCACTTTGCGAGGATAAGGTGCTTGTCGAGTTGAACAAAGAGCAGTGTCAGACGGGTTTTGCCGTGGGCGACATATATGTTGGTCGTGTACGCAAGATTATGCCCGGACTGAATGCAGCGTTCGTGAACATAGGCCACGAGAAGGATGCCTTTATCCACTATCTCGACCTCGGCGAGAACTATGAGTCGCTACGCCGCGTGGTACATAGCCACGAGCCAGGTAAGCGCACCATTAAGGTCGAGAGCATGAAGCTCGAGCCAGCGCTCGAGAAGGAAGGTCGTATCGGAGATCACCTTCAGGTGGGAGATACAATCATGGTGCAGATTGCCAAGGAGGCGATTTCGACCAAAGGACCACGTCTTACAGCAGATATATCGCTTGCAGGACGAAATGTGGTTCTCGTACCCTTTTCCAACAAGGTCTATGTATCGACTAAGATACGCTCGAACAATGCAAAGAAACGACTAAGAAAGGTAGCACAAGAGGTGCTCCCCAAGAATTTCGGTGTCATAATTCGTACGGCAGCAGCTGATGCCGAGGACATCGACATTATGCAAGACATACTCTCTCTGGTTGAGAGATGGAATAAGGCTCTCGAGGTGTTGCATAAGAGTGCAGTACCCGCCCGTCTGATGAGCGAGATGAGCCGTGTAAACACAATTATTCGCGACTCGTTGAACGACACCTTCTCGCAGATTACTGTCGATGACGAGACGATGTACAACGAGATACGTAGCTATGTACACGCCATAAAGCCCGATATGGAGCATTTGGTGAAGCTCTACAAAGGCAAGGTGTCTATTTTCGAGAATTTCGATGTCGCGAAACAGATAAAGTCGTTATTTGCAAAGTACGTATCGCTACGACGTGGTGCATACCTCATCATCGAACATACGGAGGCTATGCACGTTATCGACGTGAACTCGGGAAATCGCACCAAGGCAGAGGATGACCAGGAGCAGACGGCTCTGGAGGTGAACCTTGCAGCAGCGGCCGAGATAGCACGCCAGCTACGACTCCGAGATATGGGTGGTATTGTCATCATCGACTTCATCGATATGCGTAAGACCACCAGCCGACAGACTCTGCTACAGGAGATGCAGAAGTTGATGGCTACGGATAAGGCAAAGCACACTATTTTGCCACTCTCGAAGTTCGGTTTGATGCAGATTACACGTCAGCGAGTACGCCCTATTGCTATGCAGGAGACGTCGGATGTATGTCCTACATGTTATGGCACGGGTAAGGTTGAGCCTACGATACTGCTCGAGAAGAAGATTGAGGGTAACATACAGCTTTTGGCATCCGATGGATGCAAATATGTGAAGCTCAAGCTCAGCCCCTATGTGGCAGCCTACCTCAAGCAGGGTTGGTGGTCACGCAGAATGCGTTGGATTTTCAAGTACAAGCTCCGCATTGATGTAGTTGCCGACCAGAGTGTTGGAATGATCGATGTGGATTACCTCGATAAACGAGGTAAGTCGCTTCTAAAAGATCAATAGCAAAGAGGCGATATGGACAAACTTAAAACTCTTGTGCGCAGCTCCAAACAGGCGCGCAAGATAGCTAAATGTTTGGAAAACATAGGCTCCACCGTCCATCTAAAGCAGATGGTCGGCGGGGCTTATTCGCTTTATGCGGCCGATATTGTCGAGCGAAAGGGCGGTATTCACATCTTCTTGGCCGATGATCGTGATACTGCTGCATATCTGCTCAACGACCTCTATGAGCTGTTGGACGAGGATAGAGTATGTTTCTTTTCATCGGGATATAAGCGCTCGGCAGCCTATGGTGCGGAGGATCCGCAGGGCGTTGTGCAGCGCACCTCGACGCTAAATACAATCTCGAGTTTTCGGAAGGGTTACCTTGCTGTCTGTACCTACCCCGAGGCATTGGCCGAGGCGGTTGCGGAGCGTAGTCGCTTGGAGGAGCAGTCAAGGCATATTAGCGTTGGCGATAAGGTCGATCAGGCGGAGTTGGTGGAGTGGCTTGCTGCGCATGGTTTCGACAAGGTAGACTTTGTCTACGAGCCGGGCCAATATTCGGTGCGTGGTGGTATCGTCGATGTATTTTCGTTTGTCGAGTCTCGTCCCTATCGAATCGACCTGTTTGGCGATGAGGTAGACTCGTTGCGTCGCTTTGATATATCGAGTCAGCTATCAGCTGAAAGGCCTGATAGTGTGGAGATTATTCCCAATATGGCACGTGATGAGGTGAGCGAAAATAGAGTGTCGTTAGCACGCTTTGCCGAGGGTGCTACGTGGTGGATCTCGGATGGTGATTATGCGTTGCGCAAGATTACGGATGTGCGCCATAAGGTGCTCGAGCAGGCCGAGGATGAGGCCTCGGCACGTAGCCTTGCTCAACGTGTTACCTCGCGCCATGCGCTGTTGGAGGATTGGGCGCAGAGTACGTTGCTTCTGCTCAAGGATAGCATCAAGGAGCGTCCTGCTACCGAGGAGATAATCTTTGATACGGCTCCGCAGCCATCGTTTAATCGCAATTTCGAGATGTTGGCCGACGATATCCGCTGGAACATGGAGCGCGGATATAAGACCTTTATCCTCTCGCACAATAAGGCGCAGATCGAGCGTCTTGACAATATCTTCCATCAGGTGGGTCGTCGAAGTGTGGAGTTCGAGGCTATCGATTTGGTGCTTCACGAGGGTTTTGTGGATAATGCACTTAAGATGTGTATATATCCCGACCACCAGATTTTCGACAGGTATCAGCGCTACCGCATACGCGGTGAGATTAAGCGTAGCGAGCAGATGACCGTAGCGGAGCTTAATGCGCTGAAGGTTGGTGACTATGTCGTACACATCGACCATGGCGTAGGTCGCTTTGGAGGTCTTGTAAAGCTCAATGAGAATGGCCGAATAAAGGAGGCTATCAAGCTGATATATAAGGATAACGATATATTGTTTGTAAATGTTCATGCGCTGCACCGTATTTCGCGATATAAGAGTGGCGAGGGTGAGCCACCGAAGATTTACAAGCTCGGCAATGGCGCTTGGCAGAAACTTAAGGCTACTACAAAGAAGGCTGTAAAAGATATATCGCGCGAGCTTATCGCACTCTATGCCAAGCGTAAGGCGTCACAGGGTTTCGCTTTCTCGGCAGATAGCTACTTGCAGCAGGAGTTGGAGGCATCGTTCAAGTGGGAGGATACGCCAGATCAGCAGACGGCCATCGCTGCGGTGAAAAAGGATATGGAGTCGAACCAACCAATGGATAGATTGGTCTGTGGTGATGTAGGCTTTGGTAAGACCGAGGTAGCTATACGTGCAGCCTTCAAGGCGGCAGTCGATGGTAAGCAGACGGCAGTTTTGGTGCCTACAACAATCCTTGCCTTGCAGCACTATCGCTCCTTCTCGGAGCGTCTGCGCGATCTGCCCGTCACGGTGGAGTATCTCAATCGCACGAAATCGACGAAGGAGGCACGACGTATTGCCGAAGAGCTAAAGGCTGGAAAGATTGATATTCTTATCGGAACGCATAAGATGCTCTCGAAGCAGATAGAGTTCCATGACTTGGGTCTGCTCATTATCGACGAGGAACAGAAGTTCGGTGTAGCGGCTAAGGAGAAACTTACGCAGATGGCCGTATCGGTTGATACGCTGACACTTACGGCAACTCCTATTCCGCGTACGTTGCAGTTCTCGCTTATGGGCTCACGCGATTTGTCGGTTATCTCGACACCTCCGCCCAACCGTCAGCCGATAGTCACGGAGTCACACCTCTTCTCGGAGGAGATCATCAAGGATGCAATCGAGGAGGAGTTGGCACGCGGAGGTCAGGTCTACTTTGTGCACAATCGTGTTGAGGATCTGATGACCTTGCAGGGTATGATCACACGCCTCTGCCCTAAAGCGCGTGTGGGCGTGGGCCACGGTCGTATGCCTGCCGAGCAGTTGGAGAAGCTCATTATGGACTTTATCTATGGCGAGTTCGATGTGCTTTTGGCAACGACGATTATCGAGAATGGTATTGACATTGGAAATGCTAACACCATAATTATCAACGATGCACACCGCTTTGGTCTGAGTGATCTGCATCAGTTGCGTGGTCGTGTAGGTCGCTCGGATAAGAAGGGCTTTTGCTATCTGCTATCGCCTCCCGATGAGCTGATGGGTGGTGATGCACGTCGTCGCCTGCGAGCTATCGAGGAGTTTTCGGATTTGGGCTCGGGATTTAATATTGCGATGCAGGACCTCGACATTCGCGGTGCTGGCAACCTGCTTGGTGCCGAGCAGAGTGGATTTATTGCCGATGTTGGTATTGAGACCTATCAGAAGATTTTGCAGCAGGCTATATCTGAGCTACGTGCCGAGGGTCTTGATACATCGGGACTTAGCGAGGCCGAGAACGATGCTATGAAGGATGTAGCATTTGTCGATGATGCAACTATTGACATCGATGTAGATGCATCAATTCCCGACAGTTACGTTCGCTCGCAGTCGGAGAAGTTGCGCCTATATCGCGAGATAGATGCTATGCGCACCGACGAGCAGTTCGAGGGCTTTGCCGCACGTCTTAAGGACCGCTTTGGCGAGCTGCCACAACCCGTGTTGGAGCTTATTGAGGTTATCAAACTACGTCGCGAGGCTGTAAATCTCGGCATGGAGCATGTCAAGGTAAAGAATGGTTTGATGATTGTGCGTTTTGTTGGTGATAACAACTCGCCATTCTTCAAGACCGACACGTTCCTCAATATGTTGCGTAGGGTGGTTGCCGATCCCGAGCGTTTTGTGGTTAAGCAATACAATAATCGACTATCGATGACCGTTAGAAAAATATACTCGCTTGCCGAGGGTGTTGCTATGCTCCGTAGTTTGGCGGCCGAAGCTGGCGTAAAAGATTAATATTCAATGGCAAACCTTATAATTGACATAGGAAACAGTAGGGCTAAAGCTGCTGTGATATGTGGTGGCAAGCTTTGTGGTGAGTATGTCGCTGTGGAGTGTAGTGCAGCGTGGCTCGACGAGATGCTGTCGCTGCATGCTGACGTGCGTCAAGCTATCGTGTCATCTACGGGGTGCGATACGGAGTGGATATGCGAGTGGCTCGAGGCGAGGCTTGACTATGTCGTAGCCTTTAGCCCCGCGACAACGCCCATGCCTATCGGTAACGATTACCTTACGCCAGAGACGCTGGGTGCTGACCGCATAGCCGCTGCGGTAGGGGCTATGCAGCTATACCCAAGTAGCGATATTATGATTGTCGATTTTGGCACGGCAATAACTATCGACTATGTGGTAGATGGCAGCTTCAAAGGGGGCAATATATCGCCTGGTATGACCACACGTTTTAGGGCACTCAGTGACTATACGGCACGTCTGCCTCTATGCTCGGTAACAGATGATGTTTTGGCTTATGGTCGTACCACACGCGAGGCGATAGAGCAGGGCGTTATGCAAGGCATAACACACGAGATTGAGGGCTATATTGCAGCATTTTCGCAAAAAAAAGAGAAAAATTACACAATTTTCACCGGAGGTGATGCAAAATATTTTGCAAAGAGAATTAAAAACGCGATATTTGCAGACTGTGAACCCGTTATTTACGGACTCAACACAATTTTGGACTATAATGCGACGAGGAGATAAGTGGACATATTTGGTTGTGGCGGTGATTGCTTTCGTGGCGATGCTTGCTCCATACAGCCTTTCTGCACAGACGAGCAGTGTGAATGCCTACTCGCCATACTCGATGTATGGCCCAGGTGAGTTGCTTACCCCTGGCAATGTACAGATGCGCTCTATGGGTGGCATCGGTATCGGTTTGCGCTCTGTGGGTCAGGTCAATGCACAGAACCCAGCTGCCGCAAGTATGATACCTCGTAAGAGCTTCCTATTCGATGTGGGCTTCGACGGCACGCACTACCGTAATAGCCAGGCTAAGTTCAATGCCGACGGCAGCTTCAATAAGACGGCAAAGACGGTGTATAATACGGCAAATATCCACAATATAGCTATTGCTCTGCCTTTGGCCAAGAGCGTAGGTCTTAACCTTGTGGTGGCGCCATATAGTAGCGTGGGTTACAAGATTAAAAATATCGATCAGCAGGAGGATAATTGGGCCGATATAGGTCGTGTGATGTACATGCATAGCGGTGATGGCGATATCACGGAGGTAAAACTCTCGGTAGGTTGGGCCATTACACGACATATCTCGATAGGTGTTGCTGCGAAGTACTTCTGGGGATACCTCGAGAGAAACTACTCTACGGAGTTTACAAATGTTGTGACAGGCTCGGGAAGTTACGCATCAGCAGTGGGTGTGGACCGCTACGTGGTAAACAACTTCAAGATGCAGGCTGGTGCTCAGATAAGTTTTATCAGTAACGAGCACAGATTGCTTACATTGGGTCTTACCTATGATCTGGGCGGTAAACTCAATCCTAAGGAGCAGAACTATGTCTATGCTAACAGCATGGTCAATACAATCAACCCCTATCCTATTCGTGATCGTATCGAGGCTCTCGAGTTGCGCGTACCTCACGAGTTTGGTGCAGGACTCTATTACGCTGACCGTATGATTACCTGGGGCTTGGACTACAAATATTCGACCTGGGGCTCGGCAAATGAGAACTACTCGGAGAGTATGGCCAATAGAGAGGATGTTGTGGCATATAGCGACACCCACACCATCAAGGCTGGTTTCGAGATTACGCCACGTCGTACGGATGTTCGCAACTATCTGAATCGTATGTCGTATCGTATTGGAGCGCGTGTGGGTAACTACTACCAGACATTCGCTGGCGAAAGAATCAATCAGCTGGCTGTTACGGCGGGTGTCGGTTTCCCCGTAAAGATTTGGGGTACGTCATCATTTAACCTCGGTTTTGAGTATGGCCGCTACTCATCGCCCGCTGCTGTGAAGATTTCGGGTGCAAAAGTGGGTCTTGTGACGCAGAACTACTACAAGATTTTTATCGGCTTCAGCCTCTTCTCGGCAGATACGTCGGATCACTGGTTCGTACGTCAGAAGTACAACTAATCGAATGATGCTTAGGTCGCTAAGGTAAAATGTCGAGTACAAGGATAAAACTACGAAAACAAACAAATAAAAACTAACTATGAAAAGTGTAAAGATTCTTTTGGCTGCCACCGCAATGTTGGTTGGCGTATCAGCCTCAGCTCAGGACTTTAGCGATGACGCTAAGTATGGTATTTGGGGTGCAACAACCGAGGAGCGTGCTTCGAACATCGGTGCAAGTAACTACCTCAAGGATGAGCTCGATGCTAAGAACTATGATGCTGCAACTGTTTATCTCCAGCAGCTTCTTAACAACTGTCCTGCTGCTTCACAGCAGACATTCGCTCGTGGTGTAACCCTCTACAAGAACAAGGCGAACCGCGCACGTACTATCGATCAGAAGAAGGTCTATATCGACTCTATCCTTCTTATCTATGACCTTCGTTTGGAGTACTTCGGTAACCACCCAAAGAATGGTAAGGATTATATTCTCGATATGAAGGCTCGTGATATGCTCCGTTACTGCACTACCAACCGTCCTTTGTTGCGTGATGGTCTTAAGGCTGCGGTTGATGCAGCTCTCGAGAGCGGTCGTATCCACCTCGATGTAGCATCAAGCTACTTCAAGTACTTGTGCGAGGATTTCGAGTATGACGATGCTGTAACAAGCGATATGATCTTGGCTGAGTATGAGCGTCTTTCTCCTATCTTTGCGGAGGTGTCGGCTGAGGATGAGCAGTACAAAGATGTATTCGAGACAAGCTTTGGTACAAGTGGTGCTGCAAGCTGCGAGAACCTCGAGACACTCTTCAGCGCAAAGCTCGCTGCAGATCCCGAGAATCAGGAGCTTTTGGCTCAGGCCGTGGCTCTTATGTCACGTGCTCAGTGTACAAGCGACTTCTTCTTCGCAACAACAGAGAAGTTCTACACTGTAAAGCCTTCGTCAGAGACTGCATTGTTCTTGGCTCAGGGTTTCCAGAACCGTGGTGAGAACGATAAGGCGTTGAAGTATTTGCGTGAGGCACTCGCTGTTGAGACTTCACCTGCGGCTAAGGAGCCTCTCTACGTGCAGATTGCACTTATCGAGATCGGTAACCAGAACTATTCATCAGCAGCTGAGGCAGCTCGTGAGTTGCGTAGCATCAACCCCGAGAATGGTTATGCTTACTTTATCCTCGGTCAGTGCTATGCATCTACTCCTTGCCAGGATGATAAGATTGGTGGAACTTCAGTATATTGGGCAGCATACGATGCTATGGCTCAGGCTGTAAACTTGTTGAAGGATGTTCCTGAGGTACAGAAGGCCGCACAGCAGCTTATGAATGCTTATCGTGGTGCGTTCCCTATGCAGGAGACTTGCTTCTTTGCAGAGCTTACAGCAGGTGAGCGTTATACTATTATCTGCGGTTTTGCTGCTGGTCAGTCTACTACAGTACGTTACCGTTAATCGATTACTACACACTAAGTAACTATGTTACGTAGTCTGCGTAGATATGCATTGTTAGCACTCTCCATTGTGGGGAGTGCTACATTGCTATTCTCGTGTGGCAGTAAAGATGAACCTGTCCATTATGACTACGAGACATTGCTAACCGAGTCGAGCGAGCACCGTACGATAACGATGATGGAGAATGGACAGCGTTCCTATATCTTCTCTGCACCGCTTATCGAGGGATATAGCATGGCGACAAACCCTTATCAGGAGTTTCGTCGTGGTATATTTATGACAACATTTACGTCGGACTCTCTATCGCTTGTCGATGCCACGATTAAGGCGCAGTATGCGATATACTACGAGCGTCAGAAGCTCTGGGAGGCGAAGGGTAATGTTGTGATAAATAAGTTCAACCGCTCGGAGGCAGATACAACAATTACAGATACCACGAAGGTATATACCCAGCAACTCTTCTGGAATGCTACCACGGAGAAGATATATTCGAATGTCGATACAAAGGTGTTGCAGAAGGATGGCTGGCATTTTGGTGTGGGCTTCGAAGCCGATGAGAGTCTGAAAAATATCCACTTCAGAAAGTATAGCTCGGAAGTGGAATTTGATGCAACGCCAGCACCTAAGGATGACGTAGCAGATGCTAAGGTGGATGAGGCGAAGGAGGCAGCACCTAAGGCAGAAAAGGCTGATAATAAGCCCGATAGCAAGACTGAAATAGAGCTTAAGAGTACGTCGAAGAGCAATAAGCAGACGACAAATAGCCGAGTTGGTCGTGATGATGTTGCCCCAATGCAAAAGGTTGAGGGCAAGGCGTCGGGTGTACCACAGATGAAGGGCCATGCCGATAAGCCTAATCCTACACAGCCTCCGGGTCAGGGTCCAGGTAGGCCTTCGCGACCACATGATGGTAGTAACCCCAAGGGTGTAGGTGCTAAGGGTGGCGATAAGAGAAATCAAGATGTTGCACGTCCGACAATGGAACTGAGCTCGGGTGTAACAAACCCTGCGATGGAGCGTAGCGGTGAGGCGGTGCGCCCAGCGATGGATCGTGGCTCGCAGCTAAACCTCGAGACTGATGTCCCAAAATAAACCTCGGGAGCACTCATAAAATAGGGTAGTGTGGAGCGTAGATATCGCTCGACATTCTGCTGATTTATAAAATAAATATAGGTATAGCCGTGAAATAGGGCTAAAACATATAGACTTAGATATAATGGGAGCAACGCTCATAACAATAGCCGCAATGCTGATGTTTTCGGCATTCTTCTCGGGTATGGAGATCGCCTTTTTGGGGCGTAACCGACTGCGCGAGGAGATTGACCGTCAGCATAATCCATTGTTTGGCCGTATCTCAGATGTCTTTGCGCATAACGCTGGTAACTACATCACAACCATCCTTGTCGGTAACAACATTGCGTTGGTAATCTACTCTATGTCGATGTCGGTGCTGCTTGTCGAGTTATTCGATATGCAGAATGCGCTGTTGCAGACTATTATTTCGACTGTCATCATACTCTTCATCGGTGAGTATATCCCTAAGTCGGTGGTTAAGCGTAACCCCAATTTCTACTACTCCATCTTCTCGGTGGTGATGTATCTATTTTACATCATCCTCTACCCCGTGTCGCGTCTTACAACGCTCATATCCTATGGTCTGATACGTCTTACGGGTCGTCGCATCGAGCAGAGGAATGAGCCTACGGAGTTCAATCGTGATGACCTGGCGTCGCTTGTCGAGTCGGAGAATATCGAGGTGCAGCTCGAGGATGAGGAGGATATTCGTCTATTTCAGAATGCGCTGGATTTTGCCGATTTGCGTGTTCGCGATTGCATGGTTCGTCGTGTGGATGTCGAGGCTGTAGATTTGGAGTCTACGACCATTGAGGAGCTTACCGAGCGATTTGTGGAGACCAATTTTTCGCGCATATTTGTATGGCACGATTCGATTGATAATATCATCGGATATGTAAATTCGAAGAGCCTTTTTGAGAATCCTAAGGAGATCTCAGATATCATAATAAAGACGATATATGTCGCTGAGACCATGCCGTTGCAGGCTATGCTTGAGACCTTTACGAAGCGTAAGGCAAGTATTGCGGTTGTCATTGATGAGTTCGGAGGTACGGCAGGTATTATCTCGTTGGAGGATGTCTTGGAGCAGATCTTTGGCGAGATTGAGGATGAGCACGATGTGCAGGAGATGGTCGAGAAGCAGACGGGCGATGGCGAGTGGACGTTCTCGGCACGACTCGAGGTGGAGTATCTCAATGAGCGTTACGAGTTGGGCATCACCGAGAGCGAGGAGTACGACACGTTGGCCGGATATATTATCTCGATGTATGGCCGTATCCCTCATGAGGGTGAGGAACTGCGTGCCGAGAAGTTCGAGATCAAGATTCTTAAGCGAGAGCAATCGCGCTTGGATTTGGTGTCGCTCAAGCGTCTTGAGTAGCGATTAGGCGGCCCTTTTAGCAAAAAAAGAGGCTAAGGTTGTGTAGTTTGATAAAAAATTACTACCTTTGGGGGTTTTATTGGCAGAAACGACAAAAATAATAAATAATAAAATCTTATGGCAACATTAAACACACTTAGAACTAAGTATGGCATTGTGCTTTCAGTACTTATTGCCATCGTTCTTTTGGCATTCATTTTGGGTGACCAGCTCAGCTACCGCGGCAACCAGCAGGAGATGGTAGATGAGGTAGTTATGACAATCGCTGGTGAGGAGATTAAGGCATCGGAGTATGCCCAGCTTAGCGCATACCTCCACGACGTACTTCGCAACAGCGGTGCATCACAGGATCAGATCGACAACCTCGTATCTAACACATTTGTCTACAACAACTATACCGCACCTGCTATTGCAGAGATCGGTTTGAGCGTAGGCGAGGCTGAGATTGATGCTTATGCTGTTGAGTTTGGTCAGCGTGTAGCTGCACAGCTTCAGCAGTATGGCTGGCCAGCAGATCAGATCGAGCCTATGGTACGTTACCAGTGGGAGCTCGAGACATTGACCGTAGAGCAGATGCTTGCACAGCAGAAGCTTATGGCACTTTTCGGTGCAGCAAACTATGTTAACCGTCTTGAGGTAGAGCAGCAGTTGCGTGAGGAGAACCTCACATTCGATGGTCGCTACACTATGGTTCCCTACACTGCCGCTGGCGAGGTAGAGGTATCAGAGGAGGAGATCGAGGCTTACTACCAGGCACACCGCGATGAGAACCCCTCATTCGGTAGCCGTACACTTCGCTATGTAACATTCGCTGTTGAGGCTACTGACGAGGATAAGGCTGCTGTAGAGAAGAGTATCATGGATGTAAATAAGGCCGTAGCTGAGGCTAAGGGCGATGTTGAGGCTGTCAAGCGTGCAGTACGTGCTATCGGTGGTAAGGCAGATAGCTACAAGCTCCACAGCTCACTCGATGCTAAGGTCGCAGATGCTCTCAAGGCTAAGAAGCAGTATGGCCCCGTTTTGGAGCAGGGTAAGTGGAATGCTACATACCTCCTTTCAGATGTTACTGCTCCTGCAACTTTCGATTTCGAGGTTGCTGTTGTAAACAACGTCATGGAGGCTAACGAGCTCGTTGCTGAGCTTGAGGCTAACGGCGGTGATTTCGCAAAGCTTGCTACAGCTGTTGATACCGATACTGACAGCCGTGCAATGACAGAGATGAGCAACGCTGAGGCTAAGAACTTCATCGGCAAGAAGGTTGGTGATATCTTCACTTATACATACAACCACAAGCCTGCAGTTGTTAAGATTACAGCCGTAGGTGAGAAGCAGCGCTTCGTACTCACAGCAGATGTTGAGAAGAGTGTTGTTGCAAGCGAGGATACTCGTAGTCGTATTGCTTCAGAGGTTGATACTTTCGTAAAGAATGCAGGTGAGAGCGTTGAGAGCTTCAATGAGGCTGCTAATGCTGCTGGTTACCAGGTGTTGGCAACTACAGCTAACCGCAACGACTACAACCCTAACTACGGTATGGGTCGCAACGTACGTGGTATCGCTAACTCACGCAATATTGCAGTTTGGGGCTACAACGCTGAGGTAGGTGCTATCCGTTCGTTCCACATTGGTGACGTTATCTACGTAGCTATGGTTTCGGCTATCGACAACAACGAGTATAAGGTTAAGAACGCTTCACAGATTGAGCGTACTTTGAAGCACGACAAGCAGTTCGCAATGCTTGAGTCACAGCTTGCGTTGGACGCAGCTATCGAGGGTGCTCAGAGCGGTAAGTTCGAGGGTGTTAAGTTCTCTGCAAACAGCGTTGATGGTAAGTACGAGCAGGCGTTGGTAGGTGCTATTGTAGCTACACGTGAGCTTGGCGTAGCAAAGGTTGTTAAGGGTCAGAATGGTGCATTTGTATTCGTTGTTGATGCTATCAATGGCGATGTTGATGCAGCTGAGGAGCGCACTCCTTTGATGACTCAGCGTGAGAGCGTTATGGGTCAGATGGGTGCATCAGCTCTTATCTACAAGGCTGACATTCAGGATAACCGTGGCGAGGGTCAGCTTTAATAGTTGAACGACGGCGCAATAGAGAATAGAGAGTGCTCAACATCGTGGATGTTGGGCACTCTCGTATCTGAACTATATGGTGAGGGTACGCTTTGTTACTCTTTAGTCGACAGTTAAATATAGATATATGAAGATTCAGCATTTCTGTGTACTGATAGTTGTTACACTATTAGGCATAGGTGTAGCATCTGCCCAGACAAAAGATTTTACCAAAAGTGGCAATGATAGGTTTGCTATCAAGGTGCAGACATTCATGGGTGGCTATCTTATGGCGAGCAGCAACCTTAAGGAGATTAATCCTAATGGCCCTGCGGGTATCAACGTCGGGTTGGAGTTTCCCTCATCACAGCAGCGTCCCTGGCAGCAGTACCTGAACAACCCCACGGTGGGTTTGGGTATGTCGTATATCGACCTTGGAGCTAAGGCCATGGGTAAGGCTATTGCGATGTATCCCTACATCATGCTCAACGGCTTTCGCTCGGAGCACTTCAACCTTAAGGTTAAGCTCGGCTCGGGTCTTGCGGCATTGAACGAGCACTACTATACGACGCTCGACGAGCCTATTCCCAATATGACCTTTGCGACGACTATTAATGCCTACCTTACGGGAGGTCTTAATTTCGAGTTCCCTATCACGCGCAATCTTACGATAAATAGTGAGTTGGGTTTCTTTCACATGAGTAATGGTCGTACTAAGGAGCCTAATAAGGGTGCGAATGTACTCTATGGAGGTATCGGCTTGGTGGGTGTGATTAACCCCGTGGAGGGTGACGAGAAGGAGCCTATCGAGTTCCCCGACCTGCCATATAATTGGAGTTTGAACGTAACAGCCTCTTCGGGTATCCATGCAGCAGATCGTACCGATCCCAACAGATTCCTTATCTTGTCGTTGCACATTGGAGGTATCTACAACACATGTAATTGGCATGGTATAGGTTTGGGTGCCGATCTGTTCTACAACGATGGTATCGGTAATGCTAAAACCAACCGTGGTATGTATCGCGTTACGGAGGATGATTGGCGACGTATGCGTGGAGGTCTTTCGATTAACAACGAGTTTAAGTTTGGCGATGTTACAGCGATGCTCGATTGGGGTGTATACCTCTTCAATCCAGTGCGTAACCTCTATGCTAATGACCATCCAATCTATGGCATGGGTCCTCGCCCCTTGTTCTACAAGTCGGAGGAGACAGGCGTAGATGAGGCCTTCCACTATATTCGTTTCGGTATCAAGTATCGTATCTGCGACAATGTATATCTTCAGGCTTTGGCTAAGACGCATATGCACATCTGCGAGCTTATCGAGTTTGGCGTAAGCTACCAGATACCATTCATCAAGAAGAGTAAGCGTCGCGACGATAAAGTCGTTTTCCACCATAAGCGTAACTGGTGGAATGAGTACGAGTAGAGTGTAACAACGGGTCGGGAAATACAGTATGAAGCGCGTAGTAGGCATAGGTAACGCATTGACAGATATGTTGGTAAACATATCGAGCGATACCGTTTTGCAGGAATATGGCTTGCCCAAAGGATCGATGAGTCTTGTCGATGGGGAGTTGCAGACAAAGATATCTAAGGCTGTGGCGGGTGCTCCGCACTCGTTGTCGTTGGGTGGTTCGGCTGGCAATACGATCCGATGCATGGCGCGTCTTGGTACACGTGTTGGCTTTATCGGCAAGGTGGGCGATGATGGCACGGGTGAGTTCTACGAGCAGGCGTTGCGTAATGTAGGCGTAGAGCCCTTCATGCTTCACTCCGATAAGCGCTCGGGTAAGTGTCTGTCGTTGGTTTCGGCCGATGGTGAACGTACGTTGGTAACGCATCTTGGCGCTGCGGCCGATATGCACAAGGAGGATATATCTCCAGCTATGTTTGAGGGGTATGATTGCTTGTATGTTGAGGGCTATTTGGTTCAAGATCACGAGCTTATCCGCTCTACGGTAGAGCGGGCTAAGATGCAGGGGCTATGTGTAGCACTCGATTTGGCATCGTTCAACGTGGTGGAGGAGAATAGAGATTTCTTGCGACGCTTGGTTGCCGATTATGTCGATATTATCTTCGCTAATGAGGATGAGGCGCGAGCCTTTACGGGAGAGGCCGAGCCCCGCGAGGCGCTACTACATATTGCTCGCATGTGTGATATTGCGGTAGTAAAAATAGGTATGCGTGGTGCGCTTATTAAGCGTGGTGACGAGGAGTTACGTGTTGGTATTATGGAGGCAGCTAAGCGTGTTGATACTACAGGTGCTGGCGACTTCTATGCTGCGGGATTCCTTGCAGCACTTTGCGAAGGCCTCGACCTTAGACAGTGTGGTACGCTTGGAGCTATCGCTGCGGGTAAGGTTATCGAGGTTGTGGGAACAACCTTTGGCGAGGAGGCGTGGAGCGAGATTTTTAGGTTGTATGACGAGGTGCGTAATCGCAGCCTGCTCTTTTAATTTTAGGTGTAATAATAAATACTCGCGTTATGGAGGTTTACTTTATATTGGCTCTGATAGCTATTGTCGTAATGTCTATTGTCGCCTATGTTGTTGGTCGTCGTAGCGGCCAGGATAGGGAGAGTGGCATTAAGCTCGAGGTTATGCAACAGCGACTCGATGAGGCTCAACGTGCTATTGCTGAGCGTGATAGCCGTATAGTTGAGTGTGAGTGTCGTGCAGAGCAGCTACGCGAGGAGGTTAAGAGCCTTACGGCTCAGCGCGATGTGGAGCGTACAAAGGCCGTGGTAGCAGAGCAGAGAGTCGAGGAGCAGAGAGCCGAATCGAAAGAGGCTTTGGATAAGCAGTATCAGACGCTAAAGGCCTCGTTCGAAGAGCAGTTGGCATCGTTGCGCGAGATGAGTGCGCAGCAGGTGGAGTCGCAACTTAAGCTAATCAAGGAGCAGATGCGCTCGACGTCGGAGGAGGTACTCAAGCAGCGTGAACAGGAGTTGCGTGAGCGTAACGTAGAGCAGGTATCCAAAATTGTAGACCCTTTGCAGCAGAGCCTTAAGATGATGCGCGAGGCGTTGAACGACTCTAAGGAGAAGCATCAGGAGGCGCTGCATCGCCTCGATGCTACCATTCAAGCAAATATGAAGAATAGCGAGACGTTGGGTGAGACGGCAGCACGTCTTACACGTGCGCTGACAGGCGAGGTTAAGGTGCAGGGTAACTTTGGTGAGTTGAAGCTTCGTCAGCTATTGGAGGATCTCGGTTTGAAGGATGGTGAGCAATACTCGTCGCAGGAGCATATGCGCGATAAGCTCGGCAAGCGCATCAAGGATGATGAGGAGCGAGGTCTAATACCCGATTTCGTGCTTCACTTCCCCAATAAGAGAGATGTAGTTGTTGATTCAAAAATGTCGTTTACGGCATACGAACGCTACGTAAATTCGGAGGATGCTGTGGAGCAGAGTGTGGCTCTTAAGGAGCACTTGCGCAGTGTGCGTGCGCAGGTGGAGCGACTGGCAAAGAAGGATTATAGCAAGTATCTGCAGGAGGGTTACAATAAGCTCAACTTCGTGATTATGTATATCCATACGGAGGGTGCGCTTAACCTCGCGTTGCTAAACGATACATCGCTCTGGAGAGAGGCTTATGACCGTGGAGTGCTAATCCTCGGCCCGCAGACTATGTATATGAACCTCAGGATATTGGAGCTTATGTGGACACAGGTGCGCCAGCTTCACAATCAGGAGGAGATGATGCGTGCAGCTAATCAGATTATCGACCGTACGCAGGACTTTGCAGCACGTTTTACGGAGGTGGAGTCGAAGATGCACGACACGGTGGCAAGTATCAATAAGCTTAAGATTACGACGGGCGAGGATGGTAAGAGTATCATCACCGCAGCGCGTAACCTGCTTAAGGCAGGTGCCCGAGAGAATCGCAAGAAGCGAAGCCTCGCGGATGAGGATAGTGCAATGTTTTTGGAGGAGGAGAGTGCAACTATCGCATTGTCGGATACTGAATTATCCGAGGAGTAGCCACGAGGTTGCTTAACGAGAAAACCCTATGAATATGGAACGACATATCGATATAAATCACTTTAACTATGAGCTTGCGGATGAGCGTATAGCGAAATTTCCGTTAGAGAACAGATCCTCTTCGAAACTCCTTGTCTACGACAATGGCAGCATCGCCGAGGAGCGTTTCTCATCTATTGCCGATAACCTACCTGCGGGTGCGACACTTGTATTTAACAATACACGTGTGGTACGCGCGCGTATTGTTATGCACAAAGCCTCGGGAGCACGCATCGAGGTCTTTTGTTTAGAGCCTCACAACCCAGCAGACTATGAGCGCGCCTTTGCTATGCGCTCGGAAAGCGAGTGGAGCTGTATTGTCGGCAATCTAAAGAAGTGGAAGGAGGGTGAGGTCGGTATCGACTTCGAGTATAAGGGCGAGGCGCATACGCTACGTGCCGAGATTACGGAGCGTGGCACACGAGAGCATATCGTCAAGTTCCGTTGGTCGGCAGATTGCTCGTTTGGTGAGCTTTTGGAGCAGTTGGGTCGTATCCCCATCCCGCCATATCTCAACCGCGAGAGCGAGGAGATCGACAACACACGCTATCAGACGGTCTATGCGCGTTACGAGGGCTCGGTGGCAGCGCCTACGGCAGGTCTGCACTTCACACCAGAGCTTATCGACCAGATGTGCGAACGAGGCTTCAGCTTCGAGGAGGTTACTCTCCACGTTGGCGCAGGTACGTTCCTCCCGGTAAAGAGCGAGGATGCTGCGGAGCACCCTATGCACACGGAGCATTTTACAGTTACGCGTCGTACGGTGGAGCATCTGTTGGCTAACTGTCGCTCTATCGTTGCGGTGGGCACTACGTCGGTGCGTACGTTGGAGTCGCTCACGGCATTGGCTTGGCGTATTCGCACGGCGGGAACACCCGATACGGAGCGTGTCGTGGGTCAGTGGGAGCTATACGATATTCCTGCGGAGTTTAAGGGCGAGGAGGTGCTCACAACGTTGCGCGATTATATGCAGCGCGAGGGCTTGGAGCAGCTTAAGGCGGCAACGCAGATTATGATTACGCCACTGGGCTATCGTTTCCGCATCGTGCGCTACATCGTGACAAATTTCCACCAACCCAAATCTACACTTTTGCTCCTCGTGAGTGCATACGTCGGTGAGGACTGGCGACGTATATATGACTACGCTTTGGAGCATGATTTCCGCTTTTTGAGCTACGGTGACTCCTCACTTTTGAAGGTGTAGGGGGAATTATAATATTGGACTATTTCGGAACATAGGCGGAGACGCAAAATTTAAAATGTGATTAAAACTTAGGTTCTAATGGCATTTTTTTATAACAAAAGTTGTATCTTTGCGAACTCATTTTCACAACTATAAAATACAAATAAAGATGAAATCACTAAAAATTGGAGATCTCGTAGCTCAGCGTCCAATTGTGCAGGGCGGTATGGGTGTCGGTATCTCATTGTCGGGACTTGCCTCAGCAGTAGCTAATGAGGGTGGCGTAGGCGTAATCTCATCAGCAGGTCTTGGCTTGATATACAAGCACCTCTCGTCGAACGTAGCAGAGGCGGCTATCCTTGGCCTTAAGGAGGAGTTGCGCAAGGCGCGTGCAAAGACACAGGGTATCGTAGGTGTAAACGTAATGGTTGCAATGACTAACTTTGCAGATATGGTGCGCACGGCAATTGCCGAGAAGGCCGATATTATCTTCTCGGGTGCTGGTCTGCCTCTTAACCTCCCTTCGTTCTTGACCGAGGGTGCTAAGACTAAGCTCGCTCCTATCGTGTCGTCGGCACGTGCCGCAAAGCTTCTCTGCGAGAAGTGGTTCAACGAGTATCGTTATACGCCCGATGCTATTGTCGTTGAGGGCCCTAAGGCGGGTGGTCACCTTGGCTATAAGGCCGATCAGATCTCCTCCGAGGAGTACTCGTTAGAAAAGACCTTGCCCGAGGTTGTCGAGGTAGTAAATAAGTTTGCGGCAGAGCACAACTGCCATATCCCCGTTATCGCTGCTGGCGGTGTCTACACAGGCGAGGATATTCACCGAATGATGGAGCTTGGCGCTTCGGGCGTACAGATGGGTACGCGCTTCGTAACGACTGAGGAGTGTGATGCCGACATCCGTTTCAAGGAGGCTTACATCAACGCAAAGCAGGAGGATATCGAGATTATCCAGAGCCCTGTGGGTATGCCTGGCCGTGCTGTGCATAGCTCGTTCCTTGCCAGCGTTAAGGAGGGTTTGAAGAAGCCTAAGCAGTGTGCGTTCAACTGTATCCGCACGTGTGATGTGGTGAATAGTCCCTACTGCATTATGCTTGCTCTGTTCAACGCCTTCAAGGGTCGATTGGATAGTGGTTATGCCTTTGCAGGTGCTAATGCATGGCGTGCCGAGAAGATCGAGTCGGTAAAGAGTCTTATCAACTCGCTCGTCGAGGAGTATGATGCGGTAATTAGAAAGATCCGCGATTAGACAGATAACGCGCAATAAGAAAAGATGGTGTCCAAGCTTGTTGGACACCATCTTTTGTTTAAAATTGGATTGTTTGCTATTACCAGTTCAAGATCTTCTTGAAATCGAAATCCTCAGGGTTAGCAACGTAGGCCTTAGCAGCCTCGTAGTCCTCGGGAGTGATGTAGTGCATCAAGTTGTCGATTACCTGGTGGGTCTTGTCGGCGTGGATATCTACCAAGCGTGGAGGAATCTTGCCCGTCTCGGGATCCTGCAAATCCTTGAGGTACAATGGTGATACGTAGCCCTCCTGGCTGATGTAAACCATACAACCTGTCTTGCCCTCAGAGAAGAGCTTATATACACCCATACCGAGCTGAGAGCAGTATACCAAGTCGAATGCGCAAGGGGTCTGACAACGTACCTCGTAGCCGATCTCCACTGGACGAGACTTAACCTTGATGCCGAGTGCCTTGCACTTCTTCTCCAACAAGGTGTTGAACATCTCAGCCTTAGATACCTTACCCAACTCGGGGTGGCCGTGATCGTCGTATGAGAACTGGATACCTGACTTGAGAATCTCCTCCTGATCCAACGAGTGGAATACACCCTCCGAAACCATCGCTACACCATAGTCCATGCCTACGATCTTACGCTTGATGATAGCCGAGATGATAAGGTTGATAATCTTGTCGATAGTGATCTTTGTCTTGTTGAACATCTCGGGGATGATGATCATAGGGTAGTGGCAAGCCGATGCGATACCGAATGCAAGGTGACCTGCCGAGCGACCCATGGCTGCAACTACGAACCAGTTAGCCGATGTACGAGCGTCGTTGTAAACCGCACGACCGATTACCGAACCAGCATTCTTTGCTGACTGGTAGCCGAATGTAGGCATACCTGCGGGCAATGGAAGGTCGTTATCGATAGTCTTTGGAACGTGGATATTGGCAATAGGGTACTGCTTAGCCTCGAGGAACTTAGCGATACGGTTAGCTGTAGATGCTGTATCGTCGCCACCTACGGTTACCAACAACTTGATGTTGTTCGACTTGAAGAAGTCGAGGTTGAAGTTCTTCTCGAAATCCTCGTCGCTGGGCTTGAAACGGCTCATAGTGAGGTATGAACCACCCTGGTTGAAGATGTAGTCCACGCGGAACATATCCAAATCCTCGTAACGTGGGTTGGGGTTGAACAGACCCGAGTAGCCGTAGTGCAAACCGATTACACGGTAGCCCTTAGCCAAAAATGTCTTAGCAACGCTGCCGACAACAGTGTTCATACCGGGAGCTGGACCGCCACCCGTGAGAATTGCAATAGCCTCTTTCATAGCTTTTATTGTTTTTTGAAGTTAGAATATTCCCTTTCAATTAAAAATCTAAGTTCTGCAAATATAATAAATTTTTTTAAGAAATTACAAATTTTGTCGAAATATTCTCTTTTTTAATCGAAAATTTGTACCTTGTGCTCTGTAAACCGATAAAAGATGTGATTTATGCGTAGGATATATCTTACTATTTTTGCCATTTTCTTGTTTCTGACTACTGCTTATGCTCAGCAGGCGGAGGAGGCAAAGCCATTTAATGGTCTAATTCTTAGGGAGGATGGTCGTGGCGTAAAGGCGCGTATCGAGGTTGTCGATAGCGACAAGGTAACCTTCTCGGATGGTAAGGGTCGCTTCGGTTTGACCAATATTCAGCCCGAAAATGTGCTTCGTGTGGTCTATCATCGCAACGAGATTCTCATTCCCGTTGCGGGACGAAACAGTATTCGTATAGTGCTTAGTGACGAGGCTTTAACCTATACTGTCGAGGAGTCGGAGGAGCTGGCGAATATCGGCTTTAGCTATGTTAAGCGTCGCGAGAAGGTCGATTTCTCGTCGGGTATTTCGGGCGATAGATTGCGCTCTACGGGGTGCAATAATGTGATAGATGCACTGCTCGTGTTCGTGCCCTCGTTACGTAGAGTCAATGGCGAGCTATGTCTATATGGCCAGGGGTCGATAAATAGCTCCTCGGCAGTGCTGGTACTATGTGATGGCCAGGAGATTAACCCCGAGCATATCAACATAGCAGATGTAGATAATATAGAGGTGCTGAAGGGTGCGAATATGTATGGCTTCAGGGGTGCTAATGGCGTGGTTTTAATAACAACAAAGAGTGCGCAATCCCGATAGGATGCGCACTCTGTTTAAGATAAGTGATGAATTAGTACTGCTCCTTCTCGTTGGGGAAGTCACGGCTCTTAACATCATCTACATAGTGGCCTACAGCCTCCAAAATCGTTGTGCCCACATCGGCATAGCGACGCAAGAAACGAGGTGAAAATGACTGCGTAATGCCGAGCATATCGTGGGCTACAAGCACCTGACCATCTGTTGCGCCACCCGCACCGATACCAATAGTTGGTATGCGCAACTCCTCGGATACGCGCTTGCCGAGCTCTGCGGGGATCTTCTCCAGGACGATAGCAAAGCAGCCTGCCTGCTCGAGTAACTTAGCATCGCGCACGAGTTTCTCGGCCTCGGCATTATCCTTAGCACGCACATTGTATGTTCCAAACTTATGGATCGACTGTGGCATCAAGCCGAGGTGACCCATAACGGGTATACCTGCTGAGAGAATACGGTTTACCGACTCCAGAATCTCCTCGCCACCCTCCATCTTAACGGCATCGGCCTCAGTCTCTTTCATGATGCGGACTGCGGAGTCGAGAGCGAGCTTAGAGTTGCCCTGGTACGTACCAAACGGAAGGTCTACAACCACGAGGGCGCGCTCCACAGCACGTACCACCGACTTGGCATGGTAGATCATCATATCGAGGGTAATAGGGAGAGTAGTCTCAAAACCTGCCATAACATTGGCTGCCGAGTCACCAACAAGGATAACATCGATACCCGCCTTATCAACAATCTTGGCCATAGAGTAGTCATACGATGTGAGCATTGCGATCTTCTCGCCACGCTGCTTCATCTCCGTAAGGCGAAGTGTCGTTACGGCTCTTACTGTACTTTCAACTGACATAGTGTTAGTATTGTTTTGTGTTATATTAGTGCAAAGATACGTAAATAAATGAATATATCACGTTTTATTTGCGAAATCTCGCTGTTGTAAGGTCGAAAAAGGCTCCCTGCTTGGGCAGAGCGCAGTAAATAAAGTGATGGTCGGGGATAAAAAATGCATATATATATTGTGTAGTATGAAAAAAAGTTGTATATTTGCAACGTAATAGAGCGAAGGTAAGGGGACGGGAGTCCCCTTATTTCGTATCTTTTAGCAACGACATAACGAGTAAAGATTAGACGTTAAGAGAAAGTATATGATTGATATTAACAAGGTTACGGAGATTGCCGAGCGTCATTTGGCTGGCAGCGATATGTTCGTTGTCGAGTGCAAGGCTACGCCTATGGGCGAGATTGAGTTGCTTATCGATAGCGACACGGCAGTAAAATTGGAGGATTGTGCAGCGCTTAACCGCGCTATTGAGGCTGAACTCGACCGTGAGGTTGAGGATTACTCGTTGATGGTTGCTTCGGCAGGTATCGGCTCTGAGCTTAAGCTGTTGCGTCAGTATCGTAAGATTTTGGGCTCATCGGTAGAGGTGCTCCTCAAAGATGGCATCAAACTCCTCGCGAAGCTCGAGAATGCCGACGAGCAGGGTATCGCAATCTCATACGAGGAGAAGCAGCTCATCGAGGGCAAGAAGCGTAAGCAGACGGTGCAGGTGAGCAAGGAGTACAAGTGGGAGGAGATAAAGTATGTTAAAGAGTATCTCGACTTCAAGTAATTTTTCGTGATAAGAGTCAATCTGCGGCGTTGGGCTTGTTGTTGAAATGCTCACATACGTTGAGTATGCTCCGCTTTCAACCCCTGCGACCCACCACCACATCTTAACTCTTTTGACGAAAAATTGTCGAGTGTTGTATATGACTCTCTCTAACAAGAATATTTTTCATGATAAGAGCCAATCTGCGGCGTTGGGCTTGTTGTTGAGATGCTCACACACACACACACACACTTCGTTGAGTGTTGAGTTAGGCTTAGTCGGAAAGTGGGTTGGCGACCTTAAAGATAAATTTTAGACAAACTAATAAACAAAATATATAAGCAAAATGAAGTACATTAATCTTATCAGCAATTTCGCTGAGTTCAAGGAGTTGAAGAGTATCGACAACTCAACGCTTATCGGTGTGTTGGAGGATGTATTCCGTCACGCTTTGCAGAAGCAGTTCGAAAGCGACGAGAACTTCGACGTGATTATTAACCCCGAGAAGGGTGACCTCGAGATTTGGCGTAACCGCAAGGTCGTAGAGGATGATATGTTGGAGGATGAGAACACCGAGATAGCACTCTCTGAGGTGAAGGCTATCGACGCCTCTTACGATGTGGGTGACGAGTATGTAGATCAGATCGACATGACAAAGTTCGGTCGTCGTGCTGTCCTCTCGTTGCGTCAGAACCTCGCATCGCGTATCCTCGATTTGGAGAAGGTAGCACTCTTCGAGAAGTACTCGGAGAAGGTTGGCGAGATCATCTCTGGCGAGGTTTACCAGGTGTGGAAGAAGGAGGTATTGGTGCGTGACGACGAGGATAACGACCTCGTATTGCCCAAGAGCGAGCAGATTCCTAACGACTTCTACCGCAAGGGTGACACCATCAAGGCTGTAGTTAAGAGCGTGGAGATGAACAACAACCAGCCACGCATCATCCTTTCGCGTACCGACAATCAGTTCCTCGAGCGCTTGTTCGAGCAGGAGGTGCCCGAGATTTACGACGGTCTTATCACCATCAAGAAGATTGCTCGTATTCCAGGTGAGCGTGCAAAGGTTGCTGTTGAGTCGTACGATGAGCGTATCGATCCAGTAGGTGCTTGTGTGGGTGTTAAGGGTTCGCGTATCTACACTATCGTTAAGGAGTTGCGCAACGAGAATATCGACGTTGTGAACTACACAGCAAACACATCGCTCATGATTCAGCGTTCGTTGAACCCTGCAAAGGTGTCGACAATCACTATCGACGAGGAGCGTAAGACAGCTTCGGTATACCTCAAGCCAGAGGAGGTATCGTTGGCTATCGGTAAGGGCGGTCTTAACATTCGTCTTTCTAAGTTGCTCACGGGCTACGATATCGATGTATACCGCGAGATCGAGGAGGAGGATGTTGCTTTGACTGAGTTCGCAGACGAGATTGAGGCATGGGTTATCGATGCCCTCAAGAGCGCAGGTTGCGACACAGCGAAGAGCGTACTTGAGCTTTCAGTAGAGGAGATTGCACAGCGCGCCGACCTCGAGGTTGAGCAGGCAGAGGCTGTGGTATCTATCCTTAAGGCTGAGTTCGAGGAGTAGAAAGTGTGTCGTAATCGACCGAAGTGATAAAGATTAATAAACGAAAGGATATATAGATGGATAACAGTAAGAAGATAAGGCTAATACAGGTTGCTAAGGAGTTTAAGGTGGGTTTCAATACACTTGCAGACTTCTTGCAGCGTAAAGGCCTACAGAGCGATTGCTCACCCTCTTCACCCGTATCGGCAGAGGTTTATGCCGTATTGGAGAAGGAGTTTGGTGGCAATAAGCAGTCGGGCAACGAGCGTAACAACGTTCGTGAGCGCATTCAGCAGAAGGGTTCGGTGAGCATCAATTCGCAGGATAAGAGCGAGGATGAGGAGGACGAGGTAGTCATCAAGAGCAACGTGATTAGCGTTAAGGATGAGGTGCGTGGTCCTAAGATTCTCGGTAAGATCGACCTCGGTGGTAAGAAGCCAGAGCCTCAGGCAGAGCCTAAGGTGGAGGTTAAGCCCGAGCCTAAGCCAGCACCTAAAGCTGAGCCTAAGGTAGAGGTTAAGGCGGAGCCTGTTAAGGTTGAGGAGCCTGCAACAGATGACGCTAAGCGTGATTCGGTATTCCGTCCTCAGATTGAGCAGCTTGGAGGCCCCAAGATCCTCGGTACTATGGACGTATCGAATATGGTCCCTGGTGGCAAGCATAAGCGTAAGCGTCTCGATAAGGAGAAGGTAGATGTAACGAAGGCTGGTAAGAGTGGTGGTAAGCCTGAGAAGGGTGGCTCAAAGGGCGATAACAACGCTAATAAGGGTAACCAGCAGGGTGGTAACAACAACCAGCAGCCTAACAATAAGAAGCAGAAGCAGCAGCAGAAACAGCAGAAGCAGCAGCCTAAGCCCGTAGTACGTCCCGAGGTATCGGATGAGGAGGTACAGAAGCAGATTAAGGATACCTTGGCACGTCTTACAGCCAAGGGTATAAAGTCGAAGGGTGCTAAGTATCGTAAGGAGAAGCGTGAGGAGGTTCGTGAGCGCATGAACGAGGAGATCGAGCGCGAGGAGATGGAGCGCAGCGT
>JAZRCN010000034.1:0-21538 GCA_045659765.1 Alistipes sp.
TGAGGAGTGATTGAACCTGGCTTAGCGATAACCATACCACGCTTAACATCCTTCTTATCAAGACCACGCATCAAAAGACCTACGTTGTCACCAGCCTCACCCTCATCGAGGAGCTTGCGGAACATCTCAACACCTGTACATGTAGAAGTGCGGATCTCCTCATCCAAACCGATGATCTCAACTGGATCACCTACGTGGATAATACCAGTCTCGATACGACCTGTTACAACGGTACCACGACCAGTGATTGAGAATACGTCCTCAACAGGCATCAAGAAAGGCTTCTCGTTGTCACGAGGAGGCAACTGGATGAACTCATCAACGTTAGCCATGAGCTCCATGATCTTCTCCTCCCACTGAGGCTCGCCGTTCAAACCACCAAGAGCTGAACCACGGATAACAGGAGCGTTATCGCCGTCGAAGTCATACTTAGAAAGAAGGTCACGAACCTCCATCTCAACGAGGTCAAGCATCTCAGGATCGTCAACCATATCGCACTTGTTCAAGAACACAACGATACGAGGAACGTTTACCTGCTTTGCAAGAAGTACGTGCTCGTTAGTCTGAGGCATAGGACCATCAGTAGCAGCAACTACAAGGATAGCACCGTCCATCTGAGCAGCACCAGTAACCATGTTCTTAACGTAGTCAGCGTGACCTGGACAGTCTACGTGAGCATAGTGACGGTTTGCAGTCTGATACTCAACGTGTGAAGTGTTGATGGTGATACCACGCTCCTTCTCCTCAGGTGCATTATCGATAGAGTCGAATGAACGAAGCTCTGAAAGACCTGCCTTTGCAAGAACAGTTGTGATAGCAGCAGTAAGAGTAGTCTTACCGTGGTCAACGTGACCAATAGTACCGATGTTCACGTGTGGTTTCGAACGATCGAATTTTTCTTTTGCCATAGTAATAAATATTTAAGTTTTTAAAGTTACTTTTCTTAATAGTCAGTTTACAAACAATCGCGCAACACTCCTCCATCTCTCTTTCGAAATCAGGAGAGCATTACACTCTGCTCATCGAGCGGAAGACGAGGCTCAAACTCGCGACCCGTAGCTTGGAAGGCTACTGCTCTATCAACTGAGCTACTTCCGCAAAAATACACCGTTCAGAGTGCTCTTGTTCTTGCGAACTTCTTTGCTACCCCGACGGCGTCTTTGTGTGGGAAGAGATGGATTCGAACCACCGAAGGCGTGCGCCAGCAGATTTACAGTCTGCCCCATTTGGCCACTCTGGTATCTTCCCAATATTTAGCTCGGCCGAAGCTGAGCTTTAAGTGGAGCCGATGGAGGGATTCGAACCCCCGACCAGCTGATTACAAATCAGCTGCTCTGGCCAACTGAGCTACATCGGCGTTAACCATTTCGGGATGCAAAGGTACGAACATTTTTTTAATTTGCAAATTTTTTGCAAACTTTTTTCAAAAAAATTTTCATTTGCACTCTTTTCAAAGAACTTTGCGTCATTTTCCGCCCCTCTTTCGAGGCTATGACCGAAAATCGAGTGCAAATATACAACTAATTTGTGAATCACGAAATAGTCTTACAACTTTTTTTCACTTAGCACCCATTTTTTTTACTTTTTATACTATTTTAGGGATAATACCTATATAAATATACGCGCAATGCGCACGTTTTACCTAATAACATAGCCTTGACTAAATATTTCTCCGAGGATTTTAATTGCGGAAAAGTGCTTCACTGCAATAAATCTAAAAAAAATTGGTGCTCAAATTTTGCACTACGCCCGAAGTTAAGTATCTTTGCGGACCTGAACGAAAGTCAGAAAAATGAATATTCAAAAAAAATAGAGTTATGAAAGTAGAAAAGAACAAGATGGTGAGCGTAGATTACAAGCTCACTGTAGATGGTCAGATTGCAGATCAGTCACAGCCTGGTCAGCCTTTGCAGTTTATCTGCGGTATGGGCATGTTGCTTCCTAAGTTCGAGGAGGCTATCATGGATAAGGAGCCAGGCGAGTCAGTAGCATTCACTCTCGAGCCTAAGGATGGCTATGGCGAGACTATCGCTGAGGCTGTTGTTGAGTTGCCCAAGACTGTATTTATGATGGATGGCAAGATTGCTGAGGATATTTTGTTCGTAGGCAGCCAGATTCCTATGTCTACAGCAGAGGGTCAGCCTATGATGGGTATCGTTAAGGAGGTTAAGGCAGACAGCGTAGTTATGGACTTCAACCACCCTATGGCTGGCAAGACTCTTAACTTCGAGGTTACTGTTGTCGAGGTACGCGACGTTACTCCCGAGGATCTCCAGACTCCTGGTGGTTGCGGTTGTGGCGACTGCGGTGGTAGCTGCGGTGAGCACGAGTGCGGCGATGGTTGCGACTGCAACGGTTGTCACTAATAGTCTCCGACCAATAATAGAACTACCCGATGCTACGGCGTCGGGTAGTTTTTTTTTTTGTAAAGAATGCCCCAAAAGAATATTGGCCCGAACCTTCGTTCGAGCCAATACGACAATTAGTTTATAGGTCTAATCACATATCCATAAGAATACTTATCGCCCGTCAAGCGGTAAGGCGCGTGTGGCGACATACCCCATGAGTTATCACCGCCAAGGCCACGCTGTGCTAAGTCTACCTGAAGAACTACCTCTCTACGAGGCTCGATATCTGAGTAGTGCATCTGCTTCTTCGTGAGTCCTGGATCGAGATCCTCCGAGCGGTGAGGCATAGCGCTCACACTGAGAGGCTGCATACCCTCGATGCGGATGCCGACACCCTTATCGTTAGTGAGTTCCAACCAGCGGACATCGCACTTATTACCCGACTCCTGAGGACGCACATAGTTGAAGAACTGCTCATCGGTGCTCTGCTCATATACGCCTAAGAAAGCCGACTCCTTTCTATCTGAGTAGTTCTCCCATGGGCCACGACCATAGAATTTGAAATTATTGTAGTTCTGCGCCATAATCATACGCATACCGAGGCGAGGCAACTCGGGCACAAACTCACCCCTACGCTCCCACTCCACCTCGACACGTAGCGAGCCATCGGCAAGGAACGTATATGTCGTAGTGAAGAGCGATGGAGCATCAACCAACTCTTTCACACTACGGACAACGACTCGATCCTCATACTCCTCGACCGATGAGTCGATGATACGGCCACGATTTGTACGCCATACGTTGCAGGTACGCTGTAAGCCCTCACCCCAATCGTTATCGGTAGGTGCTCGCCAGAACCAAGGCTCGGGCAACTGCACCATAAGGTTACGGCCATTCGACACGAAACGTTCCAAACGACCATTCGAGGTATTGAACAATACTCCAGTCTCGCCCACAAAGGCTGCCAACCAGTTATCAGCCTTCTCCACCTCGATAACGCCTTCGGGCGTAGCGCAAGCATAGCTATACTCACCACCAATAGCAAGCTGCTCCGAGGCTACGAGATGACCCTCGGGGATAAGCGAGTTAAAGGCGCGCTGCGTAACATACATATTAAGCAACACCTCGCCATCACACTCCTCTGCATTAGGAAGCTCGACATCTACATCGACGCTACGACCTGCCTCGCACTCAACATCCGCAATATTGCCCGCAGCGATAACCTCGCCATTGCGCAATACCTCATAGCGGAAGGCATACTCCGAGAGATTATTGTAGAGGTAGTCGTTGTGTATGCGTAGCTTACCCTCGACAAGTTCGAAGTTGATGTATTGATATACCTTCTTCACCTCGTACAATCCTGGATGAGGCGTGCGGTCAGGATTTACGACACCGTTGCAGCAGAAGTTCTCGTCGTGCGTGTACATCCACGCCCCGAAGTCTCCGCCATAGCCCCAATAGTGGCGACCATCACGACCATAGCCATCCAAGCCCTGGTCCACCCAATCCCAGATAAAGCCACCCTGCATATGAGGATGACCCTCCATAATATCGAAATACTCACGGAAATTACCCGTAGAGTTACCCATAGCGTGGGCAAACTCACACATGATGTATGGCTTGCGAGGCTTCTCTCGCTCGGCATAACGCTTCATCTGCTCAATCTCGGGATACATCGGACATGCGATATCGGTATTGGGACCACCCCACGCCTGCTCAAACTGCACAAGGCGTGTCTTATCGCGTTCCTTAATCCACTTGTAGTTCTCCGTGTAGTGAGGGCCATCGCTACTCTCATTACCGAGCGACCATATAATCACAGATGGGTGGTTCTTATCGCGCTCAACCATAGCCACCGTGCGATCGTGGTGCGTACCTGCCCACTCCTCACGGTGCGATGGGTGATAGTTTAGGAAGTGTTCGCTATATCCCACACCACAACCATGAGCCTCGATGTTAGCCTCGTCGATAAGCAAGATGCCATGCTCGTCGCAGAGGTCGTACCACGCAACAGGCTCGGGATAGTGGCTCGTACGCACAGCGTTGATGTTAAACTGCTTCATAAGCGTAATATCCTTGAGCATAAGCTCGGGCGTTACGACATGACCCGTTGCGGGGTTATGCTCATGGATATTCACACCATGAAACATTATGTGCTTGCCGTTGAGTAACAACTGTCCGTCACGAATCTCTACTGTGCGGAAACCCGTGCGACACGATGTAGCCTCGACAACGCCACCCTGAGCATCGCGCAACGTAACTACCGTAGTGTATAGCGCAGGTTTCTCGTGGCTCCACACACTAACATTCGAGATAGTATGCTTGAATGTTAGATCACGAGCACCATTTGCCGATAGCTTTACACTCTTCTTATACTTAGCGACCTCCTTGCCCTCGGCATCGAGTAGCAACAGCTCCACGCTACCAGCAAAGCCCTGCTTCGCAACGCTCTCGATACGCACATCGGCCTCGAACACGCCATTAGTATAGCTCTTATCCAAGCCACCACGCACGAACATATCGCCAATGCGCACCTTATCCACAGCGTATATCTTCACATCGCGATCGAAGCCCGAGAGACGCCAGAAATCTTGATCCTCGAGATATGAGCCATCGGCCCAGCGATAGCCCTCGATAGCCAATAGATTCTCGCCAACAGCTACATAATCTGTGATATCGAACTCCACAGCGGTCTTTGTACCCTCAGAATAACCTACAACCTCGCCATTTACCCAGATATGCATTGCTGCCAAACCCGACTCAAAGTGCAAAATGATACGACGACCATCCCACGCCTCGGGGAGTGAAAAGGTGTGACGATAACATCCCGTGGGGTTATCCTCATGTGGAATAAATGGAGGGTTTAGCGGATAGGGATATGTTACGTTGGTGTAGATAGGTACACCATAGCCATTTATCTCCCAGTTACCTGGCACGGGCATAATACCCCACTCTGCATCGTCGTACTCCTTAGCCCAAAAGCCCTCGGGACGCTCCTCAGGAGTAGGTGTCCAGCAGAACTTCCACACACCACCAATAGAGCGCACCAATGGCGAAAGGCCACGCTCGGCAGCCTCCTCGGTAGTAGCATAGGGGATGAGTGCTGCACGCGATGGCAGCTTATTTATTGCATACACCTCGGGCTGCTCCCAATAGGGGCGCACCTCCTCGGCCGAAGCACTAAGGCTTATCATCGTGGCAAGGGCCACAGCAAAAAGAGTTAGTAATTTTCTCATGGTTATTTTAGAATTAGATCATCAATAGAAATCTTAGGCACATAGTGGATGCCCCCTTCGCGATAGTAGGTCAGCGAATCACCCTCGCGACACTCCCGAAGCTCGATATGCTCCGCTGGGCGACCTATGGCCAATACCAACACTGGTTCATACTTCAAATCGAGGTTTGCGCGCACAGGCTCATGGTCGAAAGCTCCAATACAGATGCCTCCCAAGCCAATCTCGGCAGCCTGCAACAACATAGACTGTGCAACAATACCGAGGTCGATATCTACATATTTCGACTCCTCGACCGTCGAGCATATCACCACAAAGGCATTGGGCTCGGTACCCGCAAATGGCAGATGCAAGTCGGGAAGAGCACCGCCTAAACGTATGTGTGGCAATACCTTATCGGCTTCGGCCTTAAGCACAGGGCGGAAACGCAATACCTGCTGATTGCGTGCCGAAGGACATAGCGTAGCTACCTCGATAATGCGACGCAGCTGATCCTCGCGCACCTCGAATGAACTGTCGTAGCCACGGTAGCTGCGATTTGCGCGCAACAGACGACGCAACGACGCAGAGGACTTACGACGCGCTGCGGGCTGCGCCTTGAAATCCTCCATTCTCTTCTCTAAATAGTTATCAGCCATAATTCTGTATTTTCTCAATTGCACAAAGATACGAAAATTTGTTAAAGTTAAAAACTTTCTCAGCCATAACCATAAAAAGTGATAGGGCCGCTCAGCCCTTAGCCGAACAGCCCTACGGAGGTATTATCGCCAATCGTTTCGACGCTTTTCTGTTGTAATGCAGATGATATTTTAGCGATTGATAATATAATTGGTAGTATAAAATAGCACTATACTTGCCTACACCCCCACCAATTTCTTGTTAGAAGGGGGTAGATGTGGCCTCGATAAAGAAATTGCCCCAGATGGGACATACTAAGCGTATTTCCCATTTGGGGCAATGATTGAGAGGTCGCAGATGACCCCTTATCACAAGAAATTACTTGAGGTCAATACCATAGAGACCCTTAACCATAGCCTTCGCACGCTTGTGGAACGCCTCAGAACCAGTCTCCATCTTCTGCTCCTTAACGAGCTGCTCACGAACAACAATCTTCGATGCATCCATAGATGTCATAGACTTTGTAGCACGAGCAACAGGTGTTGCAATGTTGCCGTTAGCAACAACTGATGCACCCTTGCCACCACCTACTGATACATTGCTCTTAGAAGCTGTAGCAGCAGCCTTACGTGTAAGAACTACATCGCCAGCAACACGTGGGTTGATAGGCTGTGCCTGACCATACTGCAACTGAGCTACACAAGGATAGTATGTCTCGGTAGCAGGCTGGCCGTTGCTGTCGATATAGTTGTAGATGATAGGCTTGATAGTGATAGTGTTACGATCCTCAGAAACCTCAACAGGGAAGCGAGCGTCGAGAACCAACTTACCATCCTTATCGTAGTAAGGACCACCGAGGTATGAGTTCATACCAACAGCCAACATGTAGAGAGTGTAGTCCATACCGAACTTGAAGGTCTCCAATGGGAACTCCTTCTCGATATCGATAGGCAACCATACGCTACCATCCTTGTCGATCTCCAAATTCCACTTAGGACCGAAGTCGTAGAAGATGTTGCTTACTACCTCGAAGCCATAATCCTCAGCGATGAACAAATCCCATGGCTCCATGCGGATATCCATGCGGAAGTCCTTATCTGCGAAGTTGTAACCAAGGCAGAGAAGACGGTTGAAACCACGTGTGCGGTCGTTGTAGTCTGCAGCCAAAGTCTTGAACTCCTCGAAGAGAGCGTCGGTATCCTCACGGCTAACACCTGCCTTCTCGTATACAGCATATACATCCTCAGTAAGAGACTCTGGGCAGTATACACCACCAGAGATTGTAACCTCACTGGTGTAAGGATCCTCGAGGTTAATCCACTGACCCTCGCCTGTATTCTCGTCTGTTGTGTACTTAGTCATAGGTGCTGACGCTACCCACTCACCGCACAACGCCTCGAAGAGGTCTGACTTAACAGGTGCAGGATAGATAGCACGAGGTGTTGTTGTCTCGCAAACAGCCTCTGAACCTGTAGCGTTGATGTCGTTGTGAGTACCCTCATCGTTGTAAGCAAGTACTGCAAGACGTGTTGTTGAGTTCTCGCGGCTTGCTGCGCTGAATGTGAAACCTGCGTCGCTGTTGATCATCTCGATCTCGGTGTTACCAAACTTGTTACCCATCTCCTGGAGGAGTGTGAGGTATGTGTAGCTACCAAGAACATTATCGAACTCACGAACGTAGTTACATGCGAAGTATGCCTCGTAAACATCCTTGTTAGGAGCCTTGATGTTGAAGCTTGCCATGTATGGATCCTCGCTTGGAACCTCTGTTACAACAACACGTGGAGCTGCCTTAGTAACCTCAGGAAGTGTGAATGTTGTAGTTACGAAGCTCTGAGTCATACCAGAGTTGTCACCCATAGCAGATACAAGCACGCGGAACTCCTTGCCTGCAAAGCCCTTAGTATCTAAGAACCAATCTGTAAGCTTCATAGCAACAGGACCTGTTGCCATCTCAGTACCGAATGTGTAGAGCGCGAAATATGAGCCAGTGAACCAACGCAAATAATCCTCGTTGTTATCCAAAAGTGGCATTACTGTACCCTCGAATTCGCTCTCCTCCAAAAGCATAACATTGTAGAATGCTACGTCGTCGGTAGGAGTGAAGTCGATGATAGCGTTTACAGGAGTCATGTTAGAGATCTTAACATCAACCGTACCCTCTAAATCCTCTGGGTCGAGAGTATCTACCTGGATACGATCGTAGTAACCTGTCCAATACTTCTCTGTATCGTAAGCATCGGTCTCAAGCTCATGGATCCATGAGATCCAGTCGAACTCTGGACGGTAGTAACCGTTGCCCCAACCTGCGGGGAATGCCCAAATTACTGTGCCGTCGCCAGAGTACATATCCTCATATACAGTCTCAATAGTATCTGTATCCTTGTGGTATACGATATTCTCATCTGCATTGTCCATGTAGCCGAACTCACCGATGATGAATACACCAGGCTCACCAGGAACCTTAGGATCTGCATAACTTGCAGATACGAGGTTACCCGCCTCATCGTAGATCAATTCACCATTCTCATCACGCTCAGTGCTGTGGTACTCATCATAGATGATTGTGTGATCCTTAGTGATGTACTGCTGTGCGTTGTAGAGCAACATATCGAGCTCCATAGAACCCATCATCTTCATGTAGTTGTACATCGCGAGTGATGATGTAGAGTAACGCAAAGCATTGCCTCGAGCCTTAACATCCTCAGGAACAACTACGTGAACTGCGAAACCGTCGAGCATACGATCAACAACTGTGAGCACATCGGTGTAACCAACAGTTGTGAACTCTGCAGTATATACAGTCTCTGAAAGGATATTCTCGCTATCCTTGACTGCGAAGAATACAGAGTATGACTTCTGAGACTCAAGGCCTGAGAATGGTACCTCTGTTGTTGTGCTTACTGAAGCGTCAGCAATCTCTACAATTGTACCACCACCATAGATAGCAGTAGCTGGGAGCTCAAGCTCGTTCTGAATGTAAGCAAAGCTGCTAACACCCTTTGTCACAACCTCGATAACTGCACCACTTGATGTTACAGAAGCGACGTTGATCTCTACCGATGCCTGTGCCGATGGACCCTCTGGGGTGTCGGGCGTACAAGCACTAAATGCGAAACCGACCAAAAGCGCCGCTACCGCACAAAGGTAATGCTTAAAGTTTTTCATAAAATTAATAATTTTGTTTTTTAGTGTGTTTAATAAATTTTGCGCATATCCTTAGGGTTGCAAATGTATGAATAATTTTTGAATACTCGATATATTAATGGGTTATTTTATGCATATTCGTTGAAAAATTTATGCATATTCACAATATTATGCAAAACGAACAATAAAAGCACTGTATCGACCAAACATAAATGTGGTTATTTTACAAGGTCATATCGTTTAACAATCGGTGCGTAGCAACGAAGGGCTTAGACGTAGTGAATGGGTGTCGCGCTTGGGGGGCATCTTTTTTTGGGGCGCAAGCTAAGGCTTGCTCTTGGGGGCGTGCCTACGGCACTCTTGGGGGCGCTGCGCTTTTGGGAGCGCACCTGACGGTGCTTATGGGGAGTGCTGCTTCTGCAAATATAGAATGACGATATTATATATTGGCTGCGAGGAGATGCTTCGACTTCGCTCAGCATGACATTCATGCACAACAAACACGAAGCCTCCCCAAGAGCAAGCTCTGCTTGCGCCCTCAAAAGGGCTTTAGCCCGCCCTCATACACCCCAATATCTCAGCGTCAAGCGACAACGCCTATTCCACGTTCATCAGCACCACAACCATAATTTCTTGTCAGAAGGGGTTAGATGTGGCCTCGATAAAGAAATTGGCTCGGATGGATAGTACTTGACGTACATTCCATTCGAGCCAATGATTGAGAGGCCGCAGATGACCTCTTATCACAAGAAATTTCTTGTTAGAAGGGGTTAAATTTAGCCTCGATAAAGAAATTGCCCCAGATGGGTAGTACCTGACGTACGTTCCATTTGGGGCAATGATTGAAAGGTCGCAGATGACCCCTTATCACAAGAAATTACTCCATGCAACGGCAAACAAGGTTACGATCACCATAACCATTGTCAATCTTGGTTACATAGGGGAAGAACTTATTTTCAGCAATCCATGCTAGAGGGAAGGCTGCCTCCTCACGAGTGTAAGGATGCGACCACTCGCCAGCAAGCTCACGTGCTGTGTGAGGTGCATTTACCACTACGTTATCGGCATTGCCCTCGGCAGCAGCCTGCTCACACTCGCGCTTAATCTTGATAAGCGCCTCGATGAAGCGGTCCATCTCTGCCTTAGACTCACTCTCGGTAGGCTCAACCATAAGAGTCTCGTGTACTGGGAATGAGAGCGTAGGTGCATGGTAACCATAGTCCATAAGACGGTGTGCTATATCGCCACAGTCGATATTGTAGTCGTGCTTAAAGCGTGTGAGGTCGAGGATCATCTCGTGACCTACACGACCAGTCTCGCCAGAGTAGTATGTACGGTACTCATCCTTGAGTGCCGATGACATGTAGTTAGCATTCACGATAGCCATCTCTGTTGAGCGACGCAAGCCCTCGAAGCCGAGCATACGGATATAACCATAGGTAATAGGAAGCAACATCGCTGAGCCCCAAGGTGATGACGATACGGCTGTGATACCCTCCTCGCCACCAGTCTCCATGAGTGAGTGGCTGGGCAAGAACTTAACCAAGTGCTCTGCAACACATACAGGGCCCACACCAGGACCGCCACCGCCATGAGGCATTGCGAAGGTCTTGTGGAGGTTAAGGTGGCAAACGTCAGCACCGATATAGCCAGGATTTGTCAAGCCCACCTGTGCATTCATATTAGCACCATCCATATATACCTGACCACCTGCGTCGTGTACTGCATCTACGATATCGCGGATGCGGCTCTCGAAAACGCCGTGTGTTGATGGGTATGTAACCATAAGACCGCAAAGCTCTGAGCTGTGCTCCTCGGCCTTCTTCTTGAGATCCTCAACATCGATGTTACCATTCTCGTCGCATGCAACGATAACAATCTTCATACCTGCCATAGCAGCCGATGCGGGGTTGGTACCGTGTGCCGACGATGGAATGAGGATGATGTTACGGTAGCCCTGACCACGGCTCTGGTGGTATGCACGAATCATAAGCAAACCTGCATACTCGCCTGCAGCACCTGAGTTAGGCTGAAGTGTACAGCCTGCAAAGCCTGTGATTGTTGCGAGGTAACCCTCAAGCTCGGTGATGAGCTGACGGTAACCCTCAGCCTGATCAGCAGGGGCGAATGGGTGCATATTCTGGAAGCCAGCGAGTGACAATGGCTGCATGAGCTGCGCTGCGTTGAGTTTCATTGTACATGAACCGAGCGAAATCATAGAGTTCATCAACGAGATATCGCGAAGCTCAAGACGCTTAATGTAGCGCATCATCTCAGTCTCTGTGCGGTATGCGTTGAAGATCTGCTCGGTGAAGAAATCGGTTGTACGCGCTACGTTCTCAGCGATAGCTGCCTTCTCCACACGCTTCACAGCCTTAGCCTTCTTACCACGTGCCTCAGCAAAAATCTCTACTACGGTCTGCAACTCCTGGTCGGTTGTCACCTCATCGAACGACATGCGTACGCAGTCGTCTGCGGGATAGTAGAAGTTGATCTCACGCGAAAGTGCGATATCCTGAATTACCGAAGCCTCGGCCTCGACCTCCAACGTATCGAAGAGAGCCTTAGTGCGTACTACGTAGCCCATAGCCTCCAACGCCTCCTTAACAGTAACAGCTGCGGTGTGTGCGTTGAGTGCTGCACGCTGCAAACCCTCCTTACCATTATATATACAGTAGAAACCTACCATCGAAGCCATCAACGCCTGAGCTGTACAGATGTTCGATGTAGCCTTCTCACGCTTGATATGCTGCTCACGCATCTGCAACGACATACGGAGTGCCTTATTGCCAAGACGGTCTACCGATACACCGATGATACGGCCAGGCATCATACGCTTATGTGCATCACGCGCTGCCATATAACCTGCACTTGGACCACCCAAGCCCATAGGACAACCCAAACGCTGTGTTGTACCTACTACGATGTCTGCGCCCCACTCAGCTGGAGCCTTAAGGAGTGCCAACGAGAGAAGGTCGGCAACAGCTGCTACGCTTGCACCAGCCTCGTGAGCCTTAGCCGCAAATGCTGCATAGTCGCGTACCTCACCATTAGCTGCGGGATACTGCAAGATAACACCAAACTCCTTGCCTGTGAAGTTGTATGTCGCGAAATCGTCACGGATAATCTCGATACCGAATGGCTCAGAGCGTGTCAAGAGCACATCGAAAGTCTGTGGGAAGATGTTCTCGTCTACGAAGATCTGGTTGCGACCCTGCTTAACAGCCTCACGTGAACGCATAGCGTACATCATCAACATAGCCTCAGCCGTAGCTGTTGCCTCGTCAAGGAGAGAGCAGTTAGCGACCTCCATACCTGTAAGCGAAAGAATAGCTGTCTGGAAGTTAAGCAACGCCTCCAAACGACCCTGCGAAATCTCTGCCTGATAGGGAGTGTATGATGTATACCATGCTGGGTTCTCGAATACGTTACGCGATACTACGGCAGGCACTACGTTGGGATAGTATCCCATACCGATAAACGAGCGGAGCGTGCGGTTCTTAGCTGCAAGCTCAGCGATATGTGCTGCATACTCATACTCGCTCATAGCAGCTGGAAGGTCAAGATCCTTCTTCAGACGGATATTCTGAGGGATGACCTGCTGCAAAAGCTCCTCAACAGAGCCTACACCAATTGTTGCGAGCATCTGCTTCAAATCGTCAGCAGAATTTAGACCTGTATGACGGTCTACAAAGCTATCAAAGGTTTTCATTTTTAGTAATTTAGTTTATAGTTGTTATATGTTTTACGTTTGTTCAGTCGTCTTTACTTAAACTTTCGAATGTTACGATTTATTGCCTCCTCACTAATATTTGAACGAACTACCACCGATAAACTCCCTGAGAAGCGATGTTGGAGGTATCTCGTCGGGCTGTATCGGGGTAAAGTTGTCGAGGAAACGCAATAGACGATCTACCTCGGCATACTCTGGAGTAGTATCAGCCACCTCACGCAGCACAGGCTCGGCAATGGCGCGAAGCACCGATATTTCGTAGAATAGCGACGAGTTGAACATCACATCAGCATTCTCCTGATAGGGGAATATGTGTTTCTCCTCGCCACGACGCACACTCGGCCAGCGCGACAACGTAGCCAAAGCATTGCTACCGCGCGTTGCATTATCGCGGATCATGCGACGCAACAAGCGGTTATCGGTCGTTGGTATACGCGAGAAGTTGTCCATAGCCACCGACGTGAAGCACGATATATAAATCTTGAACTTCTGGCTATCATCAATACTTGGCGTAAGGCGTGGGTTGAGCGCATGGATACCCTCAAGAATGAGTATCGAACGCTCCGTAAGTTTGAGTGGCTGTTCGTGCCACTGACGTTTACCCGTGATGAAGTTGTATCGCGGAATCTCGACACTCTCGCCCGCAGCCAAACGACGTAGATGGTCGTTGAGAGCTTCCAAATCGATAGCCTCCAACGCTTCGTAGTCGTAATCACCACTCTCATCGCGTGGCGTATGCTCTCTATCTACGAAGTAGTCATCCAAAGCTATCAACACAGGGTCGAAGCCCAAGACTCGCAACTGCACACCCAAACGCTTCGAGAATGTGGTCTTACCACTCGACGAAGGACCCGAGATAAGCGCCATGCGCACACCTCGATTAATGTTTGCATCGGCAATCTGTCGTGCGATAAATGCTATCTTATTCTCGTGGAAGGCCTCCGCTATCTTGATAAGCTCCGAAGCATCACCCTCCATAACACGACGATTGAGATCGCCAACCGTAGGTACACCCATAATGTCTATCCACTGCTGATACTCGTGGAAGATGTCGAACATCTTATCAAGACTCACCGTGCGGCTAATCTTTTCGGGATTACCACGCTCGGGAAGTGCGATATATAGGCCACTGTAATATGGCATGATGTCGAAATTGGGGACATAGGCTGATGACGGAGCAAGCACACCGTAGAAATATCCTGGCATACCTCCCATATAGTTCACCGTGCTATATAGATGTGGACGTGTTGTGAGTAGCTCTACCCTATCATCGAAGCCGAAGCGCTCATAGAGTGTACGCACATCCTCAGATAGTTGTTTCTCGCAGGTGATAGGCTGAGCCTCGGCAACAATCTCGCTCATACGCCTCTTGAGTAGTGCGACCTCCTCGCTACTAAGCGCCTTATGGTCGTCAAACTCGCAATAGAAGCCACTACCGAGCGTATGTCGCACACGAAGACGACGCTCGGGGAAGAGCTGCGTAACGGCCATCTGCAATACAAAACAGATAGTTCGCTGATAGACGCGATAGCCCTCATAGCTACGTACATCCAAGAACTCTACCGTAATCGGTTTGAATATGGAGTAGCTCAACGGCTTGTAGCAATTGTTCACGCGAGCCGCAAGCATTGGATATGGCATATCGAGCTGTAGCCTCGAAAGCACATCCATAAGCGATGTTCCCGCCTCGACACTAAGACGTGAACCGTTATTCAGACATATTAACTCCAACATTTGCACTTGCATCACTCATTTTTTCGTTTAACAACGTGTAAAGATAGTAATTTTTTGTAACTTTGAAGCAATAAATAAAATAACTTTATGAAAAAGTACATCATATTTTTCCTCTTTGCACTCATCGCAGCCTCAGCCTGCACCCATCAGGAGGCAAACGACAAAAGTCGCCACATATACATTATCACGACCAACGATATTCATGCCAATATCAATATGATGCCACAGCTATCGACGCTCGTACGAGAGTATGAGCAGCTTGGCGACGTGATACTTACCGACTCAGGGGATCGCGTTACGGGCAACGCCTTTGTTGATGACCACCCTCAGCCAGGCATACCAATGATCGAGTTGATGAATGCTGTTGGATATGATGTTGTAACGCTCGGAAACCACGAATTCGACAAGGGTGCCGAGGTGCTCGCTCAGATGATCATGGCCGCGGAGTTTCACTTCGTATGCGCCAACCTCACCACGCCCGAAGACTACCCCGCCATTGAGCCATACACACTTATTGAGTTTGACAATTTCACACTCGGCATAGCTGGCATTGTCGATACCGATGGCAATGGCCACCCCTTAGGTGGCGATGAGGCCTATGCCCCATTCTGTTTCACTACAGATGTGACTACGGCATACGAAATATCGGCCGAAGTAGCCACAAAGAGCGACTTCTCGATACTCCTATCACACATGGGAATAGAGCAAGACCGAGCACTTGCCAACCTCTCGGCACAGTACAATTGGATAGCTGGAGGTCACTCGCACGACACGACTTTGGAGCAGATAAACAACTGCCGCATATCGCAGAACGGAAAAAACTTACACTACGCAACTATTGCCGATATAGAGCTTGCAGATGGCGAGATTATCAACATCGACTATGAGCAAGTGAGTGTGAGTGCATACGATGCCGATCCTTGCATCACGGCGATTGTTGCCCAGATAAAGAGCCAAAATCCTGAAATGTGCGCAGTCGAAGGTTATGCTAACGCTCTTGCAACACAGGATGGCGTGGCTAACTTCACGATAGATGCTCTCGCAAGCTACCCCTACGACGACAGCTTCACCCCCGAGATCACCTTCTACCACTTTGGCGGAATACGTCTTTCAAACCTTCTCGCTGGCGACATCACACGTGGCGACATCTACAACAACGATCCCTTCCAATCGACTATATATATTGGAGCGATGACCCCTGCCGAAATTCGTCGTTTCATCCTCGATAAGTATAACAGCGGAAGTGTCGAGCGACCCGACAAAGAGTCACACTACGCCTATTTCCGTTCAGACCTCCCATACACTATCGTACTGTGTGATACGCCCGCAGCACAACCCGATGCCATAGATATACTTTTCGACCTGGAGGATGGTCGTAGCTACCGCGTAGCGATGTGCAACTATATTGCCGAAAACTACATTGACAAGGAGCTTGTAGCTCGTAGTTTACGCCGTACGAATGTTAGCGTACGCGAGGCGATGATACACCACCTACATACTATGAATGAGGGATTTACACCCGACAACACGATATATCAGATAGAAGTACACCACACCGACATCAACAGATAGAATATGCTTGAAAACACCTTTCAACAAGAGCTTCTCGAGGCGGGATGCGACGAGGCAGGACGCGGATGTCTTGCCGGTTCGGTATTTGCCGCTGCGGTAATTCTTCCCCACGACTTTCACCACCCGTGGCTCAACGACTCTAAACAGATGACCGAGGTCCGCCGCAACAAACTCCGCGAAATTATCGAGCGCGAGGCTGTGGCGTGGCACGTAGCCGAGGTTACAGCAGAGCGTATCGATCGCATAAACATACTAAACGCCTCGATCGAAGGCATGAACCTTTCGATCGAAGCGCTCGACCCACGTCCCGAGTTTGTAATCATCGACGGCAATAGGTTTCATACCTCGCTCGACATTGCTTGGCGCACGATAGTAAAGGGCGATGGCAAGTATGCCAACATCGCCGCAGCCTCGGTACTCGCAAAGACCCACCGTGACGAGTATATGTTACGTCTTGCTGAGGAGTATCCTATGTATGGTTGGGATAAGAATAAGGGGTACCCTACACGCCAGCACCGCTTGGCGATACGCGAACATGGTTTGTCGCCATATCACCGCCTATCGTTTAACTGTGCGCCAGAGCAACTGGAGTTATTTTAGGATGACGACACTGCGAGCTTCGACCTTGCCGCTGTCGGTCGTAACAGTTTCGAACTCCACCTGTTGATTGTGCTTTAGACCACGAAAGCCATCACCCGCAAGAGCAGTGTAGTGAACATACACCTCCTCGCCGGCATCGTTACGAATAAAACCGTAACCCTTGCGGTTGTCGAACCATTTGACACGTCCTCTCATAACAGAGATTCAATTTGATTAGTCAAAGTTACGCATTTTAGTTGTAGTGTGCAAGCGCTAGGCCATTTTTTCGCATCACACTTGCACAAAAGAGAAAAACGTTGTACCTTTGTATTGTATGTGTACCAACCGCAAAGAGTTGCTCAGAGATACTAAACAGTGGCTATTGCGCGTTATAGACATAGGGTTCAACAACTAAACTTAACGACTATGATGACAAAGTTAAAGATTGCACTACTCACACTTCTCGGATTTTCGACCGCAGCATGCTGCACCACAAAGAAGGCGAGTGGTAAGAAACAAGATAACGAAGGTAGCAAAATCGAGGCTGATAGCGTAGATACACGCATTATGCTTATGTATGGCGTTCCCTTCCCCAACGGCTCTACCGTAACACCGCTTAGCGATGAGGAGGCTCAGAGTAGCATGCAGGAGATTCGCACCGAGGAGCCTACAGCAAAGACCCGCTCAGAGGCAGACACCATCAAAGTAAACAAGGGTCCTGCACGCTTCCCCGATGGTCGCGTAGCAGCACCTCTGACCGACGAGGAGGCCGCAAAGAGGGTTGCCGAGATGGAGGCTAAGGCTGCACAAAAGGAGTAGTCGATGGCGAAAGGCAAACGCATAGGGTTGCGCAAACATATAGCCCTAAAGCTATTTAACAACCTTTACGACAAGGCTGTTAAGAAACACGAACTGCGTACACTCTTTTGGGAGTGTACGCTTCGTTGTAATTTGGCATGTCGTCACTGCGGCAGCGACTGCCGCGTGGATGCTACAGAGCAAGATATGCCTCTTGCCGACTTCCTGCGCGTTCTCGACGAGGAGGTTACCCCCAACATCGATCCAAGCCGTGTGCTTATCATCTTCTCGGGTGGTGAGGTTCTTGTTCGTCCCGACCTGGAGGAGGCAGGACGCGAGGTTACACGTCGCGGATATATGTGGGGCATGGTTACAAACGGCATGGCACTCACCCAAGAGCGACTACGCTCACTAATGCTGGCTGGACTGAGGTCTGTTTCGGTTAGTTTCGATGGTTTCGAGGATATTCATAACCACATACGTGGCAACCACCTTAGTTTCGAGCGTGCTCGTGCAGCAATACGCCATATAGCTACAACCGAGGGACTTACATACGATGTTATAACTTGTGTTACGCCACAGCTACTACCCCACCTGGAGGAGTGGAAGGAGTTTCTTATCGGTGAGGGCGTTAAGAGCTGGCGTATATTCTCGATATTTCCCGCAGGTCGTGCCAGCAAGGATGACTCCCTACACCTCGACGCAGAGCAGTTCCGCTCGCTTATGGAGTTTGTCCGCCATACACGTCGCGAGGGCCGCATCGCTCTTAACTACGCCTGCGAGGGCTTTCTCGGAGGGTATGAGGCTGATGTCCGCGACCACTTCTATATGTGTAATGCTGGAGTGTCGGTAGCCTCGATACGTGTGAATGGCGACATCTCAGGATGTACGAGCGTGAGAGCCAACTATACACAGGGCAACATCTACCGCGATAAGTTTTGGGATGTGTGGCAAAACCGCTTCGAAAAGTTCCGCAACAGGGAGTGGACGCGCTGCGGAGAGTGCAAGGAGTGCCGCGTCTGGGCGTTCTGTCGTGGTGGAGGCATGCACCTTAGAGATGATAAGGGCGAGTTGATGTATTGCCACTACAATATGCTAAAATAGAGTTATGGGTTGCCCGTGAGAGCAACCCATAACTCTTACAATATATTTAGTTCCTTACTCGATTATCACACAACGATTTACAATAGGCGTTGTAGGCTCTACAAAGGCCTCCTGCGTGTCGCCCACCCACTTCGTCGTAATGCGATCGGCAGCTATGCCATGCTCGACCATATAGGTCTTAACAGCCTCGGCACGCTCCTCGGATAGGCGCTCATTAATCTCGGCATTACCTGTCTCCTTATCGGCATAACCCGTAACCGTCAGATTCGAACCACAATCCTTAAGCGTTGCGATATAGCCATTCAGCGTTGCCTGAGCATAGTCCGTGAGCTTCGCCTCGCCAATGTTGAAGAATACTACACCCTCTGTCATTGCACATGTTGTTGCGGGCTGCTGCTTAGCCTTATTACACTCTGCCAGCTGCGCCTTAAGGCTCTTGTTGTCATCATTTAGTTTTGCCGCAACCGCTGCAACCTCCACAAGTTCGGCATCTGTAATAGCCAGATCCTCGCTCAGCTCGGCAACCGCAGCGACATATCCTGCAACATCAACCTCCGTAAGCGCTGGTGTCCATCCTCGCTTATTGAAACGATAGGCAACACCTATAGATGCCGAAAATGTTACGGCATACTTACCATCGCCACGAATCTCGGGCGCAAGCGCACCTTCACGCAATATCCACGTGCGTGTGTCGATCTCGATATCCCACTGACGCGACACACGGAACTTGTGTAGCATACCTGTAGTGAAGGCATACTCGGTATTCTTCGAGCCTGTCGAGCCCGTGAAGTTCATCGTCGTCACACCAAAGCCTGCGTATGGAATAGCATAGTATACTCGGTTATCGCGATAGCCACCAATCCAATTCGAGAGGTTTAAGAGGATGTCGCCATGCACGAATACATAGGGCGAGTGAAACAGACCTTCGCCATATTTCGCAGGATTCATCGAGTAGTTCTGAAACTGACCTCCATCGAGCTGTAGGCGCATACCAAGAATGGGTACTGCCCACTTAGTGAAGCTGATATTGGCATTCCAGCTGTTACGATCCTTGAATTTTCCTGGATCGTTACTCGACACTCCGAGGAAGGAGTTACCGAAGGCCGCTGCCACCTCCCAATTATCCCAAAAACGGTTGGTCGTAAGACCTCCCCAGCGTAGCTTTGTCGACTCCTCTTGAGCCGATGCTACTGTCGCTGTCATCGTACAGAGAGCGACAACAAATGCAAGTACTGCTCTTTTCATATTGCTATAAAATTAAAAAGTAACGATATGCTCTAATGTCACAATAGCGACTGGAGCTTCTATCTACCGCATAGCGACGATACAAATTACGTACCGTAACGAAAAGAGCCGAACGATATTGGGGAGAACGGGAAAAATGTGGCACTGCGCTTTTGGAGCACACATCCACTTATAAGGTGTCATTCTGAGCGTAGCCGAGAGATCTTCTACGCGACAATGCGAGGGTGCGTTTTATGCGTAGTCATTTGTCGGCTCTGAGGAGATGCTTCGGCGGGCTCAGCATGACATACGCGCGAAACACTCTAAAAAAGGCTTCAACTCGCCTAATACTCATCAATAACTCAGCAGCAAGCGACAATGTTCAACAACATTGATTAACCCCACAACCTTAATTTCATGTCAGAAGGGGTCAGATTTGGCTATGACATGAGAAATGGCGGATGGGATATACTTGACGTATTTCCCATTCGCCATTTTGATTGAAGAGCCGAAGATGACCCCTTATCACAAGAAATTAGAAGCGAGTCGCAGGAATAATATTCGCCTCAACAGGCATGTTCTCACGAACGATCTCAGCGCGCTCAGAAGCCTTAACGTTGCTCTTCTGAACCTTCGCCTCCTTAGTGTTTACTGCGCTTACTGCGCTGTTAGCCTTAGGCTGAGCAGAGTATACTGAGCTAACAGCACCACCGTTCTGCATAGCCTCCCAGAAGTCTACAAGAGCATCGATGTCCTTGTTTACACCATCGTATGTACACATAATCTCCTGCTTGTAAAGCTCGCTATAGCGACCCTCAGCATCAACTGCGATAGCTACACCCACGTGACGAACATTGAAGAGAACAGGAACGTAAGTGTACTTCGTAGTCATCGAGCCGTATGTTGCAATATGCCAAAGAAGACCAGAGATGTAGTTAGCATCGTCGTACTCATCTGTACGATCACCCCACTCGTAGATAGCAAATGCGTATGCGCCATGGTTTGCAGGCTCAATCTCGAGCTGCACAGGGAAGATAGCCTTACCGCTATAGTAATCGCTATCCATGAAGCTCCACTGTGGGTAGTAGATAAGATCTGATGGATCGTAGTAACCGAGATCCTTAAACTTGATGGTTACGTTACCTGGTGCGTCAGATACGGTCTTGAACGATGCAACAGCTGGAGCTGTAGTAGCTACACCACCATGGTTACCGAATGCGTAGAGGACATACTCTGTATCTGACTCGAGGTTAGATACGCTAATCTCGAAATCGCCACGCTGAACCTCATAAACATACTTCTTAAGGAGGTTGTTTACACGCTCCTCATCTGTGCTACCATAAGTTGCCCACTCAGCAGCCTTCATACAGTCGTATGAGTAGCGATCATCGTTTGTTGTGAGGATAGTGAATGTCGCAGCACGTGAAGTCACGTTAGTTACGATAGCC
>JAZRCN010000035.1:0-98088 GCA_045659765.1 Alistipes sp.
AACAGCCATCGATGCCATACCGCGCTCGAAGTATGCTACGATATAGTCGGTAAATCCGCGTAGCGCACCTGCAGAGTTGCTACGCCAGCTGTAGTTGTTCACCTCAGTAGTGTAGCCATACATATACTCCGATGAGCTGTAGACCGCCGATGGGTAGATGCTGCTCCATACAGAGCTAAAGTAGCCTCCAGTACCAGAGTTAGGGTATGCACGGTTGTCGTAGCCATAGCCCAAATCGCCATAGTAGTCCTTACCCTCGAAATACCAAGTTACGGCCGAATCTGCCCAACCGCCACGTGCAAGGTTACTCCAATTATTGCGGTATACATCCATAATCTGTAGCTCGTAGCCCTGTGAACTTGATGTGCCGTTAGGACAGCCTGCGGGAAGAGTGTTGCCCGCAGCTACATACTGATCCTGCCACCACTGGAGGATGTTAGATGCCGATGCTGCCCAACACATCATCTCATCGCCGTTGAGCTGCTTGTTTACATCGTACCAACCCGATGTCTTGGTTACGCCCTTTGCGAATACTGCACCTGTGGGGATCTCGTCACCAGGCTGCTCAGGATCGGTAGGCTGCTCAGGCTCTGCGGGGGCTTGCTCTGCTGTGAGGGTTAGAATCTTAGATGTAAGATCGCCCATTTTTGCAAAGCAGATATACTGACCTGCCTCGGTTGTCGTGAATGAATAGCCATTGATAACTTCACCATTTACGCTGATAGCACACTGTGTTGTAACATTTGCATCGCCATGGGTTACTGTGAATACAACCTCATCTGTGCCATTGGCGATGAAATTAGTCTTTGATGCAGTCAAAACGATAGGCTTCTGCTCTGTAGGCTCCTCAGGATCTGTAGGCTCCTCGGGGTCTGTAGGCTCCTCGGGGTCTGTTGGTTCCTCGGGATCTGTTGGTTCCTCGGGATCTGTTGGATTCTCAGGATTCTCTGTAATCTTGTTAGCTACAACAGTTACCTCGTTCGACTTAATATCGCCCTTCTGAGCATAGAATGTGTAGGTTGCAGCCTCACTTGTTGTGAATGTGCGACCAGCAACTGCCGAGTTATCTACCTTATTGAAGATAATAGTACTCTGTGTGATATCCTCATCACCAGCCTTAACAGTGAATGTTGCAGCATCCTTGCCATCGGCTAAAATCTCGCTCTTATCTACCGATAGAGTGATATTTTTATTCATCTCTGAAGGCTCCTCCGAACAACCTACCACGCCAATGAGCGCAAAGGCGAAAAGGAGTGCCTTAATTCCAAAGTTTTTCATACTTTTATATAATTTTAGGTTTTCTTACTTATCGAGTTAGTTACTTCTACTTCTTTACGCGCTGAAGTACGATGTCAGAAGTTGCGAGGTTACGCAACTCGATGTCGTTGTTCCAAATCGCGGGACGGTATGTGCCGTAATCGAACTCAGGACCCGAGATGCACTGACCGATAGTAATAGTGTTGCCATCAGCCGAGATACTTACAGGGAAGGCACATGGAGCGTTCTGCTTCTTGCTGTAATCCGTACCGTAGAACGATAGTTTGAAGTTGTCGATTACCGTTGGGTTGAAGAAATAGGTATTCTTCTCTGTAGGTACGGTTACAACACCATTAGCCGCGATCTCAAGGAAGATCTTTGGACCATAATCGCGGTAAGCGAGGTTTGGATTCTCTGCCCAGTAGCTATCAGATGCCATAAGGTGCTCGGGCAAGAATGATGTGTAGTCCTCGGTCTGCCAGTTATCCTGGTATGGCCAGTCAAGGATTACGAGGCGGTTGTGTGAGCGATAAAGCTCGCTTGTGTAGCTATCCACACCCGCTGCAATCTTAACGACAGCACCGTCGATACGCTTATTCTCATAGTAGTAGTCCATGTAGTTGTACGTAACCTTCCACTCGCCAATAAGCGATGTGAAGAGCTCCGACTCAACACGTGCAGGCAAAGCCTTAGCTGGGGTCTTGAATGTCACAGTCTTAGTCGTTACGCTCTTCTCCTCGTTGAGTACGTTTACGATAGCTGTGTACTCAGTCTCGGGCCAGAGGTTCTCGAGTTTGATGCGAGTGCCAGATGTTGTAGCCTCGGTCATCTGCTCGGCGGTGAGATCTGCGCCACGATAAGCTGCGATATCAGCATCGGTCATACCCTTCTTACGCTCGAGGTCTACATCAGCCGTGGTATTAAATGCATACTTAGCCGATACACCGTTGGTCAAGATTACAAGCTCGAGAGTCTTGTGAGGATCTGTAGCTGCTGCTACGAGCTCTGCTGTAACCTCGGCATGGGCACCCGAAGCCTCCAACGTAGTGAACTCCTGCCATGTGAACGATTCAGCACCACTACGATCTACGATAAGCTTCATGAGTGTATGTTTTGTCGAGGGTGTAAGACCTCCCCATGTGCGCTCCAACTCTGCTGTAGAAGACCAAGCATAGCTACTCTTCATTACGGCCATATAAGTACCCTGACCATAGAGCTCCATGTTCTTCGTAAAGGTCTCGGTATCCTGAATATAGAGATAGTATGTCGATACTGTCTCGTCGGGTACCGCCTTGATGTCTACCGAGGTAGATGTGATATTGCTCAATGTGATATCTACTACGGCCTGTGACTCGTTCAACGACTTAGTTGTCACCTCGTAGGTGTAGAGCTCGTGGAGGAGGTTACCCTCGCTATCGTAGAAGTTGCCGCCAGCATCGCAGTTTACGGCAGCGATAACGTATGTCATGTTAGGCTTTACGGACATAGACTCATTGCCATAAGAGCCACCATTCTCCCAGCGGATAGTCTTAGGACCATTCTCGCGGATGTTCTTCTGTGCGAGGTAATTCTCAGCCGAACCGAAGAGTGTTAGGTATGCCTTCTCGAAGGCGAGGAATACGTAATCGCCCTGAAGGTTGAGCTTGAAGACGAAGTAGTCAGTGCCAATCTCGGTAACCTCTATAGGCTTGAACTTGCCGTCGTCGAGTGTTGTGAAGGTCAAGGTCTTTGCAGCGCTATACTCGCCATCCTCCAAGCTACGTGCTGCAACGTAGAGCTTGTACGATGTGTTGGGCGAGAGATCGCTGATTGTAACATAGGCGGTATCCTCCACCTCGCCACTGTTGGCGTTGAACCACTCGGGCATAGCAGGAGCAGTGCTATCCTCCAAGTCGCTGATATAGACATAGCCATACTCGCAAGGTTTGTTCGCCTGAATCTCGAAAGTGTAGGTCTCGGCCGTAACCTCCACCTCTACAAGTTCGATCTCGGGCTTGATGTGCTCCTCGGGCTCCTGGCCGTTGGGAGGTGTAGGCTCCTCGCTTGGAGTGCAGGCTGCAAAGAGCGAGATGCTCAGCATGAATGCAAAAAATGAAATAAGTTTTCTCATGGTTATAAAAAATTTTAGGTTATTAATTCTCGTTTTATCCGTCATTTTCCTAAGAACACATAGTGTTCAATGTTGCGAAAATAGTAAATAATTTTCAATTACCAAAGCCGAGGAACATATTTTTACTGATTTTCGATAGAAATATCTTGTGCAGATAGTACTCGCGTGTAATAAGTGGCAGTGTTATTGCTTGTAATGCCAGAAAACAGATGAATATATGAGACGAAATTTTATGGAGGCAGTAGCGCATAGACGTAGCTATTATGCGCTGAATAATAATCGTTTAGTCGATGAGGCTCAAGTATGTGAAATAGTCAAAAAAACATTGGAGACGGCACCTTCGCCATTCAATATTCAGTCGGCACGTATCGTAGTACTTGGCTACAGTGCACATCTCGAATTTTGGGATATTGTGGAGCACGGCCTACGCCAGATTGTACCTGAAGAGCGGTTTGTGGCAACGCGCGATAAGTTGCACACATCGTTCCGCTCGGGTTGTGGTACAATACTATTCTACGAGGATATGGCTGCGCATGAGAGCCTACGCCAACAATTCCCGCTTTATGCCGATAAGGTGGAGTCGTTTGCGCTGCAGAGTTCGGGTATGCACCAGTTTATAATTTGGACAGCTTTGGAGGATTTGGGCTATGGTGCATCACTACAACACTATAATCCGATTGTCGATGAGGCTGTTGCGCGTCGATGGTCGCTGCCGGCTACATGGCAGCTTATAGCTCAGATGCCATATGGTACACCGCTACACATACCAGCGGATAGGGTACAGACATCACCTGCCGATGAGCGTATGTGGATATTTTAATAAAAATAGGAGGTCATCCCGAATTGGATGGCCTCCTATTTTTGCTTAAAACTCAGCCTTGCTACTGAGCGATATTCTCTCGCCCGATATGGGGTGTGAGAACTCTATGGTCTCAGCATGGAGCATTAGACGTTCGGCGCTTGTACCATAGATGTCATCGCCGACGATAGGTGTGCCAAGACCGTCGGCATGAGCTGCGTGAACACGCAGCTGATGAGTACGACCTGTGATAGGGTAGAAGCGTACACGAGTACGGCCACTCTCGATGTTCTCGACTTCGAAGATGGTGTGTGCCGCTTTACCATCCAAGGCTACCATTTGGCGTGGTCGGTTGTCGTAGTCGAGTTTTAGCGGTAGACGTATCTCGCCGTGCTTATGACTAATAACTCCGTTAAGCACAGCTATATAGCTTTTCTTTACTGTGCGAGAAATAAACTGTTTTTGCAGTGCTTCGTGTGCTATTTTGTTCTTTGCGATGACTAAAATTCCAGATGTCGATTGGTCAAGACGATGTACAATCATCGCCTCGTCATATCTCTCCTCGGCCCACTCTTCGGCCGAGCGAACTCCCGACTTGCCACGCACCGAGAGCATGCCACTTGGCTTGTCGATAGCGACTAACCACTCATCCTCCCACAATATCTTTGGCTCTGGCGGAGCTATTTCTATCAATGGATTTGGTTCGACATTAAGCCCCGTGAGCATATGGCTCAAGATAGGCTTACACTTACCATTACAAGCGGGGTAGAACATGCCATGTTGTCGCACCTCGCCTTTGGGCGAATTACCCCACCAAAACTCAGCCATTGCAATTGGACGAAGAGCATTTTTGTAGGCATATTGGAGTAGCTTAGGTGCTGCACACTCTCCAGCCCCTGCTGGTGGAATTTGTTGTGCCGTTGGTGCGAAAAGTTCGCATAAGTCGCGCTCCTCGCCTTGTGCGTTGAGCATTCTGAATTGTGCGAATAACCTCATCTGCAACTCGGCAGAGCGGCGTTGTCGCTCATGTTTCAGTGTATCTATCGCAGCTTGTAAATCGGCCAGATGTGCTGTAGCTTGCTCGAATTTCTCCCTGATAGCGCGTTTTAGTCGTTGTGCCTCGGCATTCTCGCGCTGTGATGCGAGAATCAGCTCCTCCTCGCTGCATGATCCCTCGTTGCGCAGCTTGCTGCGTTGTGCCTTACCTTCGGCAAGTCGTGACTTTATAGCACTCACTCCAGCCTCATAATCGCTTTTAGCTGTGGATACCAACTGCTGAGCCTTGAGAAACTCATCGGCAGATTCCATTGCTCTAATACGCTGATTAATAGCTGAAATATTGCTCTCTTCTTGCTTGAAGAAGTCGTCGGGGCATAGCATATCGTAGACTGCAGGAACAAAATATTCGTGATTGTTTCTACCGTCTAAATTCCCAGAGAAGGCAGCTAAAAATCCAATCTCACCAGCCTTCTCGACAACTAAAACACCAAACATCTTACCCGCCTCAAGCTCCGTGTGCCAATCGCTACGTGAAGCAATGTAGCTCTGCACCTGCTCTGCTGCTTGTTTACAAAGTGGGTGTGGCGTGTAGTGAAACGGATAGGTGAACTGCTCGGGCAACTCTACGCTCTCGTTATTGGATATGAAGCGATGAAACATATTAATAAAAAATGGAGGACACAATATTTGTGGCCTCCGATTACCTTTTACTCGGCTTTTTTGCGAAGTTTTTTCAAGAAAGAACGATTTACCACAACTCTTACATCTCTATGTAGCACCCTAAACTCTACGGGTGTTACACCAAGTGCCTCGCCATCAACCTCCAAATGTATCTCTGGCGATGACTCGATACGTATCTTGCTACCCTGGGCGTGCAGCACATGACCGATAGAGTATATCGTACCGTTGTAGAGTCTGTGAAGACGGAATAATACATGCCACCAATGCAAAGGCTTAATCAGCGTAACATCCAACAGACCATCGTCGGCAATAGCCGATGGTAGCTGCTGCATACCTCCGCCGTTGTACTTACATACGCCAATAGCAATGCTGAATATCAGATTGTTGAAAATGAGCTTATCATCAACCCATATCTTCACACCCGTAGATTTGTGCTTGAAGAACGAGCGCAACACACACCATAGATATATGCTACGTCCAAACTTGCCCTTCATCGTGGCATGCTGTAGGCTTTTGATCACCGCAGCATCGAAGCCCAAGCCCGCAACATTCGCCATGTGTCGCTTCTGTCGATACATCGACTCCTCGTACTCCACCTCGGCGACATCCTGCAAAAAGGTGTAACCCTCGCGTATGGCACGTATAGCCTCGGAGTAGCGCGTGGGAATGCCATACATGCGTATCCAGTCGTTACCCGTGCCTATGGCAATCACGGCTATTGTAATCTCGGTTGTGGGGGCATATTTCTGAATAAACACGCCATTGATAACCTCGTGTAGAGTGCCGTCGCCACCAACGACAATGATATGTCTGTATCCCGCCTCAATGGCCGACACCGTGAGTTCCGTAGCGTGGTACTTATGTTCGGTGAAAACCGCTTCGCAGTGAATATTGTTGTCGCGCAGGAGCTTCGATATAAGGGGGTAATCGTCCAATCCCTTGCCAGAACCGGCAATGGGATTGACGATTACAAACCACTTGACACTACCCTCGATGGTAGGCCTATCGAGTATCTGCTGCTTAGACATCGCTTAATTACTTCTTAGGAGCGTTGCGTACGGTGTTAAGCAAGAAGTCGTAGAACTTCTCAACAGATGCGATCTCTACCTTCTCGTCTGGTGAGTGAGGGTAGCAGATGGTAGGACCGAACGAGATCATATCCATACCAGGATACTTAGCGCCGATGATACCGCACTCCAAACCTGCGTGGATAGCAGTAACCGATGGACGCTTGCCATAAAGACGCTCGTAAGACTCGAGCATAGTGTGCAAGATAGGCGACTTCATGTTGGGGTTCCAGCCGCTGTATGAGCCAGTAAGCTCAACATCAGCACCTGCCAACTCGAATACAGATGAGATAGCACCTGCCAACTCGCACTTCTCGGTATCTACTGATGAGCGCAACAAGCACTGTACCTTGATTGTAGAGCCGTCAGATACTACGATAGCCAAGTTAGAAGATGTCTGAACGAGGTTCTCCATAGCGATAGACATACGCTGAACACCGTTAGGACAGCCACAAACGGCACGAATCAACGAGTGTGACTCCAAGTGAGGAATGATTGTCTTGGGGCACTCCACAGCCTCTGCAAAGATCTCGATAGAGTCTTCGATACCCTCGAACTCCTTGATGATAACCTGCTCGTATGACTTAACGTTAGCCTCGAAGATAGCCTTCTCAGCCTCACGTACTACAACAACTGCCCATGCCTCACGAGGAATAGCGTTACGCATGTTGCCGCCCTCTACTGCTGCGAGTTCCAAACCGTAAGACTCGGTCTCCTGGCGCAACAAACGGAACAATACCTTGTTAGCGTTAGCACGCTGTGTGCCAATCTGAATACCTGAGTGGCCACCCTTAAGACCCTTAACCGTAACTTTGTATGCTGCGAACTTACCCTCCAAAGGCTGCTCACGATACTTGAATGTAACATTCACATCCATACCGCCAGCGCAACCTACGTAGAGCTCGCCCTCAGTCTCAGAGTCTAGGTTGAGGAGGATATCGCCCTTGAGCAAACCGCTCTGAAGGCCGAAAGCACCATCCATGCCAGTCTCCTCGGTAGCTGTGAAGAGGCACTCGAGAGGACCGTGTACAAGCTCCTCGTCCTCCATTGCTGCCATAGCTGCTGCCAAGCCGATACCGTTATCCGCACCAAGTGTAGTGCCGTTAGCTGTTACCCACTCGCCGTCGATATATGCCTCGATAGGATCTGTCGAGAAGTTGAACTCCTTATCGTTGTTCTTCTGAGGCACCATGTCGGTATGTGCCTGAAGGATAATACCCTTGCGATCCTCCATGCCAGGAGTTGCGGGCTTGTATACATATACATTCTGAGCCTCGTCTACCTTGTGCTCAAGACCCTTCTCCTCGGCCCACTTTACGATGTATGCACGAATCGCATCCTCCTCGTGTGAGGGGTGGGGAATGTTACAAATCTCAGCAAAGTGCTTCCATACCAATGCTGGCTTCAAACCTTTCAAATTCTTGTCCATAGTAAATTAGTATTTTAGTTATATAATATTATGTTTGATACTTAACCTAAGTCGCGCTACACTCGTTTGAGGTAGCAGACTCTACTTATCCTGATTCTTCAGGCTATTCTCAAGCTCCTCTCTCTTGTCGAAAGCCTCGACGATATACTTCACCAAACGGTGGCGAACAATATCACGCTTATCGAACTCCACGATGCCGATATCGGCAATGTTCTTGAGCGTATCCATAGCACGTGTAAGTCCGCTATCCGAGCGTCGTGGTAGGTCGATCTGTGTAACATCGCCAGTAACGATAAACTTGGCGTTGCGACCCATACGTGTTAGGAACATCTTAATTTGCGAGAGCGTCGTGTTCTGCGCCTCGTCCAAAATCACATAGGCATTGTCGAGCGTACGACCGCGCATATACGCAAGGGGCGCAATCTGCACCGTACCCTCCTCGATAAACTTCTGCAACTTAGCAGCAGGTATCATGTCGTTGAGCGCATCGTACAAAGGCTGCAAGTATGGATCGAGCTTCTCTTTCATGTCGCCAGGCAAAAAGCCGAGCTTCTCACCAGCCTCCACCGCAGGGCGTGTGAGGATGATGCGACGTACCTCTTTCTCCTTCAATGCTCTGACGGCCAAGGCAATAGCCGTGTAGGTCTTACCCGAACCAGCTGGACCTGTAGCAAAGAGTAAGTCGCACTTTTCGGATAGCTTCACCAATCTCTGCTGGTTGATGGTGCGGGCACGAATTATTGCTCCGTTATTACCATAGACGATGACATCTTTGTCTACTGCGGGTGGCTCGATGCTCAACTCCGCGAGGCTCGATGCAAAGGCCTGCGATACCACCTCCGAAGATATGTGGCCATACTTCACATAGTAGTCTACCAACGCATTCATTCTGCGCTCAAAGGCTGCCACATCCGAGCGAGCACCCAGCGCCTTGATTCTCTCGCCACGTGCTACAATCTTCACCTTAGGGCATAGCTCACGCATCTGCTCGAGGTAGGCGTCCTGAGGACCATAAAGCTCGCGGGCATCAATACCCTCGACTAATATCTCTTTTGTAATCTCTTCACTCATATTCAATAAATTGGGCTGTGCCCACTAAAACAAAACTGTGACACTCGCTGCAATTCGATATGTGCGTGTTGCAAACTCCTCGCCAGCAAAGTGGTTAAGCTCATCCTTTAGCGAGTGTATATATCTCGCCTCGAAGAGGAAGTTGCGAGCAATTGTCACGCCAACGCCAGCTGCGATATTCCATGTCGGGTTGACGGCTCCATACATCATCGTCTCGCCATTCGATGTGTACTCGCCACGGCTCATCACCGTAAACATCGGGCCAGCATTTATGCGCACCCTGTTGTCGGCAAGACGCAGCGACAAAAATAGAGGAATATCTACGCCTCGAGTGCGTACGCGGTGCTCCTCACGACCATTCGACGTATCTATCGAGCCTCCCTGATAGCTAACCTCTGTCTGAAGAGCAAAGTTGCGACCAAAGCGCACTCCGAGAAGGAAGTGACCCTCGAAGCCGAAACGCGGGTTGAGCGATACGCTTTCGCTAGATACCATGCTCAATCCCGTATATTGTGTACCGATACCTGCGCCCATCTCGGTACGTATTTTGGGAGTTTGTTCCTCTACTGGGGTATAGCTATAGCCTTGTGCTGAGGCTGTTGAGGCCACAGTGAGCAGCATGATGCTCGCAAAAATAGCTCGTATCCAATACTTTATCATTATCTAATTGTCATTCGGTGCGAAATAGTCGCCCCCAATATCTTCCAAAGATACATACTTTACATAAAATAAACAACGATATAGACTAAATATTTTGTAAAACTTTTAAAATTCGAGTAAATGTAGTATCTTTGTCGCGGATTATGTATATAGTCGAAGAGTAACAAGAATATTATCAGTATATTATGAGTTTGGTAGCAATCGTGGGTCGCCCCAATGTGGGTAAGTCAACCCTCTTTAACCGTTTGGTAGGCCAGCGTCAGGCAATCGTCGATGAGACGGCAGGTACAACACGTGACCGCCACTACGGCAAAACAGATTGGAATGGTAAGGAGTTCTCAATTATCGATACAGGTGGTTACACCGTGAATTCAGAGGATGTCTTCGAGGATGAGATTCGCCGTCAGGTGATGCTCGCTATCGAGGAGGCCGACCTTATCCTCTTCCTCGTTGAGGTGCGCACAGGTATCACCGACCTCGATATGATGATGGCAGATATTCTTCGTCGCTCGGGTAAGAAGGTGATGCTCGTATGTAACAAGGTCGATACCTACGACCTTATCTACTTCTCGCACGAGTTCCACTCGTTGGGCCTCGGTGAGCCATTCTGCATCAGTTCAATGTCTGGTAGCGGTACTGGCGATATGATGGATGCCATCCTTGCAAATCTTCCCGAGGATACATCGGCCGAGTACGATGCATCGTTGCCACGTATCACTATCGTAGGTCGTCCTAACGTAGGTAAGTCATCTATGACAAACGCGCTTTTGGGTAAGGAGCGTAACATCGTGACCAACGTAGCTGGTACAACACGTGACTCTATTCACACGCGCTACAATATGTACGGCATGGACTTCTACTTGGTGGATACAGCAGGTATGCGTAAGAAGGGTAAGGTGACCGAGGATTTGGAGTTCTACTCTGTGATGCGTTCTATCCGTGCTATCGAAAATTCGGATGTCTGTGTGCTTATGCTCGATGCAGAGCAGGGTATCGAGTCGCAGGATCTCAATATCCACAACCTCATCGTGCGTAACCGTAAGGGTTGTGTTATTGTTGTGAATAAGTGGGACTTGGTAGAGAAGGATAGCAACACGATGAAGGTATGGCGTGAGTTCCTCGAGAAGAAGCTTGCTCCATTTAGCGATATTCCAATCATCTTCACCTCGGTAATCAATAAGCAGCGTATCCTCGATGTGTTGCAGGCTGCGATTCGCGTATATCAGTCGCGCAAGCGTCGTATATCAACATCGGAGCTTAACGACTTCTTCTTGCCACTTATCGAGAACTATCCTCCAGCAGCAATCAAGGGTAAGTACATCAAGATCAAGTTCGTTACGCAGCTCCCCACACCTACACCACAGTTTGCTTTCTTCGTGAACTTGCCACAGTACATCAAGGAGTCATACCGTCGCTTCCTTGAGAACAAACTACGTGAGCAGTGGGATTTTTCGGGAGTGCCTATTCAGATATATTTCCGCCAAAAGTAATTTCTTGTTATAAGGGGTCATCTTTGACTCTTCAATCAAAATGGCGAATGGGAAATACGTTAAGTATGTCCCATCCGCCATTTCTCATGTCATAGCCAAATCTGGCCCCTTCTGACAAGAAATTTCATGTGATAAGGCAGCATCTGCTGCATCTCAATCGTTGGGCTGAATGGGAAATACGCTTAGTATGTCCCATCCCGCCCAACTTCTTTATCGATGCACCATCTGCCACCTTCTGACAAGAAATTATAATTTCTCGTGATAGTGGTGCATCTGCGCCGCTTTAATCAACGCCACCAATGGGACGTACATCAAGTACTACCCATCGGTGGCTTTTTCATGTCAGTACCACATCTGCACCACTCTGACAAGAAATTGGTTTCTCGTGATAGTGGCGCATCTGCGCCGCTTCAATCAACGTCACCAATGGGACCTACCTCAAGTACTACCCATCGGTGGCTTTCTCATGTCAGCGTCACATCTGCACCACTCTGACAAGAAATTATGGTATGCAGGGAAGTAGGGTATTCATGTATACTCTATTCATGATTATAACTACACTCCTAGATACAAAAAGCGACCCTTCCTTGCAGAAGAGTCGCTCGACTATTAGTCCGAGGACAATTAGAGGTTCTTCTTGCGAACAGCCTCCAACATATCTACTGTCATAGACTCCAAATCCCACTGTGGCTTCCAACCCCACTCCTCGCGTGCGCAAGTGTCGTCCAAAGAGTTAGGCCAGCTGCGTGAGATAACATCCTTAACAGGGTCTACGTTGTACTCCATCTGGAAACCAGGTACGTGGCGCTCAACAACCTCGCGGATAATCTCGGGAGTGAAGCTCATAGCTGCGATGTTGAACGAGTTGCGGTGCTTAAGCTTTGCAGGGTCAGCCTCCATAAGCTCTACAGTAGCACGCAATGCATCGGGCATGTACATCATATCCATATATACATCGGGAGCAATGTTACATACGAACTTGTTACCCTTAACTGCCTCGTAGTAGATCTCTACAGCGTAGTCAGTAGTACCACCACCAGGAAGTGTTACGTTAGAGATGATACCTGGGAAACGTACCGAACGAGTATCAACACCGAAACGTGAGTGGTAGTAGTTAGACAAAAGCTCACCAGTTACCTTGCAAACACCATAGATAGTGTTAGGCTGCATCACTGTGTCCTGAGGAGTCTTATCACGTGGGAAGTCACCACCGAAAGCACCGATAGAGCTAGGTGTGAACACCGCGCAGTTCTTCTCGCGTGCGATCTCCAAAGAGTTCTCCAAAGCACCCATGTTGATACGCATAGCCAACTGGGGGTTCTTCTCGCCAGTTGCTGAAAGAAGAGCAACGAGGTTGAAGATAGAATCGATCTTGTACTTATCTACAAGCTCGGCATACTGCTTAGCATCGAGGGCGTCGAGAGACTCGAAAGGACCTGCCTCGGCCAAAACAGCATTGTGTTTAACATCGGTAGCAACAACGTTTGATGCACCATAGATTGAGCGAAGATATGGTACCAACTCAGATCCAATCTGACCACCGGCACCCACAACCAAAATACGCTTCATTGTTTAAGGTTATCGTTAGTTAAAAAGTTAAGTTCACACACTCAATACCGACAAATATTAGCTCTAAAATAACACTTGCCGAAATCAAGAACAAAAATATATAAAATTTGTAAATTTAGAGCACCAAAGCCCACTTTTTTTTCATTTTTTTAGTCTTTTCGCCTCATCGTCCCACGATATGCGGAAAAAGCACTATCTTTGTCTAAACTTTATAACTATGGAGTCACTTCTCGAGTACGGATACCTGGGTCTATTCATAGGCTCGTTTTTGGCGGCTACGATCTTTCCGTTTAGCTCCGATGTTCTGCTTGTAGGTATGCTCCTTGCGGGTGGCAATCCTGTGGCTACGGTCATCGTTGCCACGGCAGGAAATTGGCTCGGTGGCCTAACTTCATATTGGGTGGGGTGGCTCGGTAAGTTGGAGTGGTTGGAGAGGTGGTTTCGTGTACAGCACACGACTATAGAACGTCATCGCTCTAAAGTTGAACGGTGGGGTGCACTGCTTGCTCTGATGACTTGGCTTCCGTTCGTAGGCGACATCTTCGCCATTGTACTTGGATTCTATAAAGCCCCCTTTATTCCTTCGGCATTTTGGATGCTTGTGGGTAAAGGAGGCCGATTTATCGTCTGGACAATGCTATATATATTATTAGGTATAAGCCTATAGTTATAGCCTTTCGATATGGAGGAATGTGTCATTGGGAACTCTTAGCTCTGGCTTTTCGCGATATAGTGCAAAGAGTGCCGATCCCGATCCCGACATCGATGCGTAGAGTGCTCCGCTACGCAGTAATAGCTCTTTGAGTTCTGCGATGCGAGGGTGTGCCGCAAAGATGTGCGGCTCAAAATCATTCTTGATTAACCCCTGCCACTCCTCAATAGGTCGCGCGATAAGCTCGGTGAGAATATCCGTAGGTACTGCTGGTCTTACACTACTATAGGCTTCAGCCGTAGATACTCCTTCGTCTGGTTTTACGACAACGAGCCATAGCCCGCTGAGGTTAAGTTCTGTGGGGGTCATAATCTCGCCACGACCCGTACAAAGCTGTGGCGTGTTGTAGACAAAGAAAGGGGTGTCGCTACCTAACTCGGCAGCCAACATAGCAAGGGTTGCCTTGTCGAGCTCTAAATCGTATAACTCATTGATAGCTACAATCGTTGCTGTAGCATCCGACGAGCCTCCTCCAAGGCCTGCGCCAAAGGGCACTCGTTTGTCAAGCTTGAGGTTTACACCACCAACGCCATAACGTGACTGCATAAGTCGCGCAGCGCGCACCATAAGGTTGCGCTCTGGAGGACAATCAACCACCAAGCCCTCCTGCTCGAAGCCAACGATATTGCCCTCTGCTCGCTCTACCTCCACGACATCATACAACCCAGCTACGGGTAACATTATCGTTTGTAACTCGTGGTATCCATCCTCTCTCTTGCGCACTACACGCAGACCGAGGTTTATCTTGCAGTTTGCCTTGATTATCATAGTACACAAATGAGTGTCATAGGTACGAACAGACCCAATATTAGGAATAGTATTACGGCATATATCGAGTACTTAGCAAAGCGACGAGCGTTGTTGCCATATAGCTCCGCTACGGCTCTATTTCCTACTGCCCATTTATCGTCAGACTTTATGTGGTAGTATAGCGATACAAGGCCGAGGGGCCAGAATAGAATGATCGCTAATATCACATATGCAAGGCTGTTGTATGGATTCTCACCACGTTCCATTCTGGGAGCACCATCTGTGCTTCCCTCGTGATAGCCACAGTGTGGGCACTGGTTGAGTGTTGAGGCTACCAAACCTCCACACTCGGGACAAGGTCTTGCGGTCATAATATCAACTTTTTGTTTAAACAAAGGTACGAACAATTTTCCATAAATAGTATATCGACTATATAATAGTTTCTTAGAACCGTAAAATTTCTCTAAAAATTTGCAAATTCGAAATCATTTTGTTATCTTTGCATATAGCAAAATCTAATAAACTAAGATACTATGGCAAATTTGAGAATTTTGAAGAAGGAGATTGACTACCGTTTGGAGGAGTTCGTCTTTGATTGTGAGATGGCAGCTTTCGTTCAGCCCAACAAGGAGGAGGCTATCGTGGAGCTTATGCAGAAGAGCGTAGAGTTGCGCAATGCTCTCTACTGCAAGGCTAACAACCCTGCTGAGCCCAAGAACCGCTCGTTGGTGAAGAAGCACTATGCAGCACTTCGTCGCGATATGGTTTCAAGCTTTGCTTCTATGTTTGCTGACTTGAGCGCAGTTTGCAACCAGTAATCTCCGAAACTTCGGAATATAGGCTGTCCAATATGTTTGGGCAGCTTTTTTTGTATGCGTTGCAGCGATATGTAAAATTACTAATTAAAACTCCTCGAATGGTAAGTCCATTCGAGGAGTTTTAGTCGTTTAGACTCTTACTGTCTATATCCTTTAATTATTTGATGTTGGGCAACTCCAAACCGTAGCTCTTCTTCTTGTCCTCGCGCTTGAGCCAGAAACCGAAGAACAACGCGAATACACCAAATGATGAGAAGATAACCATAGGTACTACATAGCCTCCTGTTGCATCCAAAACCTCACCGATAACCTTAGGAACAAGGAAGAGACCGATGTTCTGGATCCAGAAGATGATACAGTATGCCGAACCGAGGATGCGCTCATCGATAATCTTAGGTACTGAAGGCCACAACGCTGCGGGAACGAGTGAGAACGATACACCGAGGATAGCGATGATAGCTACAGCGAGAATCTGTGATGGGAATGCAGGCAAGAGGAATGCGAAGCTGAGGTGGCAAGCAATCATGATGATTGAACCAACCATAAGCATCGATGCAGCCTTACCCTTACGGTCGATGAAGCCACCAAGGAAGGGAGTGAGTACCATAGCAAGGATGGGGAAACAGCTAAAGAGCTGAGCACCATTAGTAATGCCGAGAGTACGATCCAAGAAATCTGGAGCATAACGCTGGAAGGGGAAGATTGCCGAGTAGTACAATACGCACAAGAGAGCTACCAACCAGAACATCTTGCTTGTGAAGATCTTACCAAGGTCGCTGAGCTTAAACTCCTCCTCAGCCTCCTCCTTAACGAGCTCACCAGCAGCCTCGAGTTGCTTGTCAAGCTTACGGTCCATAACTACGAATACGAAGTAGAAGATAAGACCGATCATAAGAAGAATAGCACCGAATGCTACGGGTGCAGATACCGAGTTGTTGAAGCTAACCGATACCATAGGTGCAAGCCACATAGCTGCGAATACGCCAAGACGTGCGATAGACATCTCAAGACCCATAGCCATAGCGAGCTCCTTGCCCTTAAACCACTTAGCGATAGCCTTAGAAACGGTTGTACCAGCCATCTCGCAGCCGCAACCGAAGATCATAAAGCCAAGGCATGAGAGCTTAGCAGTCGCAGGAAGGCTAACCCACCATGAGTTCATCCAAGCCTCGGCTGCAGTGCCGATAAACATGTCGCTCATGGCGTAGAACTTAATACAAGCACCAATAACCATCAGCGATGCTGAGAGCAAACCAGTGAAGCGAATACCCATCTTATCGAGGATGATACCTGCGAAGATGAGGAAGAAGCAGAACACGTTGAGGAAGTACTCCGATGCAGCATAAGTACCGAAGGTACCACCATCCCAGCCAAGAGAGGTCTCCAATTGGCTCTTCAAAGGAGAGAGCATGTCCACGAACATGTAGGCGAAGAACATCATCAACGCGATGAGAATCAACGCCGACCAGCGAGCAAACGCCGAGTCATTGAGCTTTCGTTGAATTGTTTGAGTCATAATTGTTTAAAATTTAATGATTGAGTTATGTTATGTTATGTTTTGTTTGTTTAGTTTACATGTTTCGTTTAACCCTCGGTTATTACTGATGTTCGACAATCGGAAACTGTTTAAGAACCTTGTAGGCGGCATCTATGCCAAGCTCGCCCGCCTTCGACAGATCCATACATCCCTTGCGCGTATCCTTCATAAATATCTGCACAAGACCTCGGTTGTAGTATGCCTCACCGAGGTTAGCATCGAGCTCTATGGCACGTGTGTAGTCGTCGTATGCCTCGGGAAGTTTGCCCGAGATAGCCATGAGGTTAGCTCTATTATAATACGCCTCGGCAAAGTCGGGGTAGAGTTTTATCGCCTTGTTCATATCCTCTATCGCCTCATCGTAGCTATAGGTGCGTGTCGTTGTGTGGTGCAGACGCTTCGCTGGATCGGAGTCAAACGAGATACTCTGGTAGGAGTTATCAATCGAGGAGATAAAGTCTATCATCTCGGCTCGTGCTGCCGCCCTGTTCAAATATAGGAATGGGTTGGCAGGGTTGAGCTGTATAGCCTCCGTGAAGCTGTTCACCGCATTGGTGTACTGCTTGATAAGGGCTTGTGATATACCGCGCTCGAAGCGCACTATCCAGTCGTTCTCCTCGGCCGAGTGTAGCCTTTCGGCAATAGCACGATCGATTATTACGAGAGAATCGGGCGAGATATCGCTCTCGCGGCACTCCAAACGCATTAGCGCATTATCAATCTTCGATTGGAAGTCCTTTACACGTTGCGTTGCGAAGCGATGCATGCGACGATCGCTGCTACCATCCTCCTTGATGAGCGTAAAACGGAACATCGGTATAAGCATCAGGTCGCCATCGCCCGTAGCTGTTGCTGTGGTGGCAATACGCTCGAAGTTGCGCTTCATCAACTTACTCTCGAACGATAGCAGTCGGTCGAAGCGCTGTGATGTGTCGGCATATATCGAGTATGTCGAGTCCTTAAGTCGGGACTTATATTCGGCAATCTTGCGCTCAGCCATCTTGCGGTCACTCTCTGCTCCTACGACATCGCGCTGCGAGCGACGTAGTACGCTACGACCGATGTAGGCATTTGCAAAATCGGGGTATAGCTCAATGGCACGTGTGTAGTCCTCGATAGCAGCTTTGATATCTCCCAAGCGTGTGTGAAGCATAGCACGGTTGTAGTATACCAAAACGTTCTCGGGCGAGTATTGTGCTACCATGTCGAAATCCTCCAATGCACGGTTGTAGTCGCCAATCTCGGAGCGAACAATAGCTCGGTTGAAGTAAGCGATAGCGCTCGTTGTGTCGAGTTCTATAACGCGGTCGAAATCTGCAAGCGACTGCATTGGACGATGCAAGTAGTTGTTTACAAGTGCGCGGTTGAAATATCCGGGTAGATAGTTAGTATCGCACTGCACCGCGCGGTCGAAGTCGGCATGTGCCTCCTCATAACGCTCCTCGTCCATGTAGAGTGCGCCACGGCGTGTATAGGCATCGGGATCTTCGCGGTTGGTACGTATCGCGAGATTGTAGTTTTCGTAGGCCTTAGCCGTATCTCTTAGGTAGAGGTAGCTCGTTCCGCGATTGATATATGCGGGTACGTGACGCTTCTCGAAACGAATGAAAAGGTCGAAATCGGCAATAGCCTCCTCAAATTGCTGGTTGAGAAGACGTGTTACACCGCGGCTATAGTAGGGGTCTGGAAGGTCGGGGCGTAGCTCTATGGCTTGGCGGAAGTCGCTGAGAGCATCGTCGTAATTACCGAGTCGTGAGCGTGTTATGGCGCGATAGTAGAACGCGCCTGTAAATACAGGGTTGAGCTCTACGGCACGTGAGAAGTCGCTATCGGCACCCAACAGATCATCCATATTGTACTTGGCGATGCCGCGCAGGAAGTAGGCGTCGAAATCGCGCTCGTCGTGGCGTATAAGTACGTTGAGCAGATCCACGGCCTCGGAGTAGTTGTTGCGCACCATGCACTGCTGGCCTACCCAATAGATATAGTTACGGTTGTACTGCGCATCTGCCACGTGGGGCAGTGCGACAAGTGCAACCAAAGCTATTATGAGTATGCGCAAACCTCTCAACATAGTACTTCTAAAAACGGCCAACCATTATCTCTTATTGTGTGGCATGAGTTACTCGAGCTCGTAACCAAAACGGCGCAACTGAGAGTCATTGTTACGCCAATCCTCCTGCACCTTGACGTAGAGCTCGAGGAATACGCGCTTGCCGAGGAAGTCCTCTAAATCGTGGCGAGCGGCCTGTCCTACCTTCTTGAGCTTCTCGCCCTTATGTCCAATCACGATGCCCTTCTGCGAGTTGCGTGCCACATATATGGTTGCAGAAATGCGGTCGATCGTAGGCTCCTCCTTGTAGCTTTCAATTGCGATCTCGCACGAGTAGGGAATCTCCTTATCGTAGTTGAGAAGTATCTTCTCGCGGATAATCTCCGACGCAAAGAAACGCAGAGTCTTATCCGTGAGCGTATCCTTCGGGTAGAATGCCTCGCCCTCGGGTAGACGCTCGAGGATAAGGTTGAATACACCCTCAACATTGAAGTTCTCGCGAGCTGAGCAGGGCGCAATAATTGCATCGGGGAGCAGCTCCTGCCACTTTTCGACAATAGCGTTGAGCTTCTCAGGAGTAGTTAGGTCAACCTTGTTGATTACAACGATTGTGGGAATGCCTGCAAGGCGTACCTTCTCGATGATCTCTGCCGAACGGTCGCTATCCTCCACGGTGTCGGTTACGTATAGGAGTACGTCGGCATCGGTTATTGCACCACGCACAAACTTCATCATCTTCTCCTGAAGTTTGTAATTGGGCTTTAGGATACCTGGTGTGTCGGAATAGACAATCTGAAAGTCATCGCCATTGACGATACCCATAATACGGTGTCGTGTTGTCTGAGCCTTAGATGTGATGATAGATAGGCGTTCGCCTACAAGACGGTTCATCAGCGTAGATTTTCCTACGTTGGGATTGCCGATAATATTTACAAAGCCACTACGATGTGTCATACCATACATTATTTTATAAAGCACAAAGGTAGACATTTTCGCCGAGAACTCCAATTTCTGCACTAATTTATTGGAAATAAAAGGTAAAACGCTCTATTTGTCTTTTGACTCGAACGGCATTAGCCGTAGAGCCGATACTGCTAAAAAATAGCGCAGACACTACAGCGTTATACAAACAAAAAGAGGACAACCTTTTCAGATTATCCTCTCTCTGGCGGTGCGTAGGGGACTCGAACCCCTGACCCCGTGCGTGACAGGCACGTATTCTAACCAGCTGAACTAACGCACCGTTTAAAGAACTTCGCAATCTTTATTTCCTGATTGCGGGTGCAAAGATACAACAAAATTTTTATTCTGCAAATTTTATAGCAAAAACTCTCTAAAAAAAACATTGATCGGTGCAATTTATGATGGTTATGATTTGCTTATTAATCTGTACCTCAATGTATCCTTGTAGGATATCGCTTGCAACGTAAAAATCACAATCTGATTAATGCTAAAGCTGAACAAGAGATAAATTACAAAATCGTTTCAAGGGAACAGTAGAGTAGTATCTGAGCCCTGAGTCCAGACTTGAGTGAAAAATATAAAAACAAAGAGGACAAATCGAAAGATTTGTCCTCTTTAGTAGCGAGAGAGAGACTTGAACTCTCGACCTCATGATTATGAATCATGCGCTCTAACCAGCTGAGCTATCTCGCCATTGTTCTAAAAGCGAGTGCAAAGGTAGAACAATTTTCCAAACTTGCAAAATATTTCATAACTTTTTTTAATTTTTATTCAAGATTTCTCAAAAAATCGGATTTTAGACCACGTAAAGCCACTGTGAGGGCATATCTTTTGCTGTGTGACGGCCAAAAGATTATGCTTCTTCGTGCCACCAACATACTCACGCTCGTTGCCAGCATGCTACTTCTTGTGGCTCTCTCGGCTGAGATTATATTCAGTCGTGAGTTGGCTGCGTTCACCCCGCTATTCGAGATTGCTACTTTTTGTGTCTGTATCATATATTGTATCGACTTTGTGGTGCTGATGCTCTACAGTGTGCGCCCCCTACGTTTCTTTGTGCGTAACTTTTATATATTGCTTCTCTCTATACCTTATCATACCATCGCACGTCTTGCTGGTTATGACCTCGATCATACGTCGCAAATGGTCCTAAATGGGGTGGTACTGCTGCGCTCGGTATTGGCTCTCTATATCACCCTACGTTGGCTTATTCAGAGGCGTACGACACGTCTGCTATGGGCCTATATTGCTACGGTTGTGTTGTGCTCGTATCTTGCCTCGTTATTGTTTTATGAGTATGAAGCGCCTGTAAATAAGGCTGTTGGTAATTTTGGTGATGCTATTTGGTGGGCCTGGATGAATCTTACGACAGTAGGCGCTGAGATATTTCCAGTGACGACCATCGGCAAGGTGATATGTGTGTTGCTGCCTGTGCTTGGTATGGCTATGTTTCCGATATTTACGGTCTATGTAACTTCGCTCTACGATCGTCGAATGTCGGGAGGTGAGCAGAATGGCACGGGAGTTGCAGATGAAAAGGACAAACCAAAAATTAAATAGTATAATGAAACGATTTTTACTATCAATCTTTATCCTAACTGCGGCCGTTGCTGTAGTTGCGGGATGTTCGCCGGAGCGCAGGTGGAACGACAAGGAGCGTCGTGAATTGCGCAAGGAGATTAAGGCCTATCGCGATATGGTCTATTTGGACAACCTTGCCGAGGCCGAATTTGAGCTCTTCTCTGGAGATGTCGTCGAGGCTATCGAGATAGACTATCCAGTCTATACGACATTTATCGAGTTGCCAGGACGTGGTGATACGGTCGAGGTGTATGTGGTTTCGATGATTGTTAATGAACTACAGACCGATGCTCACAATATGCGTAATATATATCCTTATCCATGGCTTGTTGCTCAGGGTATCTTGCCGTCAGGTTTGGATCGTCAGGCGCAACGAGCATTCTATGAGTGCTTTGCTCGTAAGGTGAATAACTACTTTAGCTCTACGGCTGCATTCTTTAATGCCGTGGTTAGTGATACAGCTCCCGATATGGCGATTACAAATATGCAGCTACAGTGTGCTGCCGATTTGTTCGATTGGGGTGTGGAAATAGACGAGACGGTAATCATAGGTGATTAACTATTAATCAGACTTTTACCCATTGCATAGTTTTGTATAAAGTTTCTCGGCGGAGTGGCATAGCTGCTCCGCTTTTTTGCTTGTTATAGGATGCGAAATATGCCCCTGCCATGTTGCTGACAGGGGCATATTTTATGTGAGTGTGTTATGCCTCTCTTTCGCCTGTTGTGACGACCGATATCTCGTGTGATAGGGGAGCGATATGACGCACCATCTGTAATAGACCGCAATATTTGTCGTGGGCGAGGTTTATCGCGCGACTAATAATAATTTGATCTTTTAGCGTGTCGCACTCTGCGCGATAGATGATGTTGATGTGTGTAAATTGGCTCTCGGCAACCACCGTTGGGGTAGAGAGTCGTCCTTCGACGCTAAGCTCCAAAAGTTTTACTGTGGAGATATGCTCCTTGAGTAGCGATACGATGGTGCGACCTGCGCAATCTGCCGTGGCATATAGGAGTAATGCCTTGGGATTCAGCGCTGAAATGGAGTTGCCGTTGAGCAACGAAAAGGTGTGGTCGTCATTCATCTGAATGGTTATTTTCTCAATCATACGAAAAAAAGATTTGGTTTACATGCGTTTTTGCGACAATAATCGTTCCTTAATATAGTGTGATTTGATGAAAAAATTGTATCTTTGTCCGTTATTATATATATAGTGAGAGTATGAAAAATAGAATCATAATATTTATTGCCCTTATATTTTCGGGTGTTGTGGTCGATAGGGCTGCTGCGCAGGTTGTGGAGCTACATGCCGATATATCTCATATCGAAGATATGATGCAGCGCAACCGCTGGGCTGATGCTATGTTCGAGATTGAGGAGTTTATGGAGGGATTGTCGCCCTCGCACGACCACTTCGAGAGGGAGTGGGCGGAGTATCAGATGCTGCGTTGTGCTTTGGGCCTTGGTGATCGTAGTGTGGAGAGCCGTATGCTCGGATATATTGAGGAGTACCCCAAGGGCTACTACACCAATCGTACACGTTTCCTCCTTGCGTCGTACTATGCTGACAATCAGCGTTTGGATAAGGCGAGTGAGATTTTTACGCACGTAGACTACAAGGCGTTGGATAAGGTCGAGAAGGAACGCTACGATATTCGTATGGGATATATCTGCTTTAGTCGTGGCGAGTACGATCGGGCTGAGGTGTATCTCTCTCGCATTTCGGCTAAGAGTAACTACTATCCCCATGCTTTGTACTACACGTCATATATCGACTATGTCGAGAATCGTAATGAGGAGGCTCGCAAGGGTTTTGAGGCGTTGCGTAACAACGACTCTTATCGTCAGCTTGTTCCCTACTATCTGTTGCAAATAGACTATCGCGAGGGTAACTACGAGAATGTAGTGCGCGAGGGTGAAAAACTACTCGAGGGTGCATCGCCTGCAGTACGTGACAATCTGTTGCGTATTGTTGCCGAGGCAAGCTACGTGCGTGGCGATTATGCTCAGGCTCTGCGTTATATCAGCGAATATCCTTCAGTGAAGTATGGTCGTCAGGAGAACTATATCCGTGGTTATTCGCTCTACCGTCTTGGACGCTATAGCGACGCTATCGAGCCATTGAGAAGTGTATGTGGTGCGAAGGATATGCTCACTCAGAATGCCTCGTATCATCTCGGCGACTGCTATTTGCGTAGTGGTGATAAGAATCATGCTGCCGACGCCTTTGCTATGGCTGCGGTTGATGGCTACAACGATAAAGTGGCCCACGATGCACGACTCAACTATGGTCGTCTGAAGTATGAGATGGGTGGTGGACGTTTCAACGAGGCAGTAAGTATTCTCAACGACTATCTTGTGCGCTATCCCGATTCGGAGTATGCACCCGAGGTTAAGCAGATGTTGATAGCATCGTACTACAATTCACGCGACTACGATACAGCCTATGCGGCAATTAAGGAGTTCGATAATCCCGACCGCGAGATTCGTGCTGCTCACCAGAAGGTTGCGCTCTTCTGTGCTGTCAATGCTGTGGAGCATGGCGAGCTACAGAAGGCTGAGGCACTTTTAGCTGAGGCTGTAGCTATCGGTCTTACTCCAAAGTATAACGCTCTTGCTCTCTATTGGCAGGGTGAGGTTGCTGCTGCTCAGGGCAATATGGAGCGTGCTAAGGAGTGCTATTCGGCATATTTACGTCGTGCACCTAAGGGTGAGGCGGAGTATGCCTATGCACACTACGGTATGGGCTATGTGAACTTTGCGCAGGGTGATATGAAGTCGGCAGCTACGTCGTTCGATACCTTCAGCCGTGCATATACAAAGAAGGATGGCTATCTCTACGATGCGATGAACCGTTTGGGCGATGCTCACTACGCTATGCGCGATTTTTCGCGTGCTCGCAAGGCCTACGATGTTGTATCTCGTTGTCCAAGCACCGAGCGCAACTATGCCGACTATCAGTTGGCTATCATCGACGGTGTTGAGGCGCGTACGTCGAGTAAGATAGATCGTCTTTCGAAGATTGTAAATCGTCGTGAGGGTGACTATGTCGATGATGCGTGGTATGAGCTTGGTCACACCTACATCACCTCGGAGCGCTACAATGATGCTGCAACCACCCTTCAGCAGTTTGTAAACGATTATACCATTTCACCATATTATATTGCGGCTCTCTCGGAGCTAGGCTTGGCCTACTACAATCTCGACCGCAAGGATGATGCGCGTTGTTGCTACGAGGAGGTCGTAGCCTACGATCCTCAGTCGTCGGCAGCTATGGAGGCTATGCGAGGTATCCGCGAGATATATGTTTCGGAGGGTAACGTGGATGACTATTTCGTCTATGCCGAGCGTAGTGGCGTGCAGAGTGATATGAGCGTAGCGGCTCGAGACTCGCTTACGTTTGTTGTGGCACGCATGGCATACCTCGATGGTCGTATGGATGTTGCTGGCAAGAAGTTGGAGGAGTATCTCGAGAAGTTCGAGAAGGGTTATAATCGTAGCGAGGCGTTGTTCTATATGATCGATTGTCGTATCCAGGAGGGTGACAATAAGCGAGCTATGGAGTCTATGGATGAACTCTTGGCGCATGGTTCTACGCAGTATCGCGAGCGTGTGTTGCGTGTTTTGGCACCTATGGCCTCGGAAGAGGGCGACTATGTGCGCTCGGCCGAGAGCTATCGTCTGTTGTGTGCCGAGGCACAGGAGGCATCTGTGCGTAGCGATGCTTCGGAGGGTTATGTCGATGCAGCACTTCTTACGGCCGACGATGCTATTATAGAGGCTATGTGCGACTACATTATGACCATGCCCGAGGCTACGACGTGGGCACAGCGCCAAGCGAAGTTGAATAAGGCTAACTTGCTTATGGTCAAGGATGATGTTGCTGCGGCTACGCAGTTGTATGCCGAGTTGGCCGAGAATAGACGTACGGAGGAGGGTGCCGAGAGCTACTATAATCTCGTTGCTGCGAAGTATCGCGAGGGTGACTATGTCGCAGTCGAGCAGATGGTCTACGATTTAGGCGAGTGTGGCTCGATGTATTGGCAGGCTAAACTCTTCTTGTTGCTTGGCGATGCGTTGGTGCAGACGGGTAATACGTTCCAGGCACGTGCAACATATCAGAGTATCGCCGATGGCTATACACCCAAGAATGATGGTATTGTGGATGAGGCACGTCAGCGTATCGACAACCTTTAACGCCTCAAATTAAAGAATTACAATAGTAAACTACTATGAGATATATGCGAAAAATAGCTGTTATAACACTCCTCTCACTACTCCTTCCTTTAGGTGTGACTATGGCGCAAGAGAGCAAGCGCGTAGAGGTAACTACGATATATCGTCCCGAGGTAGGACAGGCAACGAAGCTGCTTGCACCTACCACAATGACTGATAGCCCGACGATGGATGTCGAGGTAGTCTACGATATCAAGCCGGAGACCTGGTCTATCGAGCTTCAGGATCAGAATTTCAAGGCTGCTACGGCTACATTCTGGGACTATAACCGTTCGCGTCGCGGATATATGAAGTTGGGCGTTGGAGCTCCACTTGGTAGCGATGTGCAGTTGCGCTATGCCACGCAGAACAACCGTGTCGGATACTTTGGCATAGCTCTTACGCACGACGGAGGCTTCACCAAGCAGAGTAACTGCGAGGGTGTTGAGCGTCCTATCTCGCAGAGCTACGACATGCGTAATGGACTTGCGCTATTTGGTGGTGCATATGTCGGTCGCCAGATGTTCGAAGCATCGCTTAGTGGTAACTACGACATATATAATCGTTATGCTGAGCTTGGTGACAATCCCTTCTGCGCGCAGTTTGGACGCTCGGCTCTCACGTTGCGCTATGGTGACGACTTTACGGATCTCTCGCGTATCAACTTTAGTGTTGAGGCTCATGGCGACTATTGGGGACATCCTGTGCCACGTAGTGCCGATGTGTCGCTCTTGGCAGGCGAGTATAACTTTGGCGGTTTGGTGAAGTTGGCTCGTGAGTTTAAGGGCAATAGTATTGGTCTTTATGCAGCTTACGATATGTGGTCGGGTATCCTTCCGCTCAGCTATCGCAATACACGTTTTAGCGCTGGTATAGACTACGGCTATAGCTTTGGCATCGCAGATCTGGAGGTTGGCATAGGCTATATGTATGATAGGGTGCTTGGTAGCAATAAAGCCTCACACATTATCCTTCCAAGCGCTAAGTTGTTGTTCGATTTGAAGACTACGGCTTTTGCTCCATATCTTGAGTTTGATACTAATGTTAGTCAGAATGGTGCATCTGCGCTCTATGCCGAGAATCCGTATCTCGACTTTGATGCTATGAATGAGCAGTTCTCACGTATGGCCAACACTCGTAGCTACGATCTTACGGCAGGCTTTACGGGTGTAGTGTCGCAGTCGCGTTTCGCCTATCGAGCATACGTCGGTTTTAGCTTTGTTAAGGATGATATATTCTGGTATGTCCCTGCTCCAGGTCTTTTTGCTGCAAGCACTGCCAATAATAAGCGCTTGATTGCAGGTGCTGAGTTACAGTATCGTCCAGTGGCTAATCTGCTTATTGGTGTTGGCGCTCACTACCGCTACGATATGAATGAGTCTGATTATGCGGTGTCGGAGCCACATTTGGTTGCTGATGCTATCGTGGAGTATCGAATTAAGAGGTTCAAGGTGTATGCCATGACCGATGTTATTGGCCGCAGAGAGTGGAGCGATCTGAGTAGTGAAGCTGGACTCTTTATGACCCCTACAAAGGTAGATTTACGAGCAGGAGTAAGCTATGTAGCTACGCAGAAGTGCGAGATATATGTCGATGGCTACAACCTGCTTAATCGCACGGGCGATAAGGCTATATATGACTATGCCTACTACTATCGCAATGGCATAGGCTTTATGGCGGGTGTTAAGCTCAGCTTTTAGTCGTTTAGTAGAATTGTGCTGCGCAGTAAAACGTGCAGCGATAGACTCTTTGAGGATTTAATGTTAGAGTAGTGAAGATACAACGCTTAGCAATAGGATATTGCTTGCAGTGTTTTTTGCGATTAGTTTGGTGTAGCTGTAACGCTCGGCAAAATTCGCAGCGATGGGCTGTACTGAGCGTACTGCCCATTGCTAAGATATTTTGTTAGCGGCCGCAGATGCACTGAAATAATAGCAAAAAAAAGAGGGTAAGCTACTTATATCGCACCGCTACAACCACATACCCTTGCTCGATTCCTCGCCTGGGGGGTTCTGTAGGAGCTGGTCGTATAAGACTTACCCGGGTGCAAAAGTACAAAAAAAATGTATCTTTGCAAATAAAAATGGAGAAAATGAAAAATAAAAATATATACATATACTCGTTAATCGCTGTTATAGTGATAGTTGTGATGTTTTGTACGTATAGGGCTTTTTATAGTTCGGCAGTTGTAGAACGCTTCACAATCACGATTGATGGTGGTAAGAGCTACGATGAGCAGGTCGCAGATGTCAAGACAAACATCTCGCACGACCTTGCTTTTTTGCTCTATGCACGCCGCATCAACCTCACACGAGGCATCGAGGCTGGCCGCTATACCTTTAATGAGGGTATGTCGGTTATAGAGGTTGCCCGTCGCCTAAAGTTTGGCAATGATGGAACGGTGCGCCTTACGATAAACAATGCCCGTACTCCAGAGATTCTTGCAGGTAAGATTGCCTCGCAGATTGATGCCGATTCGGTAGCTATGCTATCAGCACTGCGCAATAAGGAGCTTATCGCAGAGCTTGGCTTTGAGAGTGGTGAGGCTATGATGTCGATATTTCTGCCCAATACCTATGAGGTGTATAGTAATATTAAGCCCGAGGCATTGGTGCGACGCATGAAGAGCGAGAGTGATAAGTTTTGGAGTGCTGATAAGCGAGTGGAGCAGTTGGCGCAACTCGGCCTTACGCCATACGAGGTTATGACCTTGGCATCTATCGTTCATGAGGAGACATCGTATCAGGGCGAGATGTCGCGTGTCGCGGGAGTATATGTCAATCGTCTGCGTAAGGGTATGCCTCTGCAGGCCGATCCTACGGTTAAGTATGCTGTGGGCAATCCCTCGCTCAAGCGTATATTGTATAAGCATTTGGGGGTCGATTCACCGTACAACACCTACATCTATGCAGGTCTGCCTCCCACGCCAATATGTATGCCCGATATGGTGGTTATCGAGGCGGTGTTGAACTACGAGAAGCACGACTACTACTACTTCTGCGCTCGTGCCGAGATGGATGGTAAGCACAACTTTGCACGTACACATCGTGAGCACGAACGTAATGCGCAGGCCTACCACCGTGCGCTTTCGAAGAGAAATATAAGATAAACAGTATAAGATATGAATAATAAGGATTTTTGGCAGGATGTACTTCGCTCGGGCGCGTTGCTTGGCGTTGTTATGTCGCTTTCGTTGGTCGTTGAGCAGTATATTATGGTATGCAGTCCGTTGTCGTTGGCTATGGGCTCGTTCCTCTACTTTGTGGAGTGGTGCTCGGTGGCAGTTATCTTTGTTGTGGCGCTATATCGCTTGACACGTCGTCGTGCTAAGGAGAGCGATCTCCAGTCGGGTTATGGCTATGCTCAAGCGTTGTCGTACATGCTCTTGGTATCGTTGCTCACAGGCATTGTTGTAGGTGTTGCCCACATGCTCTTCATTGCGGTTATCGGCTATGACAGCTATGTCGAGGGTATGTTGCACCGTATCGACGAGATGCGCAGTATGATGCTTATGTCGGGTGGCGGTAGTAGCTATAATGCACTTTTCGAGCAGATGGTATCGGGTCTACGTAGTGCCGAGCAGCCTACGATTATTGACTATGTTATATCATCGGCAAATAACTATATTTTATGTGGCGGTTTCGTAGGTCTTATCATCGCAGGCTTTGTGCGTCGTGAGCCTACAATCCGTAGAGAGGAGTAATTATGGAGCAGAAAATAGATATTTCGGTCGTTGTACCGCTATATAATGAGGTTGTGTCCCTGCCCGAACTTGTAGCGTGGATCGACCGTGTGGCACGTGGCGAGGGCTTAGGCTACGAGATTATTATGATTGACGACGGCTCGACAGATGGCTCGTGGGATGTTGTTCAGGAGCTTAAGCAGCAGTATGTGGCTATTCGCGCCCTCAGCTTTGTGCGCAACTATGGTAAGTCGGCAGCCCTGTACTGTGGTTTTGCTATGGCACGTGGCGAGGTGGTCTTCACGATGGATGCCGACTTGCAGGATTCGCCCGACGAGATCCCTGCTATGCGTCGTATGATATTGGAGGAGGGCTACGACTTGGTGTCAGGTTGGAAGAAGGAGCGTCATGATCCTGCGGATAAGCGTTGGCCAAGCAAACTTTTCAACTTCACGGTGCGTTGCGCTTCGGGTATCAAGTTGCACGATTTTAATTGTGGCCTGAAGGCCTATCGCCGTAAGGTGGTGAAGTCTATCGAGGTATATGGCGAGATGCACCGCTATATTCCAATCTTGGCTAAGTATGCGGGTTTTAAGCGCATCGGAGAGAAGGTCGTAAAGCACTACGAGCGTAAGTATGGCGTCTCGAAGTTTGGTTGGGAGCGTATGCTAAAGGGTTATATCGACCTTATCACCGTGTCGTTCATGTCGCGTTTCGGTCGCTCACCTATGTATCTGTTTGGAGGCTTGGGTACGCTTATGTTCTTGGCGGGATTTGTTGCCGTATTGTGGATTATCGTCGAGAAGTTTACAATCGGTGCGCCACTTACCAACCAGCCACTCTTCTATCTCGCACTTACGGCCATCCTGCTTGGTGTACAGCTCTTCCTCGCAGGTTTCCTTGGCGAGATGATTAATCGCCGTGCTGCTGAGCGTAATAACTATCAGATAGATAGTCAAATAGAGTAATTCAAAAAAGCTATTAATAATTAAAACTATACAAAAATGATTCAGCGTATTCAGTCCCTCTATCTTCTTGCCGTTGCGGCACTTATGGGCATCACACTCTTTGCACCTATCGCTAAGTTTACGGTTGGTGATACCGACTTCGTCCTCACGGCCTTTAGCCTTGCAGGTGGTGGTGAGAGCCAATCGACAATCTGGATGGGTATTATCCTCGCTGTGGCAGCAGTATTACCCCTTGTGACTATCTTCTTGTTCAAAAATCGTCAGCTTCAGATTCGTCTTTGTGCTGCAGAGTTCGTCTTGTTGCTCGGTGCAGTAGCCTATATCGCTATTTACTATTGGCTCACGGTAGCCAATGTCTTCGATGGCGTGGAGATTGGTCACCGTCAGTTGGGTTGGGCAGCCCCTATGCCTTTGGTGTCGTTGCTGTTTGCCTACTTGGCTGTTCGTGCAATATTCAAGGATGAGATGTTGGTTCGCTCGTTGGACCGCATCCGCTAAAATATAGGTTGCCATGAAGAGTTTTGATACACGTATTCGTGTGGAGTACCACCATACCGATCAGATGGGTATTGTGCACCACTCCAACTATGTCAAGTTTTTTGAGTTTGCTCGTACCGAGTGGCTGCGTGCCGTGGGACTTACCTATGCCGAGATGGAGCGTAGGGGTGTTATGATGCCTATTGTTGAGGTTCAGGTTAAGTATCGCCAGCCTGCCTACTACGACGAGCTTATCCGCGTGCGTGCTATTGTCGAGGAGATGCCTATGGCGCGTATGACCTTCAAATATGAGATATATGGCGAGGATGATCGCCCCATTGCTACAGGACTCACAACCCTCGGCTTTATCGACTCCGTTACGCGTCGTCCACAGCGCGTGCCTTCGTGGCTTTTGGAGGTGCTAAATCGTGAGTTGGAGGCTTAACCTAAAAACAGATGTGATTATGACACGTCTTAACGACTATCTACGCTTAGTGAAGTTCTCGCATACGATCTTTGCGATGCCCTTTGCGCTACTATCGTTCACCTATGCCATTACGACCGAGGGCTATGTCGGTTGTTTGTGGCTGCTATTGTTGCAGGTTGTAGGCTGTATGGTCTTTGCTCGCAATGTAGCTATGGGCTTCAATCGCTGGGCAGATAGGTTTATCGATGCAGATAACCCTCGCACAGCAATGCGTGAGATTCCTGCAGGAGTAATCTCGGCAAGCGGAGCAATACGCTTTGTTGCTATCAATGCAGTGCTCTTTATCGTTGTGGCTGCCACCATCAACTCGCTTTGTGGTTGGCTCTCCCCCGTGGCTCTTGCTATCGTGATGTTCTATAGCTACTGCAAGCGTTTTACATCACTGGCACACATCGTACTCGGTATATCACTCGGTATCGCCCCCGTAGGTGCCTATATGGCTGTCACGGGTCACTCGGCTTTGGAGTGTTGGTTGCTTGCTCTTGTGGTTATGACATGGTGTAGTGGCTTTGATATTATCTATGCTCTGCAGGATGCCGAATTTGATCGCCAGCGAGGTCTGCACTCTATCCCATCGCGCTTCTCAGCGCGTACATCGCTCGTAATTAGTGCCATGTTGCACCTTGCAAGCATAGCACTTCTTTTGGTATTTGCCAGCTACCAGCCGCAGTCATGGTTGTTATGGCTAGGTGTAGCTTGCTTTACGGCGATTCTTGCGTTGGAGCATATCCTCGTTACACCTACAAAGCAACGAAACATAGGTATAGCTTTCGGTACGCTTAATGCCTTGGCGAGCATGTCGTTGGCCGTAGCACTTATCGCTAATCTTCTTATCTATTAGTTATGTGGGTTGCTGCCGCATTCCTCTCTGCACTGCTTTTAGGCCTTTACGATGTTGCCAAGAAGCGCTCGTTGGCAGGTAATGCAGTGGTCGTCGTGCTGTGGCTCAATACGCTCTTTTCGACAATCATATTTCTCCCGCTAATCCTTGGTTTGGAGATTCCGGTATCGTTTCTTGGTGCCGATGTTGTAAGTGTTGCACGAGGTGCGCTAAACGATCATCTTCTCGTCGTGCTCAAAGCGGCTATTACGCTGTCGTCGTGGCTGTGTGGCTACTATGCCATTAAGCATCTGCCGCTAACGATCGTAGGTCCGGTAAATGCCACACGCCCTGTAGTGGTGCTTATGGGTGCCTTGCTACTCTTTGGCGAGCGACTCAACTTGTGGCAGTGGGGTGGTGTGTTGCTGACGCTGGTGTCGTTGTATCTTCTCAGTCGCGCTGGTAAGAGAGAGAGTATCGACTTTAGGCACAATCGTCACGTCTGGGCGCTATTTATGGCAATGCTGCTCGGTGCTGCAAGTGGTCTGTATGATAAATTTCTGATATCGTCATGTGGTCTTGCTCCACTCTTTGTTCAGAGTTGGTTTGGCTTGTATCAGCTTGCGATGATGACACTTATCGCTGCTGTCGTATGGCTTCCACGTCGTGCGAGTGAGCATTTCGTATGGCGATGGACTATTCCGCTAATATCTATCTTCGTGTCGTGTGCCGACTTCTGTTACTATCATGCGTTGGATGCCGAAGGCTCTATGATAGCTATCGTTTCGATGATTCGTCGCTCGTCGGTTGTCGTGACATTTCTATGTGGTGCGGTGCTCTTTGGCGAACGTAATCTCAAGGCTAAGGCTTTGGATATGCTTCTGATCCTTATAGGTATGGTTCTGCTTGCAATAGGAAGTATATAAATCCCGTAAGCCAACTATTATAGTAGAGGTGTCAGCCTTCGTGTGCCGACACCTCTGTTCGTTTATAAAGAAATAGTGCCGAACCCTTTAGGTCGGCACTATTATCGTTTCTCGTATCAACGAATTCCCTATTTCGGATCATTCTCCTATTTCGTAGTAGGCTTTGCAGGTACAGTTGCGGCCTTACCTGCCATGGGGGCCTCCTTCTTCTTGATAGGAGCAATTGCTGCGGGCTTTAGCTCCTCCTCGCCTGCAGGCTTAACATCAACAAGTGTGATGTTGAGAACCAACGCCTCGTTGGGGTGTGCATAGCGATTGCCACGGACGCCATAACCCATAGATGCGGGCATCCATACGGTGATGTTACCGCCCTCGCCGATAAGCTGCAATGCCTGCTGTGCGCCACTAATCATAAACTGACCGAGAGGAATTGTAGGGCTAAATGTTGCAGCGTAGTTCTTCTCCAAGATCTCCAAACGAGCATTGCGCACTGAATCGTTGATCTCCTTATTCTGTAGTGTAGATGCTCTGCGCTCGATGATCTCCTCGGCACGCTTATCGGTAGACTCTACGAGTGTACCACGACGTGTCAAGAGCTCAAAGCGGAAGGTTACTGTGTCACGGAGCGTTGTAGGGCGAAGCTCACTACCCGTAGCATTGATACGGTAGTAGAGTGTGTCGTTGTTGTGTACAAACATCTCTACGCCACGACGCTTAGCAACATCTGCCAACCATGCCGCAGAGCGCTCCTGCTGGTATGCGGGAAGCTCAACACGGAAATAGTTGTTCAGCGCAGTGGTGATAGCGGCCTGATTGAGAGGCATAATAGAGTCAATCTCTTTAGCATCGTTTACCTTGTTGCAATCCTTCATTGCACGGAACAACCAATAGGTGTTGATAGGCATAAGCGTATTGCGCAAGTAGTTAGCCATGTCGCAACCGAGGATCTCAGTTACGCGCTCACGTGTAAACTCTGCGTTGAACACCTCGGGAAGCTCCTGCTGGCCCATGCGCTTAGCCATAGTGTAGGGACGAACCAGATCGTTGTTAAAGCGGTTCATAAGCTCGCTATTCTCGGCCAAACGCTCACGTTCGATAACCTGCATCTCGAGCTCCTTGGCAATAGCCTTGCTCACATCATTGAGCTCGATGCCGAGGTCGCCATTCTGAAGCTTAACACCAAGACCGAGGTTCATACCCATAGCATAAGAGAGCGTGTCAAACTCTGCCTCGTTGTCACAATAGATGCGGATGTCGTTGTTCTCGCAATAGTAGACTCTGCTGTTGTTGCAAGCCGTAGCAGCTACAAGAAGTGCAACGGCAATCAAGATTTTCTTCATCGATTTGTTAAATTACGTATTAGTTAAATTGTTTTTCTCTATTTATCGTTTTTCAACATCAATAAGCCACATCTCGTAGTAGAGCATTGTGTTAGGCTTGATGTTAAGTGTGTCGCAACCCTCGGCACCAAAGGCGAGCTGCGATGGTAGCCATGCTTCGATATGTCCACCCTCGCCAATTAGACGTGTTGCCTCCTGCAAACCTTTGACCATTGAACCAAAGCCAAGACGTAGCGTGTCGGTGCGATAGTAGGTCGTGTCGACTACCTCGCCCGCAGGGTTGAGTATGCGGTAGCGGATGTGGAGCGTATCGCGGTTGTTACGTGCAGTCTTCTTGGGATTGCCAAGTTCGGTAACCTTATAGGTAAGTCCCGAGTGAGTAGCTACGAACTTACGATCCTGCTTGCGTAGATCCTCCAAGAAACGATTCTCGTACGCCTTCACACGCTCATAGTTATCATAGTTAAGATATTTCAAAAAGGCCATGCGCGCCTCCTCGTCGTTGAGCTTCGCCTGATGCTGGTATGCATCGCGCAGACCCTCGCAGAGCATATCTACGTTGAGCATAGAGTCGATGCCGAGGATGTTAAGGCCGATGTTCATACCCATAACGTACGACATTGAATCGGCGCTGGTCTGCATTATGGGTGTTACGGCCACGGGTGCCACACTACGTGTTGTGCAGGCTACGGCTACTGCTGCAATGACAATTATAAATGCTTTGAATAGATGTTTCATCACTTGGTTATTAGTTATGTTTTATTTCGCGTTTAGCCTCCATGATAATTAGCAACGAGCCGAGTAGGGCTGCGACGGTTGAGGCCATGAGAATTGCTATCTTACCCTTGCTGATTGCTACAAGGTTGCAGGCAGCCACCTCAGCGCTCACCAAATCAGTGTCGGTGCAGAATGCGAGGTTGTCGACAAATATAGACATCGTGAAGCCAATACCTCCGAGGCATGCCACAGCGATAAGCATAAGCCATGAAGCCCCCGCAGGCTTATCTGCAAGACCAAACTTGACGGCCAAGTAGCTGAATAGGGTAATGCCAATAGGTTTTCCGAATACCAAACCGAAAAATATACCCATACCAATTGAACCAGCCACATCGCTACACTCGAAGATATTGAAGTACTCCACCGAGTCGATGCGTACACCAGCATTTGCCAGTGCAAAGATAGGCATAATAAGGAAATTTACGTAGGGCATTAGGAGGTGCTCTACGCGGTGGCTCATACCCTCTGCACCATTAGAGATCTGTCTCATACGGCGAATGTAGTAAAGACGAGTCTCTTCGGCTTCGTGAGGATCTGCAATCTTATCAGCCTCGGCAATACCCTTCTCCAACATGTCGGCTTTGTGGAGATAGTATGAGTGGCTATATCGAGGCTTCGTGGGAATAAGCATAGCCATCGCCACACCCGAGATTGTAGCGTGTACGCCCGAGTAGTAGAATAGTATCCACACCACGCATGCGGGGATGAGGTAGTAGACCATGCGGAACTCACCCAGCCTACGCATAAAGTAGATGACAATCATAATTGCTACAGCAATGCTGAGAAGTAGCATATTGGGGGTCTCGCCATAGAACATTGCAATAACAAATATTGCTCCGAGGTCATCGGCAACAGCCAATGCCGTAAGAAATACCTTCAACGATATAGGTACTCTATTGCCCAGCAGTGACATAATGCCAATTGCAAAGGCGATGTCGGTAGCAGTGGGGATACCCCAACCGTTAGAAACCTCAGTACCGTGGTTTATAGATATGAAGATAAGCGCAGGAATGAGCATACCGCCCAGCGCTGCAATAATCGGAAGTATTGCCTTCTTGGGTGTGGATAGCTCACCGTGCGATATTTCGCGACGAATCTCAAGACCTACGGTGAAGAAGAATACCACCATCAGACCATCGTTGATAACCTTCTCTAGGTTCATTTTCTCGGGGAAGAGTTCACCGTCGATCCACAATCCAAGCTCCATGTGCAACAGATGACGATACAAATCGGCTGTTGCAGGGAGGTTGGCGATAAGCATCGCTACAATTACACATACTACCAAGACGATACCTCCTGCCCATGGTGCCTGTAGGAAGTTCTGTCCGCGCTGTGAAAGGATATGTCCGCGCTTTATTCTACCAAATTTGTTGAATATTGACATTATATTAGGTCGTTTAGGTTGCTTCTTAGATATTTGAGGTAGCTTTGGGGTTCTTATAGAATATTCTCGGCCTCGTGGTCGCGAAGAGCTATGCTGCAAATCTTGAATAGCAGACGAGCTGCAATCGTTGCATCGGTCTTATCCTCCATGTCGGGAACAACCTCCGTGAGGTCGAAGCCAACGATGCGGCGACCAGACGATACGATGCGGCTGAGAAGATATACTACCTCGGGAAAGCGCATGCCACCAGGCACCAGCGTACCTGTATGTGGTGAACACTCTATGGTTAGGCCATCGATGTCGAGCGAGAGATATACGTTGTGGGGTAGCTCGGCGATAATCTCGTCACACACCTTGCTCCAAACAACACCCTCGAAGTGCTGCGACCATAGATACTGTCCTGTAAATAGCTTTATTCTCTCATCTCTCTCGGCACGTTCCCACTCGGCAGGTGAGAACTCGCGAACACCAACCGATACCAATTTCTTTACCTCCTTGATGTCGTTTAGCACGTTGTGCATAATCGAACTATGCGAGTGTGAGAAGCCGTGGTGGCTCTCGCGTAGATCGCAGTGTGAGTCGATATGTAGAATACCAATATCTCCGCAGTGCTCACCAGCAGCACGTATTGCGCCATAGGCTGTAGATTGATCACCACCAACAAGACCTACGATCTTATTCTGTGCATACCACTTTGCTGCTTCGTTGTATATTGTTGCATTCACAGCCTCCGAACCATCATTCACACGGCGTAGACGACGCTCGTGCATGATGTTGTTGAGAATCGACACGCCAAACTCCTCGCCAGCCTTCACCACACGTTCGGCATCGCTGCGCAGACGGTGTGAAAGATCCTGGATGGAGTAGTCTATTGGCAATGTTGCGATACCCTTGCGCCACGATCCTGGCGACATAGGTTCATGGAGGTCTATATTACGCGATGCTTCGATGATTGCATCGGGAGCATACGAGCTGCCACTACGTAGCGATACGGTGATGTCCCACGGTGCCGAGATGAGCACCAAGGCTGCCTCTTCGGGTGTGCATGGCATACCAAAGTAGTTGCCATTATCGGGAGCGATGCTATTGGGATCAAACTCGATATTATTCATATTCTCGTAACTTGTTTTATGAGCACAAAAATAACATACAAAGATAGTAACTTTTTTGAGAAAAAACACTATCTTTGTTTACTTTTATATCGTAACATCCAAATTTGAGCCAAGATATGAAAATCATTATCGATCGTGACATACCCTTTATTCAGGGTCTTTTTGAGCCTTACGCCGAGGTGGTGTACCTCGCAGGCCGTGATATAGATAGTGAGGCTGTTGCCGATTGCGATGCACTAATCGTGCGCACTCGCACTCGTTGTGACGAGAATCTGCTTAAGGATTCGCACGTGCGCTTTATCGCGACGGCAACTATAGGTACAGACCATATCGACACGGCATACTGCTTCAAGCGTGGTATCATAGTCGCAAATGCCGCAGGGTGTAATGCTCGCGGTGTATTGCAGTGGGTGGCGGCTGTATTGCACCATATCACCATGCGTCGAGGCTGTGGTCCCGAGATGCTCAAACTTGGCGTTGTCGGTGTCGGCAACGTGGGCTCGCTTGTGGCTCACTATGCCGATGCGTGGGGATTTAAGGTTCTGAGGTGCGATCCACCTCGTGCAAAGCGCGAGGAGGAGGAAGATTTCAGAGAGTACGAAGAGTTGCTCAGAGAGTGCGATATTCTCACGTTTCACACTCCGCTGGATGCTACTACGCGCCATATGCTTGGAACGAACGAACTTCGTATGCTAAAACCGAATGCGGTGATTATCAACGCTTCACGTGGCGAGGTGGTTGATAATAGAGCTGTGGCAACGAGCGGCCACGATTACTACTACGATGTTTGGGAAGGTGAGCCAGATATACCACAAGACATTTTCGACGGGGCTATTATTGCCACGCCACACATCGCAGGTTATTCGCTACAGGGTAAGGCTAATGCTACGGCGATGGTTGTACGTGCGCTCGCTTCGATGTTTGGCTTCCGCCTGGGTGGCTGGTATCCTGCCGATATTACACCTACCATACCGCGCGAGATAGGGTGGGAGGAGATGTGCTCAACTATCAGAAATTATTGTAACCTTGAGGCCGAAACAGCCGTACTCAAATCCTCACCCGATAAGTTCGAGGCGCTGCGAAATGGCTATTGCTATCGCGAGGAGTATTTTTAATGTAGTAATTACATAGAGTCCTAAGAATATCATAGAGGCATTATTATCCATTACACTAAACGATAAGTAGGTCGCTCCGTCGGAGCGACCTACTTGTCGTTTTATAAATAAAAGGGCACTTTAAAGCTGCTCGATAGATGCCTCCTTTACACGGAAGAAGTTTACGTCCGAGCCTGTATCTAACAATCTATACTCGCCATGGTTACCCCATGATGCAGGGCGATCCTTAATCACACAATCTTCGTCGGTGTCGTTTACGATATAGTCGCTAATGAGTCTATGCCACTTCTCGATACGCGATATCGAGGCGCTGTAGTACAACAGATCGTTATTCTTGCTGCATATCACTTTAAGAGCTTTGATATACATGGCCTTAAAGTCGTCGAAAGCGAGTAGCTTGCCAATAAGCGGATTCTTCGACGTATCACCCCACTCCAAAGGTGACTGACGACCCGAATCGCTCTGCACGCCACATTGCAACGATGTGCCGAGCGTATTGTCGTAGTCGTAGGGTAAGAAGAAGAACTTATAGTTGCTACTATCCGTGGTGTTGAAGTACATGTAGAAGTTGTTACAGTTGTTCCAATAGTCATCCCACATGCCCACAGCGACGTTTGCGGCATAGGTGCGCAATAGGAACTCAACATCGCATACCGACTCTATCCACGTGCGGAACTCCTCGCCCTCGAGTTGTGTGACATTGCGCGAGAACTCGATAAGCTGGCTACGCGCAGCATCGAAATCCTCCTCATCACCCTTGAACTCATAGGCATAATCGTTGCCCGAATCGTCGTCGTAGCCCATCCATGCACTATGTATATCGTTGTAATTGAGTGTAGCACCCCAACGGCACTTCCATAAGTTACCATCCTTGCCGTCGAATAGATCCTCGCGACGCTTCACAAACTTATCATCTATCGGCTCGAGCATTGAATAGACACCATAGTAGGCTGGCTGACTATCACCCTCGACATGTATCCATAGACGACAATAGGAGCTATAACATGCAGTCCAAATGCCATAACGACGCATAAGGTCGTAGCAATAGAGCTCACGGCAGTAGTTGCTATCATCCTTAAACCACTTGAGGTGGAGCTTGCGAAGGTTGTGCAACTCGTGTGCATCGTCCTTCTGATACTTTCGCAAGTTAATCATAAAGTGGCAGTGGTGCCAATCGGTATTATCCTTTTTGTGCATCTCGCCACTATTACCCTCAGGGCGGCGACGCGAGGTATTACCCCTCAGACGGATGGCTGCATCCTCGAAGTTGTAGCTCTCGCCCTTCGAGCTATATTCTACATCACAATGTATATACTCGGCAGTGCCTGGGTTATTATCATAGAGGCTTAGTAGACGGTTCCACTCCTCTAACGACACATCGACACGTATCTCGGGAAGAGCCTCTAAGTCGAAAACTGTTGCTAAATCCTCGTGATACCACGTCTCATACATGTTATCATAGGATGTATCGTCAGAACTTGGTTCATCCCAAGGTGCAGTGCCCGAAGCCATAAACCACAAGCACATTTTACCCCAATCGATATAGATGTCATAGATGCCATCCTTGGGAACGATAAAGTTGGGACCATAGGACTTAAGTGCTGATGATTCATTTACTTCCAATTGCTCATTACCATTTGTAGCACCAAAATTCTCAGTCCAATCCTCATTCATACGCACCTTAAACTCCTCATAGGCCTTGAGCTCTACACCATAGGCGACGTGCATATTCTTGCTTGAGAGATATGTCATCTTGATATCTGGAGAATCCCAATTGCAGAACGAACCAACAACACCCCAAGGCTCACCCTCTTCCTCCTCAATAAGCGCAATAGGAACTATATGGTTACGTTCGAGAGCAAAGTAATTGACACTATGATAAAGAGTCGAGTCGTCACTAAAGACGACATCTATACTGATGCCCGACTTATACTCCTGTGGGGGAAGAGCTACATAGAACAAGGTCTTTTCCGAGTTGAGAGCTACGCCATTGCCACAATCGAGCGTTACCTCAGTAGCTACAGAGTCGTTGAAGTTGATATTACCACCCACTTCGCCATCACCATCAGATATACCACCTCCCGAAGCCAATACAATAGAAGCATCCGAGGCGTTGATATATACAAGACCGGCAACCTGCTCGCCCTTATTGCCTCGCACTTTGATACTCTTTACCGTCTTGCCATTGCCTGCAAGTTCGAAGCGCAGCCAACCAACAACGCTGCGCAAAACAAACTGCGTGAATGAGCTCTTTGCAACCATAATATTGCCATTCTCACCATAGCTATCCTTCTTGTAGTATTGTGTGGCAGGAAGCGAAGCCTCGACACATCCATCCTCGAGATCAATTCGGTAATTAGCGTTATATGGATAGACGATAATGCTCTTATCCATAGTCTGTTCACCACTTTCGCCCTCTACGTGCTTAATCTCTCCCGTGCGGTCGCCATCCTTGCCCTGGAAGGCCCACTTCATGTTGTTGTACGAACGGTAGAAGAGTGACACCTCATCGCCTGCATTCCATACTGTTTTGAGTGAGTTGTTGAGCTGTATACGAGTGTCGCTGCTATCTTCAAAGCATACTGTTATCTTCTCGGGAAGATTGCCACGGTTGTTCGAATGCTCTCCCACCTCGTTTTTGGTACACGCTACGAATGTTAAAGCCGTAATTAGTAGTAATATAAGACGTTGCATAATATTGTGTGTTCAATTGATTCTTCCCTGCAAAAATATAAATTCTTTTTGACTTGTGCAAAACAATGATCCTATATCCACAATATATTAATCTCGGATATACCTTATATTTAGATAAACACTCCAAAACAACAAGGAGGCCACCCGTAGATTAGGGTGACCTCCTTGAATATTATCTACTTAGAGATTAGTCCTTCAACTTCGCAGCCAAGAACTCGCGGTTGAGGCGAGCGATGTGTGCGATAGAGATAGACTTAGGACACTGTGCCTGGCAAGCACCTGTGTTAGTACAGTTACCGAAGCCAAGCTCGTCCATCTTAGCAACCATCGCCTTAGCACGACGTGCACCCTCTACGCGGCCCTGAGGCAACTTAGCAAGTGACGATACACGAGCTGCAACGAACAACATTGCAGAACCGTTCTTACATGTCGCTGCACAAGCACCACAACCAACGCAAGCTGCTGCGTCCATAGACTCGTCAGCATCTGCCTTAGGAATAGGAATTGCGTTACCATCGGGTACTGAGTTAGTACGTACAGAGATGAAACCACCTGCCTGCAAAATCTTATCGTATGCACCACGATCTACTACGAGGTCGCGGATAACGGGGAATGCAGCCGAACGCCATGGCTCGATAGTGATTGTAGAACCATCCTTGAACTTACGCATGTACATCTGGCAAGTAGTAACAGCCTGTGAAGGACCGTGAGCGTGGCCGTTGATGTGCATAGAGCACATACCGCAGATACCCTCGCGGCAGTCATGGTCAAATGCTACGGGCTCCTTACCCTCGTGGATAAGGTTGTTGTTCAAGATGTCCATCATCTCGAGGAACGATGTGTCAGCAGAGATATCCGTAACCTTGTAGGTCTCGAATGCACCCTGTGACTTAGCGTCTCTTTGACGCCATATCTTTAATGTAAAATTCATAATTCGGTTTTTATTAAAGTGTTACGTCAAAAAGTTATTAGTCCTTGTAGTTACGCTGTGCACGGTGTACGAACTCGTAGTCGAGCTGCTCGATAGTCATCTCGGGAACATTGTCCATACCCTTGTACTCCCAAACAGCGGCATAAGCAAACTTATCATCGTGACGCAATGCCTCGCCATCCTCTGTCTGGTGCTCTGAGCGGAAGTGACCACCGCAAGACTCCTCACGGTTGAGGGCGTCGCGTGCCATAAGCTCACCGAGCTCAAGGAAGTCCTCCAAACGGAGTGCCTTCTCCAACTCAACGTTGAATGACTCGTTGTCACCAACAAGCTTAAGATCCTGGTAGAACTCCTTGCGAAGTGCCTGAATCTCAACAATAGCCTCCTCCAAAGACACCTTAGTACGTGCCATACCTACGTTGACCCACATGATAAGACCCAGAGGCTTGTGGATGTCGTCTACAGACTGGTTACCCTTGATAGCGAACAAACGCTCGATACGTGCGCGAACGCCTGCCTCAGCCTCGACGAAGGCTGCTGTGTCGGTCTTAACCTTAGGTGCCTGAATCTTCTTAGCGAGGTAGTCACCGATAGTGTAAGGAAGTACGAAGTAACCATCAGCCAAGCCCTGCATAAGAGCTGAAGCACCAAGACGGTTAGCACCGTGATCCGAGAAGTTAGCCTCACCGATAGCGTACAAGCCAGGGATAGTAGTCATAAGGTTGTAGTCAACCCAGATACCACCCATTGTGTAGTGAACTGCGGGGAAGATCTGCATAGGCTGCTCATATGGGCTTACGTCGGTGATCTCCTCGTACATATCGAAGAGGTTGCCATAACGCTGCTTGATGATATCCTTACCCAAACGCTCGATAGCTGTCTTGAAGTCGAGGAATACTGCCAAACCGGTCTCGTTTACACCATAGCCAGCGTCGCAACGCTCCTTAGCAGCGCGCGATGCAACGTCACGAGGTACGAGGTTACCGAACGCAGGATAACGACGCTCCAAGTAGTAGTCGCGGTCGCCCTCAGCGATATCAGATGGCTTCTTAGTACCCTTACGGATAGCCTCGACATCCTCCATCTTCTTAGGAACCCAGATACGACCGTCGTTACGCAATGACTCAGACATAAGCGTAAGCTTAGACTGCTGAGTACCGTGTACGGGGATACATGTAGGGTGAATCTGTGTGAAGCAAGGGTTAGCGAAACCTGCGCCCTTACGGTAGCACTGGAACGCTGCCGAGCCGTTAGATGCCATAGCGTTGGTAGAGAGGAAGAATACGTTACCATAACCACCAGTAGCGATAACTACTGCGTGTGCACCGTGACGCTCGGTCTCACCAGTTACGAGATTACGTGCGATGATACCGCAAGCCTCGCCATTCTCGATAACAACGTCCAACATCTCGTGACGTGGGTATGACTTAACGCTACCTGCTGCGATCTCCTTGTTCAATGCTGCATAAGCACCGAGAAGAAGCTGCTGACCGGTCTGACCACGAGCATAGAATGTACGTGATACCTGAGCACCACCGAATGAACGGTTAGCCAAAAGACCGCCGTACTCACGTGCGAAAGGTACACCCTGAGCTACGCACTGGTCGATGATGAGGTTAGATACCTCAGCAAGACGATATACGTTAGCCTCGCGTGCACGATAGTCACCACCCTTGATAGTATCGTAGAATAGACGATATACAGAGTCGTTGTCGTTCTGATAGTTCTTTGCTGCGTTGATACCACCCTGTGCTGCGATAGAGTGAGCACGACGAGGTGAATCCGAGATGCAGAAAATCTTTACGTTGTAGCCCAACTCACCGAGTGAAGCAGCTGCAGAAGCACCACCAAGACCGGTACCTACAACGATGATATCCAACTTACGCTTATTAGCAGGGCTCACGACCTTGATAGCCGCCTTGTGATTGCTCCACTTCTGAGCCAACTCACCAGCGGGGGTTTTTGCATCTAATTTATAAGCCATAATATATAGTTTTTATTGTTTGTCGAGTTAATGTCTGATTACAAACCGGGTGTCCAGTTAACCATCTCAGCGATGAAGTCGCCGCTCTTGAGGTAGCAAACAACTGCTACAACAGCGAAGCCGAGGAAGATGAGGGTTGCAACAACGTTAGCAGCGCACTTGAGACGTGGATACCATGTGTCGTTAGCAAAACCTGCGGTCTGGAACATAGACCATACACCGTGTGTGAGGTGGAACCACAAAGCGGCAAACCATACAAGGTAGAGAACTACGTTGTACCACTTAGAGAAAGTGAATGCCATGAGCAATGCACCGTTAGCGGGGTGGAATGTGAGTACTGCACCGTTAGCATCTGTACCCATAGCGAACTGTGAGTGAAGAACCTCAACAAGCTGCATCTTTGACCAGAAGTGTACAAGGTGGAGAGCAAGACCGAGAACTACGATGATGCCCAATACGAGCATATTCTTCGAAGCCCAAGATACGCCCTTCTCCTGAACAGTCACAGCATAGCGCTGCTTACCACGTGCGCGGTAGTTGTCGAGAGTAAGGATGAAGGCATAGAGGAAGTGTACTGCTACACCGCCAGCCAAAACTACAGTAGCTGCGAGTGCATACCAGTTAGCACCGAGGAACTCGCAAACCATGTTGTACGCCTCACGGCTGAAAAGTACCGTAAGGTTCATTGACATGTGGAAAAGGATGAAGAGCACAAGGAAGCATCCTGTAACGCTCATCACAAGCTTCTTTCCCAGAGATGAATTAGTTAAAAAACAGCTCATAGTGTAAAAATTTAAGTATGATTTGTAAATAGTTAAGTTTTCGTATTATACTCTACGCATGGCTGTAGCTATTAGTACAGCCTCGATTATTACTGCAAAGATAAGAATTGTTTATAAAATAACAATACCCAAAACTCTCTTTTTTACCCTAATTGTCGATATTTATCTAATTTCGCAGTGGTTACACTTCGTTTTTACTGCGACTTCTTACGTGGGTTTGCAAAATTCAAGAAAACTTCGTAACTTGCAAATGTAAATTCAACCGAAAAGCTAACGATACATAACAACAGATGGATAGTAAAACCATAAAACAAGAGATACGTCGTGAGGTGCGTAGTTGCATTAAGCAGCTTGACGACGTGCAGAAGAGGGTAGTATCATGCGAGGTGTTTGAAAGGGTGGAGATGCTCGAGGCTTTTATCGCTGCACGTTGCATAGCTTTATATGCTGCTCTCCCCGATGAGGTGCCAACAGCCGAGGTTATCGCCCGCTGGCATGCTACTGGGCGTAGGGTGGTGCTACCGAGGGTTGAGGGCGATGTTATGCGCTTCTACGACTACGCCCCTGAGGCTCTGCAATCGGGCTATCAAGGCATAGAAGAGCCTATGGGTGACGTGGAGTGTCCTGCCGAGGATATCGACCTTATTATCGTCCCTGCCCGAGCCTTTACTCTATCGGGTGTTCGTCTTGGTCGCGGTGGCGGATTTTATGATAAGTATATGTCGCTTGAGGGCTTCAGAGCGCATAAGACAGGCGTAGCCTATCGTTGCCAAATTTTTGAAGAGCTACCATCTGACCCTCACGATATTAAGGTCGATGAAGTAGTGTTTGCATAGCTCGCACAAGTAGAGATGAAAAGAGTAGATAGAACTCTTCGATTTTAGTAAATCGATAGTCTATCTACTCTCTTTCTTTGTTATAATCTGCTCACTATAACCCTGCGCGCTCCTCATCGCTCCATTGAGAGTAGGGATGCGCGCGTAGGTGAGAGTTGTAATAGCGACGTATACCCGTTACCTCCTTACCGAGCCACTCGGGTCGGGCAAACTTCTCGTCGGTACTACGAAGCTCCACCTCGGCCATTACCAAACCTGCGTTCTCCCCCTCGAAAACATCTACCTCGAAGGTGTGTCCCTCGTAGTCGATAAAGTAACGACGCTTCTCTATGGCTGCGCCTTCGCGTAGTCTAAGCAGTTCGAAGGCCTCCGCAGCCTCTATCTCTTTCTCCCACTCGAAGCGCGATAGACCGCCATCTATCGACGGACCCTTTATCGTGAGCCATGCGCGATTGTCACCAATGCGTACTCTTACGGTGCGGTGTCCCGTGGCGATATATCCCTGTACCATGTGCATAGAGCTGCGGGCAAGTTCGATGAACTCGCCCGCAACCAAAAACTTACGCTCTATCTCCTGAGCCATGGCCTATTACATTTCGGGAGCAAACATAGGATCCCACGAAGGAAGCATTACTGCCTTCTGCTCCAAGAGCTTGAGTGTTGCCTCGGGGAAGTACTTCTTGTTTACCACAACACGGAACATATACTCCTCAAACCACTCGTCAGTCATGATGAGGTTACCCTGCCAGCCAGATGCTGGGCCCCAGCTGTTCTCCACCATCCACTTCTTAGCGTTGCCCTCCTCGTCGAGGTCTACAGCGATGAGGGTCATGGCGTGTGATGATCCACTTGCGAAGGTGCGTACTCGCTGCTCCTTGTTCATCGGGAACTCCACGCCCATTAGCGACTCGTAGTCGTAGTTGTTCACATCGAGCATGCCGCGCTTGCTGTCGAGGAACTTACCCACATCGCATGAGAAGTACATCGCGGTATTGTCCTTGAGCGATGCGATAGCCAAGGCCTCAACCTCCTCGATAGGCAAGTTGAGATATACCCAGTTGTCACCATCATATACGTGGCGATCGTACTCGATCTCGTACACCTTGTAATATTCGCGTGTTGGGTCGTTCATAACCATTACAAAGTCATTCTCCAAGTCGATATCGCCAAAGAACTCCTTGTAGAACGACTTAGGAGTGTAGTGCTTAACCTCCACGGGCTTACCCTCCTTATCCTTGCGTGTCCAATCGAACTCCGTTGGAGGAACGCCCAAGCAGCGTGCCAAGATAGAGTATATCTCGGTGAGCATCTCGGTCTTGAGAGCTACTGTTGAGCGACGATCCTTCTGCTCACGCAGCTGTAGACCAAACTCGCGGAGCTTTAGCTTGAGCAGATCACCCATCTTGCCAGTGTTGTTACTCTGATAATTCTCGGGCATAACCTCTGAGGGTACTACACCATACTTCATAATGAGGTTAGATACGCCAGTGAACTGACCACCATCGTTTAGTGGATTTTTGAACAACCACTCAACCTGGCGATCCTCCATAGGAAGGTCGCGGGTGTCGATTACTGCCTGGAGGAAGAGGTTACACTTCTCCAACTGGTCGTAGAAGAACAAGTAGTTCTGTGAGAATGTCAATTCTGGGAGCTCCAAATCGTCGATCATCTTAGCACGAAGTACATTAAGACCCGTAAAGAGCCAGCAACGACCCGACTGGTGCTGATCTGTAATACCCTTAGTGCGTACACGGTGTGAAAAGTGAGTGTCGATCATTGCGAGGTTCTCGCCATTCATCGCCAATGTATTGATAGACGTAGATGCTAAGGCGTTACGTGCAGCCTTATCTGCCGATGATGCAGTATATCCTGTGCGAATCTGCTCCATCATAGCCTCGGTGATGCCACCCTTATCCTGCTGCGCAAATACAGCAGTAGAGGCTGTCAGCGCAAGTAGAAAAATAAAAAATCGTTTCATAGTTATTCGTTGTTAGTTAGTTTATTTATTCAATATTAGGTATCGGCCATCTTCTCAGTTCGCCGTTTAGCTCCCTCTCGCGACCAGCAACACAACTATTGAGGAGCGTATGAAACGCCTCGGAGTGGTTGTGGTGGCGAGTATGACATAGCTCGTGGAGGATGATAAAGTCGCGCAGATGCTCGGGGAGAGTCATTACAAATATTGATAGCGATATGCCGTTGCGTGCGCTACACGACCCCCAGCGAGTACGCGCCGAACTGATACGTAGCGAGCTATATCGAAACCCATACTCTGTGGCAAGTCGTACAACACGCTCTGGTAGATCTTTGCGTGCCTCCTTGCGAAGTGCGATAACCTCCTCTTGTGATATTGTCGGATGGCTACTAACCCTTTCTGAGATACGCTTGCGCGTAAGTTCTATCCACTCCCTGCGACTCTCGGCAAAGGCTATAGCCTCGCGCTGTGAGCAGAATAGTGGGTAACTAAGGCGCAGTGTCATGTCGCGACGCATGCTCAGACGTATGGAGCGTGAGCGTAGCGAGCGTACACACTCGATAATACCCAGTTCGGGGTGCGTAACCTTAGCCATCAGCCTACTACTCAGCCTCGCCAATGCGCTGACGTACAACCTCGAAGAGCATGATAGCCGCAGCCGCAGCCACGTTCAACGACTCGGTGTGTCCGATAAGCGGAATAGCAAGCTGCTCGTCGCAGAGCTTCAATACCTCCTTTGAGATACCCTTATCCTCGGCACCCATCACAATAGCTGTAGGCTTGCGAAGGTCGGCATCGTAGAGGAGCTTGCGGCTCTTCTCCGTAGCTGCAACAATCTGGAAGCCCTCAGCCTGCAACGTCTTAAGCGTATTGCGAATAGAGCCTACACGGCATACGGGGATGCTATGCAGAGCACCTGCCGACGAGCGTATAGCATCACCATTCACAGGTGCAGAGTTCTTCAATGGAGTGATAAGACCGTGAGCTCCAGCACACTCTGCCGAGCGGGCAATGCCTCCGAAGTTGCGCACATCGGTAACGCCATCAAATACTACGATGAGTGGTGTCTCATCCTCGGGTACGCGCTCCAAAATATCGTTGAGCTCGACATACTCGATAGCTGCCATCTGGGCTACTACACCCTGGTGGTTGCCCTTTGTGAGACGGTTGAGCCTCTCCACGGGTACCTCCTGCCAATGTAGGTGGTGGCGTGTAAGAAGATCCTTCAAGTCGCCCATGAGCTGACCCTCAGCACCCTTACGGATGTAGATGCGCTCTATCTGCTTGCGTGCCTCGACAGCCTCGGCCACGGGGCGGATACCAAAGATAATATTCTCCATATTCTTAGTTTTGTTCAGTTATTTCCAATTCGTACGAGGCCTTCTCCCACTCGTGCATCAAGCGGTCGTACTCCTCTTTGAGGGCGTTATACTTCGCATACTCCTCGGCGTTGTACTCTGTAGCTGTTGCGAAACGATTGTCATACTCGGCAATCTGCTTCTCGACCTTTGCCAACTCCTCCTCAATGCTCTCTACAGCCTTGCGTAGCTTACGCACGAGCTTCTCTTGCTCCTTCTTCTGCTCGTAGGATAGCTTACCTGCATTGTTCGCAGAGGTGCTCTTATCTGTCGAAGTTGCGGGTTTGTCGTGGCGCTCAATCTCGGCAAGCGACTCAATTTTGCGCTTCTCTAAGAAGTACCAGATGCCTCCCAAATACTCCTTCACGCCACCATCACGAAACTCGTAGATGCGATCTACAAGACCATCCAAAAATTCGCGGTCGTGCGACACTACGACAACCGTACCATCGAACTTCTGTAGTGCACTCTTAAGTATATCTTTGGAGCGCATGTCCATATGGTTTGTAGGCTCGTCGAGTACCAATAGATTGTATGGTTCAAGCATAAGGCGCGCCATCGCAAGACGTGAACGCTCACCTCCCGACAATACCTTTACTTTCTTGTCGATATCCTCACCACGGAAAAGGAATGCTCCGAGAATATCGCGCAGACGTGTGCGGATGTCGCCAACAGCTACACGATCAAGAGTATCGAATACCGTAAACTCGCCATCCATCAGGTCATCCTGATTTTGTGCATAGTAGCCAATATTTACATTTGCACCGATGCGAATCTCGCCTTCGCTCTTCTCCAACTCGCCGATGAGCATACGTGCAAAGGTGGTCTTACCCTCGCCATTGCGACCCACCAACGCGATCTTCTGTCCGCGCTCGATAGTGAACTCCGCACCCGAGAATATGCGTTTCTCGCCAAAAGCCTTACCCACACCCTTAACGTTGGCTACGATGTCGCCCGAACGTGGTGCAGGGGGGAATTTGATATTGAGGCGTGACAAGTCTTCTTCGTCTACCTCGATACGTTCAATCTTTTCGAGTTGCTTGATGCGTGACTGCACCTGGTTACTCTTTGTGGGCTTGTAACGGAACTTTTCGATAAACTCCTCAGTCTTCTCGATTAGCTTCTGTTGGTTCTCGTATGCTGCCTGTTGCTGCGCACGACGCTCGGCACGTAGTACCACATATTTCGAGTAGGGTACCTTGTAGTCGTAGGCCTTGCCCAACGATAGCTCGATGGTACGTGTGGTTACGTTATCCAAGAATGCGCGGTCATGCGAGATAAGAAGTACAGCACCGCTATAGTTCTTCAGATAATCCTCCAACCACTGTATACTCTCGATGTCGAGGTGGTTGGTAGGCTCATCCAAAAGTAGTAGTGAGGGACGCTGCAACAACAGCTTAGCAAGCTCGATACGCATACGCCAACCACCCGAGAATTCGCGTGTCGCACGACCGAAGTCCGAACGCTTGAAACCCAAACCGAGCAACGTGCGCTCGATGTCGGCATCGCGTGTATCGCCACCCAAGATGTGGTAGCGGTCGTTGGCGTCGTTGAGACGATGTAGCAACGCCTCATACTCGGCCGACTCATAGTCGTCGCGTGCTGCGATCTCGTTTGTCAGTCGCTCGATGTCGGCCTCTATGCGTAATACCTCGCTGAAGGCCTTAGCAGTCTCGGCAACAAGCGTCGTCGTGTCGGCTACGCGCATCTGCTGAGGAAGGTAGCCTAAGCTACATTCGCCATTGATGGTTACTGTACCTTCGGTAGGTTGCTGCTCCTTGGTGATTACGCGCAGTAGGGTGGTCTTACCCGCTCCATTCTTACCCACAAGACCGATACGGTCCTTAGGGTTGATGAGGAACGAGATGCCGTCAAAAAGAGTCCAACCGCCGTAGCTTATGCTGATGTTGTCAAGCGATATCATCTGCTACGAATTAAGCATGTCGATAATAGCCTGCTCGGGGCTCTCGGCACCAAATACAGAGCTTCCTGCAACCAATGCCTCGGCACCTGCGTCGAACAAAAGACGTGAGTTAGAGGCTGAGATGCCACCATCTACCTCGATGATAAGGTCATTAAGACCCAACTCCTGCTTCTTGCGTGTGAGATACTCGCACTTCTCGATTGACGAAGGCATAAACTTCTGACCGCCGAAGCCAGGCTCTACGCTCATCACCAATACCATATCCAACTTTGGAAGAAGCTCGTCGAGTACCTCGGGCGATGTGCCAGGCTTAATAGAGATACCCACCTTAGCACCAGCCTCGCGGATGAGATTGATGCACTCCTCGATATTTTCGGTAGCCTCGTAGTGGAACGTAACGTAGTCAGCACCAGCCTCCACGAAGCGTGTGACATACTTCTCGGGAGCTACGATCATGAGGTGAACGTCCAACACCTTGTTAGTAGCCTTGCGCATAGGCTTCATCAATGGGAAGCCGAAAGAGATGTTAGGTACAAATACACCATCCATAACGTCGATGTGTACCCACTCGGCCTGTGAGCGGTCGAGCATCTTGATGTCGCGTTCGAGGTTTCCGAAGTCGGCAGAAAGTACCGATGGAGCAATAATTCGTCTCATTGTATATTTATGTTTTAGTTAGAATCTGCTACTTATAGCCATAGTATCGGACAAAGATACTAAAAACAGTTGAAATAATGGCATAAATGGCCAAGAATAATTTGATATATGCAGATTTAACTGAACTCACACAATTTTGTAATAGCTATGTAATCTTCAAAGGATACCTTTGCAGCGTAAAATTTAAATGGAGAGAATGTAATGAGAAAGGTATTTTTAGTAGCTCTTTTAGCTTGTATATTTATCGATGCACAGGCGCAAGATGACGCAATGAAAGAACCAAGGGGTACGGCTATTATTCAGGTTTTTGGCAACTTCCACGCAGGGTTTGGTTCGCAGAAAGATGATAGAGGTTTTGAGCTGGATCGCAGTTATTTAGGTTATGAATATAGGCTTACAAATGAGCTGACTGCAAAGGCTGTAATGGATATTGGTAAGTCAAAGAGCGTAGATGACTACCACCGCATTGCCTATATTAAGAACGCTATGGTATCGTGGAAGAGGGGCAACTTTACCCTTAATGGTGGTCTTATCTCAACTACGCAGTTCAACTTTCAGGAAAAGTTCTGGGGCTACCGTTACATTATGAAGTCGTTCCAGGACCAGTATAAATTCGGTAATAGTGCCGACTTGGGTATATCGGTAGCTTATAAGTTTGCAGATTGGGTATCAGCCGATGCAATCATCGTAAATGGTGAGGGCTACAAAAAAGTTCAGGTAAACGATGGTCTTAACTATGGTCTTGGTGTTACGCTTACACCCGTTAAGGGTTTCCAGATTCGCTTGTATGGTAGTTTGAACGAGAGTGGCGTAGAGGGTAAGGCAAATAGTGTAAATATGGCGGCATTCGCTGGTTATAAGAATAAGACCTTTACAATTGGTGCAGAATATAACCAGATGTTCAACGCATCCTACACAGAGGACAACGACCAATTCGGTTACTCGGTATTCGGCTCGGTTAAGGTTGCAAAATATGCAGAACTCTATGCCCGTTTCGATGACCTATACTCGAATAACGATTGGAATATCGCCAAGGACGAGCGAGCAGCAATCCTCGGTGCGCAGTTCAAGTTGGGCAAGTACGTGAAGATTGCGCCAAACTTTAGAATGAGTATGCCAAAGGCTGATGGCGCAAAAAATGCTTGCTCGGCATATATCAACTGCTACTTTGGTTTCTAAAGTTTTAATTGTAGGTAGCTATAAAATAGTGAATGAGTGAGTGTTGTGATAAATTAAGTGCGAATCGTTTTGCAAAACAACAAAAATGTTTTACCTTTGTGGCAACTTAGGGGTGCTAAGTCGGCTAACTTTGTGGCACAAGCGTACGGTGTGTAGCAGGGTAGACGGCGAGGCTGAGATTAAACCCATTGTACCGGATACGGGTAATGCTGAGACCGGGATTGGAATATCTCATAAAGATTGGGAAAAGTCTCTTTGACACGTGGCAAGGAGCAGCATAGACCAACTTTAATAAAACCCCTTTTCAACTTAAATTATTAAAAGTATGAAAAGGATTTTTTGTTTTTTAGCCCTGCTGTGTATTCTCTCTGCAGGGGTGCAGGCCACAGAGCCTGATTACAAACTTCTCGACACCACGCGTGTCTACGAAATGGACGTGGTCGAGGTAATCACAACAAATGCAAAGCGAACAACGCCCGTGGCTCACGAAAATCTGACGCGTGAGGCTATTGTGCGTAGTAGCTACGGCACGGACATCCCTACGGCACTCGCTCTTACGCCCTCGATGATTGCAACCAACGAGACAGGTATCGGTATTGGAGCTACATCTATCCGTTTGCGTGGTACGGATGCCACACGTATCAACGTGACAGTCAATGGTGTATCGCTCAATAATCCCGATTCGCATTCGGTATATTGGTACGACACGCCCGATCTTATATCGTCTGTTGGTGCGATGCAGGTGCAGCGCGGTGCTGGTGTTTCGACCAATGGTGCTGGTGCCTTTGGTGGTGCAGTGTCGATGACAACGGATGCTCTTAAACCCAACTTTGGTGGCTCGGCATCGCTTAGCTACGGCTCGTACAACACCAATAAACAGGCGTTGCAACTATCCTCGGGACTTATGGCTGACCATTGGGTTGTCGATGCGCGTGTTACGCATATCGGCTCGGATGGCTATATAGAGCGAGGTTCTACCGACCTGAAGAGTTACATGGCACAGGTGGGCTACTATGGCGATAAGACCAAGCTAAAACTTCTGTCGTATGGCGGTATTGCCAAGACCTATCTAACCTACAACGGCGTGTCGCGCGAGGAGATGGCTCTCTATGGTCGTCGCTACCACACCTCGGGACAGTACGAAACATCGGATGGTCCATACGTTCTGGCCGATGGTACACATGTGGATTATTACGATGACGAGACTGATAACTACTTGCAAATCAATAATCAGCTTGTACTGAACCATCGTTTCGATAAGCGTTGGCAGCTTAACGCTACGCTCTTCTATACCTACGGCTATGGCTACTACAACCAGTATAAGGATGATGCGTGGTTGGCGGGCTATACAAACCTTAAGACCGATGTAGAGCAGGCCGACTTGATACGTAGCAAGCTGATGTACAACCACCTCGGTGGTGCAAATGTGGCTGCTAACTACAACACACGCAACCTCGACCTTACGTTTGGAGGTTCGTATAGCTACTACACATGTCCACACTGGGGCGAATTGAAGTGGGTAGATGGTCTTGAAGACTCTTCACTTGCGGGTCGCTGGTACGACAACGATGTGGCGAAGCACGACGGCAATATCTTCGCGCGTGCCGACTGGTGTGTATTGCGTGGTTGGATGGATAACGAACTACACCTCTTTGGCGATTTGCAGTACCGCTATGTACACTATAAGGCATGGGGTACTAATGACAACGCTATATGGGGCGATGAGGCTGTTACGATGCAACCGATAGATGTAGATAAGGAGTATAATTTCTTCAATCCACGTCTTGGTATCAGCTATATACATCATCGTCACAATGTGTTTGCCTCGGCTGCGGTTGCTCATCGTGAGCCTACGCGCTCAGACTTTACTGATCGTCACATGTTCGCTGCTGATGATAGCTATCCCGAGCCTGAGCGACTCCTCGATTTCGAGCTTGGTTACAACTATATAGCGCCTAGCCTGAGCCTTGGTATCAACCTATATTATATGCTCTACCACAACCAGCTTGTGGCTACGGGTATGGTCAATGATGGCGACGATGCTCTCAACGTGAATGTCGATCGCAGCTACCGTCGTGGCGTGGAGCTTATGGCTTCTTGGCGTACTACGAAGTGGCTCACGCTCTCGGCAAATGCTACACTCTCGCAGAATAAGATTAAAGATTATGTAGACGAGCTACGCGATAGCCCCACATACGGACAAAACCTCGGCGATATGACCATATCTTACTCGCCATCGGTTATGGGTAGCTTTACGGCAGATTTTCACGTCAAGGGATTTAGTGCAGTGTGGACTACACAGTATGTTGGTAAGCAGTACTTTACAAATAACGAGGTTGAGGCTTTGTCGCTCGATGCTTATTGTGTCACAAATCTCGACTTGGGATATAATCTTACTACAAAGCAGGGCTCTGCGGTGCGCTTTGGTGTGACTATCTACAACCTCTTCTCGACGCTCTACGAGTCGAATGGTTATGGATATTCGTATATGTGGGATGGCGAGCGTTACGACGAGGCCTACTACTTCCCACAGGCGCCTATCCACTGCTTGGCAAATGTGACTGTAAATTTCTAAAAAATGTAACCTATGGATTGGTCTTTGGCGCTACAAATCATCGGCACGACACTCGGTCTACTATATCTGTGGCTTGAGTATCGCGCAAATATATGGCTGTGGGTTGTGGGTGCAATTATGCCATTGGTGCATGGTGTGCTCTATCTTACTAATGGTATATATGCCGATGCAGCAATGCAGCTGTACTACCTCTTGGCGGGTATCTATGGCCTTGTCGTGTGGCGTCGCAGACCTAAGCATGGCGAGTCGCTTCAAATCCGCCATACTCCCGCAGGGTGGTATACAAAGCTCTTCGTGGCGTATGCCGTGCTGCACGTTGCGTTATTTTACCTCCTTACGGAGTTTACCGATAGCCGTGTGCCGCTGCTCGATTCTATGTCTACAGCACTCAGTATTGTGGCTATGTGGATGCTCTCGCGTAAGTTGGTTGAGCAGTGGTTGGTGTGGCTCGTTGTTGATATGATCAGCGTCGGCCTATATCTATATAAAGGTATTCCGCTTACGGCAGGCCTCTACACGCTCTATTGCGCGTTGGCCATTGCGGGCTACCTGCGCTGGCGCAAGCAGGCTACTAATAAATAAGATAATAGGCTGTCCTTTGTGAGGACAGCCTATTATTCTTTATTTGTACTCCTCGTAGGCGTACTCTATGGCGCGGTTCATCTGCTCGAGGAATGGTTTGCACCTCTTGAAGTGCTCCGCGGTGCGCTCCAGCCAATCCTCCTGCATAAACCACTCGCTATCGAGCGAGAGGCTCAGGCATAGCTCGCGCTGGCGCAGGAGATATTCATACTCGGGTGCTACGCTAAAGTCTCGCGGTGTGCGCTTTAGGGCATTGCTCATGTCTAGTGCAAAGCCACTACTTTTAATATTGGCCACCAGCTCCGCAGCGTGATCCTCGATCTCCTCTCTGAGGCTGCGCAGTACGTATGGCTCGGGAGCTACATTGCCTGCAGCGAGAAACGACCCCTCGCCCCAGGTGTGGCCCTTAGGCGAAATATGGAGGTAGTAACCACCATAGCCGCTACGCTTGCCACCACGTGCTACGAAAACGCTAAAGAAGTCCTTATATGGCGTCTTATCCTTCGAAAAGCGCGTATCGCGGTAGATGCGGTAGGTGCAGTCGGCAACCTTCAGCCCCTCGACGCTCGTGTCAAACGCCGTGATAAGCTCGATAAGTCGCTCGACGTTTGTCTGATGCTGCTTTAGCACACAGCGGTAACGCTCCTTATTTGCCTCGAACCACTCGCGGTTGTTGTTGTCATGTAGCTCCGATAGGAAGTCAAGAATCTCTTTCATAGCTTATTGTCAATGAAAAGGGCTGCCAATGCGGACAGCCCTGCGATTTTATGTGTAAGTAACCTTATAAGGCTGCCTCTATACTACCATGCGAACAAAGGATACTCGTTCATCATAGCGTTCACATCCTTGCGAACTGCTGCGATGTTCTCCTCGTTCTCGGGATCCGAGAGTACACGGTCGATAAGCTCAGCGATGTAGTCCATCTTATCCTCCTTGACGCCACGTGTTGTGATTGCGGGAGTACCGAAGCGCAAGCCCGATGTAGTGAATGGAGTACGTGAGTCGAATGGTACCATGTTCTTATTAGTTGTGATGTCGGCAGCTACCAAGCACTTCTCCGCCAACTTACCTGTAAGCTCAGGGAACTTAGTGCGGAGGTCTACGAGCATAAGGTGGTTGTCCGTACCGCCCGATACGATCTTATAACCACGCTTTGTGAGTGCCTCGGCCAACGCCTGAGAGTTCTTTACAACCTGCTTCTGGTACTCCTTATACTCGGGAGTGAGAGCCTCGCCGAAAGCAACAGCCTTTGCTGCGATGACATGCTCCAATGGACCGCCCTGGATACCAGGGAATACTGCCGAGTTGAGAATCTGAGACATCTTCTTAACAACACCCTTAGGAGTAGTGTAGCCCCATGGGTTGTCGAAGTCCTTACCCATAAGAATGATACCACCACGAGGACCACGAAGAGTCTTGTGAGTTGTAGATGTTACGATATGTGCATACTTCACAGGGTTGTCCAACAAACCAGCAGCGATAAGACCTGCTGTGTGTGCCATATCCACGAGCAACAATGCGCCAACCTTATCAGCGATCTCGCGCATGCGCTTGTAGTCCCACTCGCGAGAGAATGCCGAAGCGCCACCGATGATAAGCTTTGGCTTGTGCTCCAAGGCGAGTGCCTCCATCTCATCATAGTCGATATTGCCTGTCTCCTCCTTAAGCTTGTAGCCTACGGCGTTGAAGTACATACCCGACATGTTCACTGGCGAACCGTGTGAGAGGTGACCACCGTGCGAAAGGTCGAGGCCCATGAATGTATCGCCTGGCTTAAGACATGCGAAGAATACTGCCATGTTAGCCTGTGCGCCAGAGTGAGGCTGTACGTTAGCATACTCTGCGTCGTAGAGCTTGCAGATGCGCTCGATAGCGAGATTCTCGATCTTATCAACAACCTCGCAACCGCCATAGTAGCGTGCTGCAGGGTAACCCTCAGCATACTTATTTGTACATACCGAGCCCATTGCGGCCATCACCTGGTCGCTCACGAAGTTCTCCGATGCGATAAGCTCGATACCTTTAGTCTGACGTGAACGCTCCTCGGCGATCAAATCAAAAATCTGTAAATCCTTATTCATTTTATTTATAGTAAAGTTTTAAGTATTCTTTTTCCAACTAACAAAGGTATGAAATAAAAAATTAAAATCCAAACTTTCAACGATAAATGTTTATAGATGCGTTCGGCGTGATAGCGTGCAGGAGTACCTATTTTTATAGGGTAGATTGCTTCAGCGCTGCTATAGGCTCGAAACAAAATAATAAGAGCTGTACAACTTAATATGTACAGCCCGAATTATCGTGTCGCAGGATGCGCTTAGAAATAGTAGCGGAAGCCAACGGTTGGGTTAAGACCAAATGTGACATTGTTGGCGTTGATGCCATTCTTGCTCAATAATGCATACGATAACGATAGCGCGTTGATTGACAGTGCGCATTGCTTGTAGACTTTGCACTCTACGCTAAAAAGGTCGAGTTGAAGGCCTAATCCCGACACGCCATACTCTGAATTGTTTGCGTAGGCATAACCGATGCTGAATGTTGGGGTATAGTGAATATTATCGCACAGACGCACATAGTAACCAATGCTTGGCATAATCATAAGCGTATGTGTGCTATCCGATAGCGAGTAGCTAATCTGTCCGCCAATCTTGAGGTTGTTGATAGGGAAGTAACCAACCTCGGGAGCGAGGCTTAGTGCAACACCCGTATCTGAGTAACCATCAATAGATGTTGAGGAGATTGTAAATCCGAGGTTGCCTCCAATGAATAGGTCACCCTTTTGTTGTGCTTGAACGGTCACTGCAGACATCAGTATAGCAGCAGTGAAAAGTAAAATAAATTTTTTCATAACTGTTTGAATTTTTAGGTTTTATATGATAATATGTTTCTATTTAGTAACTGTTGTTAGTGGTCTATTTTATCACAAATATAGTATTAAATTCGCTATAATGCAACTCCCGTTCGACTTATTACCTCGCTTTGATATCGATTGTGATAATTGTGGTATGCCTATTGCTGGTGGTATGAAAAAATATCTAACATTATGAAAGTAAACACAGGTAAAGGTGTGCTGCCACTGGTTGTGGTAGTAGCAATATGGTCAGTTTCGGCAATTATATCCCTGCCTGGCTTGGCGATATCGCCGATACTCGATGACCTCGATAAAATATTCCCTACGGCGAGTCGCTTGGAGGTCGAGATGCTCGAGTCGTTGCCGTCGTTGCTAATCATTCCATTTATGCTGCTTGCGGGTCGTTGGTCGGTGCGCCACAACAAGGTGAAACTGCTCGCTATTGGTACCTCTATATTTCTTGTTGCGGGCATTGGATGTATGCTTTCGCGCAAGCTTTGGGAGTTGATATTTATGGGTGGTGTCATGGGTGTTGGTGCAGGTATGATTATTCCGCTTTCTACAGGTCTTATAGTAGACTATTTTACGGGTGATAAGCGTGTAAATCAACTCGGTATAAGCTCGGCTATCAACAATCTTACGTTGGTATTGGCGACGGCTCTTGTAGGTTATCTTGCTGACGTTGAGTGGCACTTTGCCTTTGCTGTATATCTGCTTCCTGCAATAACTCTTTTGCTCATACCAGCGATTAGTCATACACCTCCCGTACCCGAGCCAGATGATGGCGCACAGCGACGTCAAACACGACTTAATCGTCGGGTGATTGTGGGTCTGATGTTCTTCTATTTCTTCATCACAGCAACCTCGCTTGTCGTCACCTACAACACCTCCTATTTAGTCTCCGATGCGGGTATATCGACGACCGAGTCGGGTGTGATAATTTCGCTTTTCTTCCTCGCTATTATGGCTCCTGGATTTGTTCTGAATAGAATCATCGCTGTATTTGGTCGCTGGGTTAATACCGTATCGCTCGTGGTTATGGGTGTGGGCCTTTTACTTATGTCGCTCAGCCACCCTTCGGCAATATCGCTGATATGTGGTGCGATACTCACGGGTCTGGGCTATGGTGTCATGCAACCGATAATTTATGATAAGGCGGCAACCAATGCTCCGCCACATCTCGCCACCCTTGCCCTCTCGGTGGTGATGACCGTAAACTACCTTGCAATCCTCGTTGCGCCCTTCCTTATCGAACTTATAGATCGCATATTTTCGACCAAGTCCTCGGCCTTTGCGTTCCTCTTTGGAGGTGTTGCAGCGCTCATTCTTGCATTTGTTGCTGCGGTGGTCAATCGTCGTAGCAGAGTGCTCGGCTCGGACGATTAGCGTGAAATATGTCTAAAAATTAGAACTTTCGAGCGTCGCTATAGTGTTATGTTATAGCGTTATAGTAAATCTTTATCTCGTAAATCGCGGGGATTATTGCTCTTATGAGGATTTTTTGTTATCTTTGCGCAACATTTTTATAAAGCAATGAGTAACGATTCAAAAAATATACTTCAGGAGCTTGAGACAAGCGATTACAAATACGGCTTCGTAACCGATATCGAGACCGAGACCATTGGTCGCGGATTGACGGAGGATACTATCCGTCTTATCTCGGAGAAGAAGGGCGAGCCCGAATGGATGCTTGAGCGTCGCCTTAAGGCCTTCCGCCACTGGCAGACTCTCGAACACCCAACATGGGCACACCTCGATATTCCCGAGATAGATTTTCAGGATATCATCTACTACGCTGCCCCTAAGAGTCGCCCCAAGCTCAACTCAATGGACGAGGTAGATCCCGAGCTAAAACGTACATTCGACAAGCTCGGTATACCCCTCGAGGAGCAGATGGCCTTGGCTGGTGTCGCTGTCGATGCTGTTATGGACTCTGTCTCTGTTAAGACAACCTTCCGTGAGACGCTTGCCGAGAAGGGCATTATATTCTGCTCTATTTCGGAGGCTATCAAGGAGTACCCTGAGCTGATACAGAAGTATCTCGGCTCGGTAGTACCCTATACCGACAATTTCTACGCAGCGCTCAATGCTGCGGTGTTTAGCGATGGCTCGTTCTGTTACATTCCTAAGGGTGTACGCTGTCCTATGGAGCTATCTACCTATTTCCGTATCAATGCCGAGGGTACAGGTCAGTTTGAGCGCACGCTTATTGTTGCCGATGAGGGTGCTTATGTAAGCTACTTGGAGGGCTGTACGGCTCCTCAGCGCGATGAAAACCAGTTGCACGCCGCAGTTGTCGAGATTGTCGTGGAGAAGGATGCCGATGTGAAGTACTCTACGGTGCAGAACTGGTATCCTGGTGACAAAGAGGGCAAGGGTGGTATCTACAACTTCGTGACAAAGCGCGGTATCTGCCGCGAGGGCGCACATTTGTCGTGGACTCAGGTCGAGACAGGCTCGGCTATCACATGGAAGTATCCGAGCTGTGTGTTGCAGGGTGATAACTCGTCGGGCGAGTTCTACTCGGTGGCTATGACCAACAACTTCCAGCAGGCAGATACAGGTACAAAGATGATTCACATTGGCCGCAATACACGTTCACGCATCGTGTCGAAGGGTATCTCGGCAGGTCGTTCGCAGAATGCCTACCGCGGTTTGGTGCGTGTGGCTGCCAAGGCCGAGAATGCACGTAACTACTCGCAGTGCGACTCGTTGCTTATCGGCGATAAGTGTGGTGCTCACACCTTCCCTGTTGTCGATTGCTACAATCCATCGGCTGTATTGGAGCACGAGGCTACGACGTCGAAGATCTCGGAGGATCAGCTCTTCTACTGCAACCAGCGCGGTATCTCTACTGAGGATGCTGTGGGCTTGATCGTGAATGGCTACGCTCGCGAGGTGTTGTCGAAGTTGCCTATGGAGTTTGCCGTAGAGGCACAGAAGCTGTTGGCAATTAGCCTTGAGGGTAGCGTGGGTTAGGCGCTGATCGCACAGCTACGTTGGCAAAAAGCTCTCGTGCCCCGATTTGAGGTATGGGTAGGAGAGTAGGAGAATTTAGAAAATAAAGAAACAAAGATATAACTATGCTAAAAGTTGAAAATCTACACGCCTCAGTTGGCGATAAGCAGATTTTGAAGGGTATAAACCTCGAGGTTAAGGCTGGCGAGGTACACGCAATCATGGGCCCTAATGGCTCGGGTAAATCAACCCTTGCATCGGTGTTGGCTGGTAATGAGAAATTTACAGTGACCGAGGGTAAGGTTGAGTTCTTGGGAGAGGATCTTCTCGGTTTACCCATTGAGGATCGTTCGCGCAAGGGTCTATTCCTCGGTTTTCAGTATCCCGTAGAGATTCCTGGTGTTACGATGGCTAACTTTATGAAGCTTGCGGTAAACGAGCAGCGTAAGTATCGTGGTGAGGAGCCATTGACAGCGGCTCAGTATCTGAAGATGATGCGCGAGAAGAGTGCTATCGTGGAGCTTGACTCTAAGCTTACGTCGCGTGCCGTAAACGAGGGTTTCTCGGGTGGCGAGAAGAAGAAGAACGAGATCTTCCAGATGGCGATGCTCGATCCTAAGCTCGCTATCTTGGACGAGACCGATTCGGGTCTTGATATCGACGCATTGCGTATCGTAGCTACGGGTGTCACACGTCTTAAGCGCGAGGATAACGCTACGGTAGTTATCACACACTATCAGCGTTTGTTGGACTATATCGTGCCCGACTACGTTCACGTCTTGTATAAGGGCCGCATCATCTATACGGGTGATAAGAGCCTTGCGCTGAAACTCGAGAAGGAGGGCTACGATTGGCTTATCAACGACTATAAGGAGGAGTAAGCGATGACCAAACGAATTATTGAGATATTTGCAGCTCAACCAGTCCCCGAGGGGTGTTGTGCCTCGTCGGGCAGATGGTCGTTGGTGCCTACGTGCGATAGAGATATCGTCGTGGAACCCAACACCGAGGTAGAGTTACTCGTTGTAGATAGCCCTGCTGCGGCAAACATCGATGTCGATGTCCGCACGGGTGCTAAGTTACGTATTGTGCATATTGTCGCAGAGCGTAGTGCTACACAGTTATCGTTGGCCTTGGCAGCGGATGCAGAGTGTTCGATGACTGAGGTTGTTCTTTCGCCATCGGACGTACGTGTTGTCACGAGCCTTGTGGAGCGTGGAGCACGTTTTGAGCTCAATGGTCTCTTTATCCTCACGGATGAGGAGCAGGGTAGTGTTACTGTTGATGTAAACCACATGGCTGCCGATTGCCAGTCGCACACGACAGTGAAGGGTGTAGCTTCGGGTAAGGCTCACGGTAGCTTCTCGGGATTGGTATATGTTGCTCCCGATGCTCAGCACACCGATTCGGTGCAGTCGAGCCGTAATGTCGTTATTGGCGATGCTCGCATCGAGACACTTCCTCAGTTGGAGATCTATGCCGATGATGTTAAGTGTAGCCACGGTGCAACTGTCGGTCAGATGGATGCAGATGCTATTCTTTATATGCGCCAGCGAGGTCTAAGCCTTGCCGATGCTAAGCGCCTGCAGATTGAGGGCTTCGTGAGCGATGTTGTTATGCATGCTGCAATAGATAGCCTTGTAGAACCTCTACAGGAGCTTCTTGTAGAGAAGTTTAATAGATTGTAAGATGTTCGATATAGCGAAGATACGCGAAGACTTCCCGATTCTTGGCCGTGAGGTCAATGGTCGTAAGCTCGTCTATTTCGATAGCGGAGCTACGGCGCAGAAACCTCGTTCAGTGATAGAGTATACGGCCGAGCTGATGGCTCAGCATAATGCCAATATCCATCGTGGTGTGCATCACCTTTCGGGTGCTATGACCGATAGATATGAGGCTGCTCGTGAGCGAGTACGTGCTTTTATCGGCGCAGAGCATAAGGAGGAGATTATATTTACGTCGGGTGCTACGATGTCTATCAACCTTGTGGCTACGGCATGGAGTGCGCAGAACCTCAAGGCGGGTGATAATATCGTTGTCTCGGAGATGGAGCACCACTCCAATATTGTTCCTTGGCAGCTTGCTGCTATGCGTCATGGTGCTGAGTTGCGCGTATTGCCATTTGACGAGAGGGGCGAGTTGCGTATAGAGCTACTTTCTGAGCTTATCGACGAGCGTACGCGCCTTGTGGCAGTTACCGAGGCATCAAATACGCTCGGTACGTGTCCCGATTTAGAGCCTATTATTCGCGCTGCACATGCAGTAGGTGCTGTGGTCATGGTCGATGGCTGTCAGGGTGTGGTACATGGTGGTGGCGATGTTGCGCGTCGTGGTTACGACTTCTATGCCTTCTCTGGACATAAACTCTATGGTCCTACGGGTATAGGTGTGTTGTATGGTCGCAAGGAGTTACTCGATGCTATGCCTCCCTATATGGGTGGTGGCGATATGGTCGATAAGGTTACCTTCGCGCGTACAACCTACGCACCGCTTCCCTTGAAGTTCGAGGCTGGTACCTCTAACTTTATCGGTGCTGTAGGCCTTGCTGCGGCGATGGACTATATCGATGGTATCGGCATGGCCTCTATCGAGGAGTATGAGCAGGGATTATTGCGTCTGATGACCGAACGCCTTAGCTCGATTGATGGTTTGCGTATCTATGGCGCAGCTGATAAGAAATGTCCTTTGGTGTCGTTCACGGTTGAGGGTACACACCCCTACGATGTGGGTATGATTCTCGATAAGTTGGGCGTAGCAATACGCACAGGACATCACTGCGCAGAGCCCGTAATGACTCACTTTGGAGTTCCTGGCATGTGCCGTGCATCTATCGGTATGTACAATACTGCGGAGGAGATTGAGCTTCTGGCACGTGGTGTAGAGCGTGCTGTGAGAATGTTGAGATAAAAAACTAAACCCCAAACACTATATGTTTATAGTTCTCGAAGGCCTTGATGGCGCAGGAAAATCTACTCAGATAGCCAAACTTACGGAGATGTTTCGTAATCGTGGTGTGGAGTGTGAGTATCTCCACTTCCCACGTTTCGATGCTCCCGTTTATGGCGAGCTTATCGCGCGTTTTCTGCGTGGCGATCTCGGTTCTGTCGAGCAGGTAAATCCCTATCTTGTAGCCTTGCTCTATGCTGGTGATAGAGCCGATGCTGCGAAGCTAATCAACGGCTGGCAGCAGCAGGGTAAGGTGGTTATTGTCGATAGATATGTCTACTCGAATATCGGCTACCAGTGTGCTAAGATTGAGGATTGCGAGGAGCGTAGAGTGTTGCGTGACTGGATTCTTACGACAGAGTACGAGCAGTTCGCTATTCCGCGTCCCGATTTATCGTTGTTCCTCGATGTCCCTTTTGCGTTTACAGAGCGCAAGCTCAGCGAGGTGCGTGAGGGTGATGATCGAGCATATCTTAATGGCGGTAAGGATATTCATGAGGCGTCGCTCGACTTGCAGCGTCGGGTGCGTGAGGTATATCTCGAGTCTGCCGAGGTCTACAACGATTTGAAGGTCGTAAACTGCTCGGCTGATGATGGCTCTATGGCTACGCCCGAGGCTATTTATGAGCGTATCATGGAGTATGTAGCTCCACTAATCGGCTAAGCCGATGTCTACTATAGCGCGAAATATCGAGATAGCACTGCGTCTGCTTCTCGCTCTGCTTTTTATCTTTTCGGGAGGTGCTAAGAGCATAGATTGTGTCGGTACGTCACTCTATGTAGCGTCGCATCTAGAGGCTCTGCATCTGGGAGCGTTAAGTGGTGCTGTTGAGTTGTTTGCCGTGTTGCTTGGTGGCGCAGAACTTGCCCTCGGAATACTTCTGTTGCTAAATATTATGCCTCGTGTTACGCGCTTTGCGGCAATGGCTATACTTGCCCTATTTACGCTTGTGACACTCCTTAATCTTACATTCTTTCCTCTGGAGGATTGCGGTTGTTTTGGTGATGTCGTCACGCTATCTACCGAGGCTACATTTCTTAAAAATCTTATTCTTCTACCACTATCGGTTGCCGTGTGGCTTATGGGGCGTAGGGAGCGCGTAACAAAGGTACTTGATACGTTCCTCGCTGGACTTATATTTATGGGTGCCGTAGCTGTGAATATATATACGTTGCGTCATCTCCCACTCATCGACCTATTACCTTATCGCGTAGGTACAAATCTGCGTGAGGCGGTAATCGGTGAACGTGAATTGGTGAATAGGTCTATGCGTACGGAGCTAATCTTTCGTGGTGTGGATGATGATGCGGAGCATCGTTTTGCAGCAGATTGCGTAGAGTGCTGGATGGATGATAGCTTGGAGTATGTCGGTGTGGAGAGTGTAATGGATGATAACCTTGAATTGCATTATGACGACTTTGCGCTATTTGACCAGGAGGGTGTGGATCGAGCTTTGGAGCTTTTGTCTAAGGATGGCGCATATCTCTGGCTTACACTCGCATCGAGCGATAGACTTGAGGAGTTTGGAGGTCTGGATCATCTGGTTACGCATCTTACAAAGCTATACCCAGAGCATAAGGTTGTGGTGCTGAGTGCTGTGGCCATGGGCGATAGCTCATGTGGGGTGGCTACTTATGGTGTAGATCGATCGACACTGCGTTCTATGATACGTGCAGATATAGGTATCATGCTCATACGTGATGGTATGGTGGAGGCAAAATACAACATTCGCGATTTGGATCTATAGAGTCGCACCCTTTGGCAAGATAATTGACCGCTTCGGATTCTCGGAACGGTCAATTTTTTTGTTATGTATCATATACTCATACCCTTTGTTGCTCTACTCATGGTCGGTTGTTACGACGGTAGGCAGCCGCATAACTCGGATATTCAAGTGGTAAAGTGCGTCGTTGCTCAGCAGCTTACGGAGCAGTATCGCGATTTCGCAGCTCTTAGTACGGCCGATGATGCCTCGAACCTCGCCTTTAAGATTAGTGGTCGTGTGCTCGATGTCCCAGTGGCTAAGGGTATGGCCGTAAAGCGTGGTCAGCTCCTTGCCGAGCTTGACGATAGAGAAGTGCGCTTGCAAGTTGATGCGGCCAAGGCTGCATACGATGACGCTCTCTCGCGCCTTAATCGTGCTCGCCGACTCTTAGAGCATGATGCTATAGCATTGCAGGAGGTCGAGTCGCTTGAGAATAGCGTTACGCAGTGCCTCGCAGCCTATCGCAATGCTATGGACATGCTCTCCGATACGCGCATCACAGCTCCGTTTGATGGCGTTATCGAGCGCACCTATGTCGATGCTTTTCAGCGTGTGGCGTCGGGTGAGACAATAGTGCGTATCGTTAATCCGGTGAGTACGACCGTCAGTTTTACAGCTCCCGAGAGTTTGGTAGGTCTGCTTGCGGCACCTACGACACGCTTCAGTGTGCGGTTTGATGCATATCCCGATGTTGATTTTCGGGCTGTTATCAAGAGCTTTGCTCGCACCTCGTCGGATGCCTTGGGCTTTCCTACATCGCTGCGCCTTACGGATGTTGATACGGCAAAGTATAATATCTCGCCAGGTATGACCTGCATAGCTACGGTCATCACTCCCGATAGCGATAGTCGTGCTGTGACGTTGCCTTTGACGGCTATATATGCCCCAGCCGAGGGTGGCGATTATGTATGGGTGGTGAACGATAAAGAGCGCGTAGAACGATGCAGAGTAGTGCTTGGTGAGCCTATTGGCAAGGATAGTGTTGTGGTGCTGAGCGGTGTTGAGGCGGGTGATAGGGTAGTTGCTGCAGGCGTATATCATCTGGTTGAGGATCAGAGGGTAAAGGTTATATAGTAAAAACGTGTGGCTATGAAAAATATCTCGCAATACTCCATCTCGCATTGCTCGGTCATCATCTTCCTGATGTGTGTTATGCTTCTTGGTGGTATCTACGCCTTTTTGAGTTTGGGTAAGAGAGAGGACTCTACTTTTACGATTAAGACGGCTGTCGTGGTGTGTCCATACGGAGGAGCTACGCCCGAAGAGGTAGAGAGTGTTATTACCGAGCCTCTGGAGCGAGTGGTACGCACCCTTTCGTCGGTACACAAGATAACCTCGGAGTCGCATTTTGGTTATGCTCGACTACTCGTAGAGCTACATCCTGCAACACCTTCGGAGCGTATTCCGCAGTTATGGGATGAGCTACGCCGTAAGGTGGAGAGTGTGGCAATGACACTACCCGATGGTGCAGGGCCAATCACGGTTGCTGACGATTTTGGCGATGTTTATGGCCTCTATTTCGCATTATGCTCCGATGGCGGATACTCGTGGGATGAGATGCGCGACTATGCCAAAAATATAGTAACACAACTATATAAGGTCGATGGCGTGGAGAAGGTCATGCTCTATGGTGAGCAGTCACCCGAGATAAGGATTCTCATCAGTCCCTCGACCTTGGCAGCATTCGAACTCTCGCCAGCCGATATTGCATCGGCCGTTGGTGAGCAGAGTCGTATGGTAGCACTCGGTGTAAGGCGTGCTGGCGATGTCGATGTTGAACTCATCGAGGGTACCATTTACTCCTCGATTGCCGATATTGAAAGCCAGTTGTTGCGAGCTACGGATGGTAAGCAGTATCGTCTGGGCGATGTGGCACGTGTGGAGAAGGGATATAGAGAGCCAGTCGCAGTACGCCTTAAGGTCGATGGTCGCGATGCGATAGGTATTGCCGTAGCCTCGAATCCCGAGCAAGATGTAGTTAAGGTGGGTGCTGCGGTAGACGCGGTCATAGCATCGGCAAGTGTTATGCTTCCAGCAGGTGTCGATGTGGTGTCGCTATACCCCGAAAATCTGATAGCAGCCGAGGCTAACTACGACTTTATCTTAAATCTTATAGAGTCGTTGGTTATCGTCATACTTCTGATAATGTTGATTATGGGCCTGCGCTCGGGCATCATCGTGGGTAGTTCGCTGCTGCTTGCTATTGGTGGTACGTTGTTGCTGATGCTTGTCATTGGTGAAAGTCTCAATCGTACCTCATTGGCGGGATTTATAATCGCTATGGGTATGCTGGTAGATAATGCTATTGTGGTGGTTGATAACACACGCCGCTTGCGGGTCTCGGGGCTTAGTATCGCTGATGCAGCGATACGTGGAGCTACCGAACCGCGTGTAGCTCTGCTTGCCGCCACACTTATTGCTATTGTATCGTTCCTACCATTGCAACTCGCTCCGTCGTCGGTTGCCGAGATCATACGTCCGTTGTTTGTTGTCGTATCAATCTCGCTACTACTTAGCTGGGTGCTCGCCCTGGTGCAGGTGCCACTAATGTCGGTGCAGCTGCTTGGTAACTATCAACAGCGCAAATCGACAGAACGATTTGGGTGGTTTCGAGCTCTTGTATCTCGTCTTTTGCGTCACCGCTGGCTTACGATAAGCGGAGCTGTGGCACTATTCGTATTGTCGCTTTGGGCTATGGGCCGCATGCCACAGAACTTCTTCCCGCAACTCGACAAGGCCTACTTTCGTGCCGATGTATTGCTCCCCGAAGGCTACGATATCGAGGCTACGCAGCAACGCTTGGATAGTATGACCGAGTGGTTACTCTCGCAACCCGAGGTGCGCAGAGTATCAACAACGGCAGGTGCCACACCTCCGAGATACTACCTTGCGAGTAGCAGTTATGCCGATAGAGCCAGCTATGGAAATATCCTCGTCGAGCTACACGACAGCAAACATACGGCAGCTGTTGAGGAGCGTTTCGATAGGTGGGTAGAACAAAATATTGCCGATGTGTGGCTACGCTCCTCACTCTTCAAACTATCGCCCGTGCCAGATGCAACTATCGAGTTTGGCTTTGTGGGCGATAACATTGATACGCTACAACAGCTCGCTGCACGTACGATGGCCCTAATGTCGCGTAATGAGGACACGCGCAATGTACGTAATAACTGGGGCAACCGTGTTGCCGTGTGGCAACCTGAGTATTCGCAGCTCAAGGCGCAACGATTGGGTGTTACACGTGCCTCGATGCTCACATCCTTGGAGATAGCCTCCGAGGGATTGCCCATAGCGCAACTACGTAGTGGCGATCAGACGCTCCCCGTGTTGTTGTGTGCCGATATGATGGGCGATAATTCGCTTACGGCATTGGAAACCATGCCCGTTTTTTCACGCTCGGGTGCAAGTTATGCTATCGAGCAGGCTGCCGTAGACTTCGACTTTGGATTTCGTGGCTCGGTTATCAAACGTGTGGATGGCGAGCGTGTCGTCAAGGCACAGTGTGATCCGCGACGTGGCGTAAACACCTTGCAGCTCTTGGACGAGTTACGTGACGAGGTAGAGCGCGAGATTACAATACCCGATGGGTGTCGCCTTGAACTCTTTGGAGAGGAGGAGAGCCGCGAGGAGTCCAATCGTGCTATTGGTGATAAACTACCACTCACGCTGGTACTCATCTTTGTCATACTGCTCTTTAACTTCGGTAACTGTCGCGATCCGTTAGTCGTGCTCCTTACACTGCCACTCATATTTACTGGTGTGGTACTGGGACTTTTGGTTGCTGGTAAGCTATTCGATTTTTTCTCGCTTCTCGGACTTCTCGGCTTGGTGGGTATGAATGTGAAAAATGGAGTGATTCTCGTCGAACGTATCAACGAACTGCGAGCTGCGGGTGTAGAGCCTTCCGAGGCTGTCGTGCGAGCTGCGAGTGATCGCTTTCTCCCTGTCGTGGCAGCAGCTGGTACAACCATACTCGGTATGATACCACTACTCTTTGACTCGCTGTTTGGCGGTATGGCAGCTACGATTATGGGTGGTCTGTTTGTCGCTACACTCCTGGTACTAATACTGTTACCTGTGGTTTACTCACTCATATATAGGATAAAGCTATGAAGCATATAACAATCTTCCTATCGCTACTTCTACTATCACTATGTCGGCTTTCGGCACAGACCTCTGTTGGTCAGTATATCGACGAGGTGCTGACTTATAGCCACTCTATATCGCAGGCTGAGGCAGCTATCGATGGAGCCGATGCCGAGTTGCGCCTTAGGCGTAAGGCTTTTATGCCCTCACTCTCCGTATCGGGAGATGTCAATCTGAATTTCCGTAGTCGTGAGGGTAGACAGTGGGGGTGGTCGCCACGAGCTGATATCGAACAACCAATATACGAGGGTGGCGCTCTACGTGCAAACCTTCGTAGTGCCGAAACAGCGGTAGATGCTGCGCACGAGGCTATGGCTCAGACCGAATTAGCTGCGGAGTACGAAGCAGAGCGAGCATATTGGCGACTATCACGTGCCGCGATATATCACATGGCCGTATCGGACTATCTCAACATTGTCGCTACGTTGCGCGATGTTGTTGCCCGCCGCTTTGAGGAGGGTTACACCTCAAAGAGCGACCTGCTACAAGTTGAGTCGCGTATCAGCGATGCCGAGTATCAACTATCGGCCGCTGAACAGGAGTACGAACTCGCACTCCATAATTTCAATGTGCTGCGAGGTGTAGAACCTGCCATGCGAGTGGTACTTGCTAACTCCATATTAGATAGTATGACGATGCCCAACCGTGTAGATGCTGGTTATATAATGCAACACCCCGACTACCAAATATCGCTTGCTGAGAGGGATATGGCTCGTTGGGCTACTCGAAGTAGTGGAGCTCGTTTTCTTCCCTCGATAGGACTAAATATATATGGCTATGCACAACCTAAGCAGCCATATGTGGCGGGTGGTGGTGTATTGGCCGATGGTGGGGTGGTACTCACCCTCTCATCTCCTATTTTTCACTTTGGGGAGCGTCGTGAGGTGATGCGCAGTGCCGAGAGCGAGTATCGCAAAGCAGAGATAAATGTCGACGATGTAGCCGATAGATTACAACTCGAGGAGAGCAACGGCTGGACAAATCTTCAGACCACACGTTCGCGTGTAGATGCCATAAGACGCAACCTGCGCCTTGCCGAGGAGAACCTATCTATAAGTACCTATGCCTATGGTGAGGGCTCGGCAACTATCCTCGATGTGTTGCAGGCTCAGCTGAGCTGGTTGCAGATATACACCAACGCAATTACCGCGCAGTATGACTATGCTGTAGCTATAGCAGCTTACCGAGCTATCACGGCTATGTAACTGATTATATAAAAAGGAGCTGTCCCTACGAACAGCTCCTTAATGTGTAGTGTATTAATGGATGTCGAGCAACTACTTTACACTCCATGTACCACCGCCTTTATCCCATGTACCATCTTCAACAGTATAGAGATTCTTGCCGTCGGTAGGAGCTTTAAGATCTGCTGTCTGGTTCCATTTATTATTCCAGTTGTTTGTAGAAGAGCCTGGATTCATACGGCAGAAAATAACATTACAACCATACGCATAACCACTAGGGATACAACATTCGTAAGTATCGTTATCAACTTTTGTCATACTTACCCAAACCTCATCGGGAGTGCCTCCAAAGAAGTATGCTGCAAAACGAGCATTGCTCTCTTTCCAATTTGCATTTGGCTTAAGATAGAGTTTCATCTCAGTTACCTCGGGCTCTACGGGCTCTGGTTCTTTGCCGCTTTCGGTCTGTAGAAATGCTTCAGTGTACTCTACACCAGCCTCCATAATGTAGATGGCAAGAGTTGCAGTATCGAAGTAGATGTCGTATGTGCCTGCAGTCTCAACATATACATCCTGACCTCCAAATATACCATCGATGTAGTGGTTAGTCTTGATATAGTTTATTTCGCCAGCACCATACTTCTCTGCCCAACCACCTTCACTTTCGGGGTTGTGGATAACAAATCGCTGACCCTCATTAAATGTCAGATTCTTTGCAACAAGTAGGTTCTTGGTAGAAGTTGTGTAGAAGTGTATATCTGCCCAAGTTCCACTATTCTCGAGATCAGCCCAGATGCACAAGTTAGACTCTACGTCTGCTTCAGTCTTTGGCTCCTCACCGCTATAGAGCTGCTCCTCGGCCTTCAAATAGTCTGTGTCGGCACTCATCAGATATACATATCCCGTGCTTGCATCGAAGTAGATATCGTATGTGTCAGCACTCTCAACATAGATGTCCTTGGCTAAGTTGTAGCCGTCTTCGAGCACCGCAGCGAAGTAGTGGTTCGCCTTGATGTAATTAACATCTGAAGCACCATACTTATCAGTCCACTCAGTTAAAGGCTTGCGAATGAGGAATGCCTGACCAGCCTCCAACTCTACATCTTCAATTACAAAGATAGAGTCACGAGTTGTAGTTACGAAGTAGTAATCGCTCCATAGCTCATCCTTGTCGAGATCGCAGTATAGACTCCACTCAGACTCCACTCCAGGAGTTGGCTCTGGCTCTGGTTCTGGTTCAGGCTCAGGTGCAATGCCACTCTCGGTCTGGAGTGTTGCCTTAGTGTAATCCTGGCCTGCAGTCATAACGTAAATTGCATATTCTGCTGTATCGAAATAGATGTCGTATGTGCCCTCGGCCTCCACAATAATATCCGCACCATTAGCTGCAAGTGATGTAATATAATGGTCTGCCTTGATATAGTTCATTCCATCAACGCCGTAGTTAGTCTCCCAATCATCAACCATCTTCACCTTAAATGATGAGTATGCCTCGAGATAAAGATCCTTAACGACAAATAGATTGCTCTGTTCCGTAACAAGCATCACAGTATCATATTCCCATGCATTATATTCGCCTCGAAGTGCCCATACAGACTCATCGCCAGGCTGAGGCTCTGGTTCAGGCTCAGATTCGTTGCCTGGTAATTTTACCTCTACGCCGTGCTCAACGACTGTGTACATCAAATGCTCACTCCATGGAATCATCCAATCATCATTGCGCTCAGCTACATAGAGATAGATATCGTAACTCTTAGTCCAATCCGTAACACCGATGTTGCAAGGATGTTCCTTTAAGTTGTCGTTGTAAACCTCATACCAACTATCGCCCATTTCAGATGTAAAGTCGAAGTATGCCTCTCCGTCCTCGAAAACTACTGAGGCTGAGTGTGCACCAAAGTTAGAATTTGGAGTCATCCAGTCTGTAAGGCCGGGCTTAGCAAATTTGAAGCCTGGAGATGCAAGAGTGACATCCTCCAACACGTAGAGATTCTCAGTGTCGGTAGCTACCAAAAGTATAGGATTGGTGATATCCCAATTCTGATGTGCTCCTACAATACCCCATCCCTCGGGAAGATCATCTACGCCGGGATCCTCAGGTGTAAATTCGGGAATAGTAATCTCAGTGCCCTGCTCAACAATAGTGTAAGAGTAATAGCGTGTATTGTCCTCGCCTACAACAGCAATGTAGAGGTATATATCATAAAGTATTGGCTCTCCCTCAACATGAATATTGTATTGAGCGTTTATTGCTTCATCAGCCTTTACGTGATACCATGTACCCAAGCCAATTGTTGAGAAATCAAAGTAATTATCATAAGTAGCCTCCCATGCTCCGAAGTGTGTAGATGGCTCATCCCATGTTTCAATACCATGCTTTGCAAACTTGAAGCCATTGTCTGTGAGACTTATGTTGCGAGCAACGTAAAGACCATCGATGTCGGTGTAGTACATGTATGTTGGGCTTGTAATATCCCATCCCTGATGTCCTCCAACAACACCCCACTCGGTATATACCTCTGGAGTAGAAGGATCAACAGGCTCGCCCTCAGTAACCTCTGCGATGATAGGAATGATGTGGTTACGCTCCAATGTGAAGGCCTCAGATGTGCTGATGGTCTGTGTCGTACCATCCATACACTCGATAACAGCCGTAGCACCATTTGTAAATGTCTGTGGCAATAAACCAATATAGAATGATGTCGCCTCGCTACCGAGTATAACACCCTGCTTGCAGTTGAGCACAACCTCGGTAAAGATTGTATCATCAAATACTAAGCCTCCGCCAACATTGTTCTCTTCGTTGTCAAAGCCACCCAACTCGTTAGCAAATGAGAACTCCGCAGTCTCGGCATCAACGCATACAAGACCTGCAACCTGCTCGTTGTTATTGCCGCTGAGTCGGATAGAGTGAATAGCCTGTCCGTTACCAACAAGATCGAAACGCAACCAACCACATACACTCTTTAGTGTAAACTGCGTAAAGTCGCTTTTCGCTACCATAAGCGCACCCTCCTTGCCGTAGCTGTTTGCTCTATAGTTCTGCACGGCGGGAAGTACTGCCTCAAGGCTCGAATCATCCGTAGCTACGCAGTATGACTCACTGTATGGGTAGGCAATCAAAACAGAACTCATAGTTTGGCTACCTACAGTGCCGGCAATCTTTTTGAACGTACCTGTACGCTCGCCATCCTTACCCTGATATTGCCACTTCAAATTAGAGTAAGATCTGTAGAATACCGATAGACAGTCACCCTCGTTCCATACGGTCTTCTGAGAGTCGTTAAGCCCGATACGTGTTTCGTCATTTTGCTCGAAACCTACGCTAATCGTGTTGGGAACCCCCGCACGATTAGACGACATCTCTTCAACACCATTTTGCGTACATGCTGCAAAAGCTATTACCGCAAGTACAAATAGAAAAATGCGTTTCATAGTATGTATATTTAGTTAAAGTTAATGATTCAAAATAGCGTTTTGAATGGGTTTGTATCTCAAATATAGAGTCGATACAAGCTTGAAAAAGGTTTACACAAATGAGCTATTTTTACAAAATTAAGAGAAAATTTTTAGATTTACAAATATATCTTAATATTTGTGTCATGTGAGATGTCTAAATTCTTTTAATTCGGGGCTAAGACATAATGGGAAATAATCTGTCAAAACGTGGGTAACTTCTAAAAAAATAGGCTGTCAGAAAGACAGCCTATTACTTATCTAATTGTGAAAGACGGGATTACTCGTACTGACCAGTCTTAAGACGCATCACCTCATCGCGAGTGAGGAAACGCCACTCACCACGCTTGAGGTTCTTCTTGGTAAGACCTGCGTAGTATACGCGATCGAGCTTCTGAACAGTGTAGCCGAGGTGCTCGAACATACGACGTACGATACGGTTACGACCCGAGTGAATCTCGATACCTACAGTCTTCTTATCCTCCGATGCGTATGCAATCTCATCCGCGAAGATGTCGCCATCCTCGAGTGTGATACCCTCGGTGAGTGTATCCATATCGGCACGTGTGAGAGGCTTATCGAGTGTTACCTGATAGATCTTCTTCTTGTGGTAAGATGGGTGTGTAAGCTGACGTGTGATGTCGCCATCGTTGGTGATAAGCAACAAACCCAACGAGTTCTTATCCAAGCGACCTACAGGGTAAACACGCTCTGTGCAGGCGTTCTTTACCAACTCCATAACGGTCTTCTCGGCATGAGGATCCTCGAGTGATGTTACATAGCCCTTAGGCTTGTTGAGTACCAAGTATACGTTCTTCTCGCCCTGGAGCTTCTCGTCGTGGAAACGCACCTCGTCAGTGGGCAAAATCTTTGTGCCAAGCTCCGTAACTACCTGACCATTCACGGTTACAACACCTGCAAGAATGAAATCATCGGCCTCACGACGTGAGCATACGCCCGACTGCGAGATGAAGCGGTTTAGACGAATCTCGCCAGTCTGCTTGTTGGGGTTGTACTTAGGATAGTTGCGTGGTGCCTCCTCACGGTTCTTGTTGTATTCGCGCTTGCCTGTAGGCTTGTATGCTGAACGCTTCTCGCCACCTGCTGTGCGACCACCCTTGCGAGCGTCGCCATCAAACTTGTTGTAACCACGGTTGTTCTCACCGCGCTGACCCTCGCTCTTTGAGCGGAAGCTGCTACCCTCATTCTTCGAGCGGAAACCATTGCCCTCGCTCTTTGCGCGGTAGTTGCCACCCTCGCCACGTGAACGGAAGCCATTGCCCTCGCCCTGCTCTGTGCGACGGTTGCCAAAATCGTTGCGCTCGTTGCGCTCAAAACGACGACCACCCTCTGTGCGCTGTGGACGACCCTCCGAACGCTGTGGACGGCCACCGAAATCGTTGTTGCGCTGTGGACGACCCTCACCACGTGAGTCATTACGGCGTGGACGCTCGAAATCTGAACTTCCCTCCTCGCGGCGTGGACGCTCATACTCGGGGCGCAAACGGTTGTCTGCGGTAAAATGTGGATTGTACGAGCTACGCTTCGTTGTGTTTGCCGTGCGGGGACGGAACTCTCTTGCTCCCTCGCTGTCAGCCTCGCGGCGTGGGCGGGGACTCTGCTCAACACGCTCCGAAGAGCTGATTCGCTGACGCTTATCGCGTGCAAAACGTGACAAGTTGTCTGTTGAGTCTGTTCTGTAATCTTTCATTTTCTCTAATTATTTTATATGGTGCGACAAAGGTAACTAAATTTTTAGAAATTGTTCTATTTATCCTAAAATATTAGCCGTTAATGCGATAATAAAGCTCCAATGGTTGTAACATCGACAACATCTATGCCACAAAATGTCGTAGAATCATAAAATATATATACCTTTGCAGAGGCTTCAAAGAGTCATAAATTCGTAAAACAATGAGAATGAATCGAGATATACTGCGCATTGCTCTACCCAATATCATTTCAAATATCACGGTGCCACTGATGGGTATCGTCTCTACGGCGATAGCTGGTCGCACGGGTGGTGCCGATGCTGCTGCAACCATCGGTGCTCTATCTATCGGTGTGGCAATCTTCAACTTCATATATTGGAACTGCTCGTTTATCCGTATGGGTACAAGCGGCCTTACAGCGCAGGCCTATGGTGCAGAGCACAACAAGGAGTATACGTTGATGTTGTGGCGTTCGTTGGTCGTGGCTCTGGGAGTTGGTCTGCTGGCCTTTGCCCTGCAGCGCCCTATTGGTGAGTTTTCGATCGACTTTATGGGTACAGATGTAGAGCAAAATAGGACGCTTATTGCCGACTACTTCTATACGCGAATATGGGCTGTACCTGCGGGTATTCTGCTCTTTGCGCTCAATGGTTGGCTAACGGGTATGCAGAATGCCGTAGTGCCGATGATTATCGCCATAATGGTCAATCTGTTGCATATAGGTTGTAGCTATCTATTCTCTATCGAGGGTACTATGGGCCTAAGTGGTATTGCTTTGGCTTCGGTAGTTGCCCAGTGGAGTGGTGTGGTAGTCATGACCTTCATTATCTTCTTCATGTATCGTCATCGTCTTACCTCTGTGACACTTGCCGAGGTATTCGACATAAAGGCCATGCGTAAGTTCTTCCAAATCAATGGAGATATTATCGTTCGCACCTTCTGCCTTGTAGCTGTCTACACATTCTTTACAAAGGCATCGGCCGATACGGGCGACACCAATATATTGGCCGTAAATGCGATGCTTCTGCAACTCTTTACGCTCTTCTCGTATATGAACGATGGCTTTGCCTTTGCTGCCGAGGCGCTTACGGGTAGGTTTATCGGCGCTAAGGATGGTGTGTCGTTGCGTCGCTGTGTAAAGATGTGCTTGGTGTGGAGCTTTGCAATATCGTTCCTCTTTGTGGGTGTCTATGTAGGCTGGTGGAAGGATATATTCATGTTGTTGATATCGCCCGAAAGTGGCGATGTGGCAACGCTCCTCTCGGTAGCCGAGGAGTATATTGGTTGGATTATCGTAATTCCTCTTGCGGCAGCTATGCCATTTGTTATGGATGGCATTATGGTTGGCGCAGCGCGTAGTCGTATTATGCGTAATTCGATGGTCTATTCGTCGATATGCTACTTTGCCATACTCTATGGACTGGGCTGTATTATCGGCAATAACGCTCTATGGCTTGCCTTTACGATGTTCATGTTCCTAAGAGGTGTATTTCAGTTCTTCATGTCTAAACGACTACAAGATATCTATACCGATGCAATGTAAAAACAAAGATGGTGTCCTGGTTTGTCGGACACCATCTTTGTCTCTATCGCTGTAGTTTCATATCGCCATCCTTAACCCACCCAAGGCGTTTCATTGCAAAGTGGATGATCAAACTGATGAGGGCTGGTGCTACAAAGTAGAGTCCGATAATCTCGGCGAGTAGCAATGTGTGATCAGTAGTTGCAGACATCGCATCCCAACAACCGATTGGACCTACCAAGCCGGCAGTTCCCATGCCAGCTCCCGCTGCGTTGTTCTCCATGCCGAGTACCATTGTCGATATTGGACCAAGAATAGCTGCCGTAAGTGTTGGCGCAAGCCAAATGATAGGTTTGCGTGCGATATTTCCGATTTGCAGCATCGATGTGCCGAGTCCCTGAGATAGAAGTCCTCCGAGGCCGTTGTCCTTGAAGCTGATAACAGCAAAGCCAATCATCTGTGCGCAGCATCCTGCCGTAGCAGCACCTGCTGCAAGACCTCCAATACCAATAGAGATGCACAATGCTGCCGAGCTAATCGGAAGCGTGAGGATGCAACCTACCGATACCGAAACAATTATGCCCATGATGAAGGGATTGAGCATCGTTGCACGGTTGATAACCTCGCCGAGCGACATCACCCACTCGTTGATTGGCGTACAGCAATACTTGGCAAAGAGTCCGCCTATGACTACTGCAACAAGGGGTGTGATGATGATGTCTATTGGGGTGCGTTTCGATACTAATGAGCCAGCCTCCACGCCAACTATTGCCGAGAGGTATGCGCCCACGGGACCTCCGAAGATATATCCGAGGGCACCCACGCCAACTGCCGATATCGTAACCAATAGATCGCGTTTAAGACCCAAGGCAATAGCCAAACCAATCGAGCCTCCGACTACGTGTGGCGACTGAAGAAGCGTTGCGATGTCTGCAAGAAAGTCGAGCGCAGGGATTGTGGCGAGCTGCTTGACGATAAGTCCGAGGATCAGCGAGCAGAAGAGACCGAAGGCCATATAACTCAGTGAGTCTACAACGTAGGTCTTGAATATCTTACCGAGCCACGATTGCTGATTACTACTTATTTTTGCCATAAATTACAAAGTTTAGATAGATAGTTTGTGACACATTTCGTATACAAATATATAGCGAATAAATTTTATTTGCGAATCTTTTATCGAGAAAATTATTATCTTTGCTGACATAACAATACGACTATGATAAAATATCAACAAAAGCGCCTTGCTAACGGACTCACGATTCTTGTCAATCGCGACTCGGCATCGAAACTCGCAGCTGTGAACATTCTCTACTGTGTAGGTGCTCGCAACGAGGCGGAGGATAAGACTGGCTTTGCTCACCTCTTCGAGCATCTTATGTTTCGCGGTACGCACCGTGTACCCGAGTTTGATGTTCCCGTACAGATGGCCTGTGGCGAGAATAATGCCTTTACGAATAACGACTACACCGACTTCTATATCACCTTGCCAAAGGAGAATCTCTCGACAGCCCTATGGTTGGAGAGTGATCGTATGCGCAACCTTAACATTAGCGAGGAGGCCTGCCGCACGGAGAAGCAGGTGGTCATCGAGGAGTTTAAGCAACGTTATTTGAATCAGCCGTATGGTGATGAGCAACTATTATTGCGCGATTTAGCATACAAACGCCACCCATACCGCTGGGCAACGATTGGTATATCGCCTGAACATATCGAGCGTGCTACGTTGGAGGATGTACGCGCCTTTTATGATCTGCACTACCGTCCTTCGCGTGCGATACTCTCTATCTCGGCCGATATGCCCGAGGAGGATATGATACGCCTGGCGGAGGAGTACTTTGCCGATATTGAGGATTCGGGAGCAGATATAGCTCCTATCGAGCAGGAACCAGAGCAGACCGAGGCTCGCCGTTTGGAGGTGGAGCGTGAGGTGCCAGCTACCGATATAACCATCGCCTTCCATATGGGCGATCGTATGTCGCGCGACTTCTTTCTTGGCGATCTAACATCGGATCTATTGTCGGGTGGCGAGTCGTCACGTATGGTCAATAGGTTGATCAAGCAGCGAGGTTTGTTCACAAGTGTTAATGCCTACATCACGGGAAGTATCGATGCAGGACTCTTTGTGATTAAGGGTCGCCTTATGCCCGAAACCTCAGAAGAGGAGGCCGAGGCAGCGCTCTGGGAGGAGCTACGAGACCTTATGACTGGTGAAATATCGGACTACGAGTTGGAGAAGGTCAAGAATAAGTTTGAGGCTAATATGCTCATGGGCGAGATCAACGTCATGAACAAGGCTATGAACCTCGGCTTCTATGCTATGACAGGCGATATTACGCTCATCAACCGTGAGGCAGAGATATATCGCTCGCTGAGCCGTGACGAGGTACACGACTTCGCACGTCGTATCTTTGTAGAGCAAAATTCATCAACCCTAATTTACCGTGCTAAGCTATGAGACCACAGCCCGAAATAGTTATCCCATCAAGTGTTGATATGCCTCAGGCTGTCCCCGTTACAGCTGGTAATGGTGTGCAGATATATACGCTCCCTACGCCCGATTTCGAAGTTGTGCGTTTCAGTTTTGTCTTCCGCGCAGGTACTTCGGTACAGCATAAGCCCTTTGCAGCTTCGGCAGCAGCCAATATGTTGGGAGAGGGTAGCCACAACCTCTCGGCACAGCAGATTGCCGAGCAATTGGACTTCTACGGCTCATATTTCGATGTGAACATCGATCGTGACTATGCCTATATTTCATTCTGCTCGTTACGCAAGTTCTTTATGCCGACGTTGGAGGTAGCTCGTGAGATTATCCTTCGTCCAGCTTTCCCAGAGCATGAATTTACGGTCTACTGCTCTAAGCGTAAGCAGAACTTAGCCATAGAGCGTCGAAAGGTAGATATGCAGTCGCGCGAACTGTTTGCTACGGCACTATTTGGTGCCGAACACCCCTATGGTATGTCATCGCCCGAGGCCCTATACGACGAGCTTACGCGCGAGGATTTGGCGGATTTGTACAATAAGTTATATACGGCTGATAACTGCTTCGTGGTGTGCAGTGGACTGCTCGACGACGAGGTTATGAACCATATCAAGACTATGGCCGAGGCACTGCCTGCGGGAGAGAGAGTTGATGTAAATCTTCCAGCCACACACACAACTCATCAGCTTCGTCGCAATATCGATACGGCTTTGCAGAGTTCGGTGCGTGTCGGTCGTCTGCTCTTTCCGCGTACACACCCCGATTTTGTAGGTATGCAGGTTGTTGCTGCGCTGCTTGGAGGATACTTTGGTTCGCGCCTGATGCAGAACCTGAGAGAGGAGCATGGCTATACCTATGGTGTTATGGCTGCAATGGTCAATTTCGATAAGGAGGGATACCTCGCAATAGCTACGCAGGTTGCGCGTGAGGTAAGAGAGGAGGTACTCCGCGAGATCTACTTCGAAATCGAACGTCTGCGTACCGAACTTGTTGATGAGGATGAGCTACAGATGGTCAAGAATGTTATGGTAGGCGAGATACTTCGTATATTGGACGGACCTTTTGGTATTGCAGATGTTACCATTGAGAATATCATGTGCGGTATGGATAACGCTGCAACGGAGCGTAGCGTGGAGCTAATCAACGCTATCACGCCCGAGCAGGTGCGCGATTTAGCAGCAAAGTATCTGCGTAGAGAGGATTTAGTTGAGGTCGTAGTGGGGTAGTATATGGTGAATAGAGAACTTGTTGAGTATATCGAGCGAGAGATAATCCCGCGCTACGATAGCTTCGATGCAGCACATCGTCGTGACCATGTGCTAACGGTTATAGAGCAGAGCGCCATGTTTGCCAAACACTATGATGTTAATCGCAATATGGTCTATGCTATTGCAGCCTATCACGATACGGGCCTTATCGAGGGGCGTAAATATCACCATATAACCTCGGGTCGTATCATTCGCGAGGATGATGAGTTGCGACGTTGGTTTAGCGATGAGCAGATAGAGGTTATGGCTCAGGCTGTGGAGGATCACAGAGCATCGTCGGAGGGTGAGCCTCGCTCGATATATGGTCGCATTGTAGCCGAGGCCGATAGGGTTATCGATAGTGTGACGATACTTCGTCGAACGATTCAATATACTCTCTCGAACCATGCGGAACTCGATCGTGAGCAGGGCTACGAACGTATGTTGGAGCATCTCTACGAGAAGTACTACTATGACGGCTATTTAAAACTCTGGATTCCCGAGTCGCCAAATGCCGAGCGTTTGGAGCATCTGCGCCGTATAATTGATGATAAAGAGTATCTTCGAGAGCTATATGATAGGCTCTACGATGAGGAGACAGCAATGAGTAGATCTTAAAAATGCGATAATCCTAAAACTACACACAATATGAAAAAACTTTTAGCATTAATGACCGTCGCCCTGATATTTGTGGGGTGTACGGAGCTTGCACCTCGACAGGTCGAAGATTTCAATTTCGAGTGGTGCTTCACGCTTGGTGATGATGAGGTTTTCGCTACGGCTGAGTATGACGATAGTCAGTGGCGTAGACTTCACCTGCCTCACGATTGGAGCATCGAGGGAGAGTTTTCGAAGGATAACCCTTCGACACCCGCTGGAGGAGCACTTCCAGGTGGTATAGGCTGGTATCGTAAGCACTTTGCGACACCTAAGCTCGACGGCCGTGTTGTAACCCTTGAGTTTGACGGTATCTTTATGAATAGCACCGTCTATGTCAATGGTCACGAGGTAGGCTATCGTCCCTATGGCTACTCGTCGCTATGCTACGATATCACCGAGTGGCTTAATGCCGAGGGTGAGATGAATGTCGTTGCCGTGCGTTGCGATAACTCCGATCAGCCCAATTCGCGTTGGTATGCTGGCTGTGGTATCTATCGCAATGTACGCCTTGTAAATACCGCTGAGCAGTTTGTCGAGTATTCGGGAACATATGTTACCACTCCCGAGGTTTGCGAAGAGTATGCTATCGTGCGTGCCGAGGTTACTCTTTCGAACAAAGGTTCGGAGATGCAGAGTGTCGTATTGCGTAATACGATTGTCGATGCACATGGTCGCGAGTGCTGCGAGGAGGTAGCGACTTGCAGTGTCACTGCCGACCAGAGCGAAGTGGTGACCATGGAGCTCACGCTTCACAACTATAATCTATGGGATGTGGATAGCCCCTACCTATATACGCTTATTAGCCGTGTTGAGGTAGATGGCGAGGTTGTAGATCTCTACACGACGCGCTTTGGTGTGCGTACCTTCGAATTCTCGGCCGACACGGGCTTCTGGCTTAATGGTCGCAACCTTAAGCTCAAGGGTGTCTGTATGCACCACGATATGGGTGCGTTGGGTACGGCTGTACACCGTCGTGCCTTGGAGCGACAGCTTGATATTTTGGAGTCGTATGGCGTGAATGCTATCCGTACGTCGCATAATCCTCCTACGCCCGAGCTTCTCGATATGTGCGACGAGCGAGGTATCTTGGTTATGGACGAGGCCTTCGATATGTGGCGTCGAGCAAAGACGCAGTTCGACTATGCGCGATTCTTCGATGAGTGGCATGAGCGCGACCTTGTAGATTTCATCAAGCGTGACCGTAATCACCCATCTATTGTAATGTGGTCGGTGGGTAACGAGATTTTGGAGCAGTGGGATAGTGACGAGCAGCAGAGCTTGGATGACCTACCTGCTGAGCAGCGCAACCTGCTGATGAATTTCCTTGCTGAGAATGCGTCGGGTGAGGTTAGTGAGGCAGACCTTAACCCCAATGTGTTGCTTACTCGTCACCTGGTATCTACGCTTAAGAGCTACGATGCTACACGTCCCGTTACGGCAGGTTGTAACGAGACGCGACCTCTGAACAATCTTCTTCGTTCGGGAGCTATCGACATCGTTGGCTTCAACTATCATGAGCAGGACTACGACTCGGTGAAGGTGTGGTATCCTGGTATGCCATTTATTGGCTCGGAGACGGCCTCATCGCTCAATAGCCGAGGCTTCTATCTACATCCATCAAGCGAGGTACATGTCGTTCCTGCACGTTGGGATCTCCCTTACGAAACGGATCATCATCAGTGCTCGGCCTACGATAATTCGCGTGCTCCATGGGCTACGTTGCACGAGGAGGCATGGATCGTGGTGCGTGATCGCGATTATTGTGCAGGTACCTTCGTCTGGACGGGCTTCGACTATATAGGAGAGCCTACGCCATATTCATGGCCTTCGCGCTCGTCATATTTTGGTGTTGTCGATTTGTGTGGCTTCCCTAAGGATTGCTACTATATGTATCGTTCGGAGTGGACCGAGGAGCCTACGTTGCACCTATTCCCACATTGGAACTGGAGTGAGGGAGATAAGATAGATATGTGGGTGTACTACAATACGGCCGATGAGGTAGAACTATTCGTCAATGGCCGTTCGTTGGGTCGCAGCGCAAAGACAGCAACACGCCTTCACGCTTTGTGGGAGGGTGTGGAGTTCGAGGCTGGCGAGATCACGGCTGTAGGTTATAAGGATGGCGTTGAGGTGCTTCGTCATACGCGCTATACTGCTGGCGAGGCTGCAATATTGTCGTTGAGTGCTGACCGCGAGGTGATCAATGCCGATGGCTACGATTTGTCGTATATCACGATTGATTGCTTGGATTCTGAGGGTCGTTTTGTGCCTACAGCGATGAATCAGCTATACTTCAGCGTTGAGGGTGCTGGTGAGCTTGTGGGTGTAGATAATGGTAATGCCGCAGGCGGCGAGTCGCTCAAGGGCGATAAGATGAAGCTGTTCAACGGCAAGGCGCTTGCTATCATCCGCTCGTTGCGCGGTGAGCGTGGAGATGTCACGTTGCATGTTCGCTGTGAGGGTGTAGAGGATGCCTCGATCGTTATTCGCAGCAAGTAGCAATAGACCATAACAAAAGAGTGGCTATTCGACCTAAATGGAGAATAGCCTCTCTTTTGTTATATACCTCTACTTTACATATACATAGCTTGGTGTGCGTTCCGTCTTTGGTGCGCCAACCATAACGAGTCGACCTGCGCGAGTGTCGCTTGTTAGCTTCTCGACAAGCTCGCTGATAGGACGCTTAGTCGATGCGTTATACTCGTATTTGAAAGGTTCCGAGATAAATACGTCGCTATAGTTGCCGCGATAGTCCATTGCTACGGCACATAGCACGAAGTCTACATTCGACATGCCGGCAAGCACCTGCAAAGGCTCGCTGTCGTAGCGTATAACCTCGTCGAAGAGACCATCATTGCCGAATGAGGCAAGCTCCTCCATATCGAAATGTATGCAGAAGAGATCCTGGGTGGGTTGCTCAGTAGTTACCTCGACCCACATCATATAATATCCCATCTGCTCATACATCACCGCCATATCTGGTGAGAAGAAGAACTCGGGGTCCACTTCGCTTAGTTCCAGCGGGCTATAAGGACCGCAGTGCTCAATTTTCAATACGCTATTTTCGCACTCACCCTCTGCCTCGGTCTTGAAATCGGCACGATATAAATCTGTGGTCACAATACCACCGAAGTAGCCAAATGCAAGTACTGTGTACTCGGTCTCGGGATCAAGCGTATTGAGGTGGCTAACCACCTCACCTCGATATGTCGATAGACCGAATGTGCCTGTGAGCCAGTTGAGAATGTCGCTATTGCTTCCCTCGGGAACATCGCTCTTGAGAACAAGGGCAATGGCGTAAGGATCGTCGGTAGTAGGGGTGATAGTAACATCTGCAACGCGCGTGTATACATTCTCGACCTGAATGTCGATAGTCATCTCAGACTGCTCTACGACACCTGTCTTGAAGTACTCGACATGTGGTGTAGATACTACCTGGGGTATGCCATCGAGCATATCTACTGCGTAGAACACCATCATATATTTAGTATCAGCCTCACGTGTTTCGTGGTATGAGTCGGGGCCATATAAAAGCATAAGATCCATGAGCGTTTCGGCCGTATAGCCCATGCTCATATACATAGAGATATTCTGCAACCATTGCTCAACCACTGCCTTAGTGTAGTCGTCAGAGGGTAGCTCACCCTCGTTGCGATACATTGCATCATGCTCACTGTAGATGTCGATATAGTAGCCACCCTCCCAATCGATAGGCGAGAACTCATAGAATACCTCGGGACCATCGACCGTAATGTTTACGTCGAACTCAACCGTAGCGAGTTTGTTCTCTGGAAGAACAATAAGTTCGTAGCTTACGGGTGTTGCCAGGTGATAATCCTTGCCATCTTCGCTGAACTCAATACCATAGGCGTATATGATATATTCGTGGCTGGGCATCATACTGCTCCATGTCACGCTGCTTTCGCCCATAAATGCAAGAGCATTCATCAACATAAAATCCTTGAGTAGGTGCATGTTGTCATCGGTGAGATGCTCCTTGGCAAAGCTTACAAAGTAGTCGTGGTCATCCTCGAAGAGCTGTTCTGCAGTGGTAATGCCCATCTGCTCGAAGTATGTAACCTCGGACATATATACGATGTAGGCCATCTCGCTATCGAGAGGTGTGATGGTCGTGTCGCAACTCGTAGAGGTCATCTCGCCAAAGGTAAATGTAAAGTGCTCACGGTTATCGCCATCCTGCTTGATGATAATCGTTGGTGAGGGGGTAACCTCGGGATAGCGTACCTCGACAGTCGTTTCACGATATTGAGTTGAGGTGTTGGGCTCTACGCTTAGGGTGATAGTGCCACTCTTGCAAACGCCCTTAACCCACTTATGCTCGCTTACGACAACGGGGTCTATGCCGTTGATGCCATTAAGTATCTCGTAGCCTACAGTGTACTCTCCACCTGCTGCCGCCACTTCCACACTGTCATAGGCAAGTGTTATGGTCGTGGCATCGGTAGTGGTATTTACGTCGGGCGTAGACTCACATGCCATGAAGAGCGTTAGTGCGATGGCTGCCACAAATAGTGGCAATTTCATCAGGTTAGTTCTAATTTTCATATTGTTGGATCATTTTATTTGCTGCTATATACTCTGCTTGGAGCAACACTTAGGCTCTTAGTTGCTGCGCTCTGCTCGTTACTTTCGATCTTGGCGATTAGCTCGCTGATAGGTCGCTTGTCGCTCTCATACCATGTAAACTCCTCAGATTTCCACATATCGCTGTAGTTGCCACGTTCATCCATCGCTGCTCCAACAACCATACACTGTTCACCGTAGTAGCCGTGGTTTACGGTTACGGGATCGCAGACGAAGGCTACAAGGTCGGAGAAGATAATATCCTCGCCATAATAGTAGTAGGTGGCCGTATCAACAAACATATGGAACTTATCCTCGGTGTCGCGCTCCGTGATTGTTTCCATATACATCAGATATAGACCAGCATAGCTGAAGTATTCGCCATACTTGTCTGGATTGTAGTTGGCAAGCTCGACGGGGTCGTAAGGACCGTTGAAATCGACCTTGACAACAGCATTTGTACCTTTCTCGGCCTTAGGTGTTGTGAAGTAATGGCTGAAGAGCTGGGTTGTTACCACGCCTCCGTGATAGCCAAATGCGAATACGGCATACTCGGTGTCGGCATCAAGAGTGTTGATGTGGCTGTTCATCGTACCACGGAACGAATATGTGTAGATGCTCAAATCGCTAAGGATATACTCGATAAGCGCATCATCGCTTGTTATCGACTCTATGATATAGGTTGGTGTGATAAGCATGAGGTATGGCTCGTCGTCGTTCGACGGGGTTATGCTTAGGTCGCATACGTGCGCATAGACATTGTCTACACGGATATCCAACACGAGATCCGAAGTTGTTACCTTCTCGGTCTTGAAATAGTGACGTGTTGGGTTGGATACCATCTGCAATACGCCATCGACAATATCCACTGCATAGACCATGGCCATATAGTCCATATCCGATAACAATTCCCAGCGTCCCGTCGCTGAAGCCTCGAAACAGAACTCATCGATGATCTTTTCGTAGCTCATGCCAAATACGTTCATATAGTAGTTGCACGACGACATCCAGTCGCTGGCTACACGCTCTACATAACCCTCGGGCATTGCATCGCCCTCGGCAATGTATAGGTCGTTGTTGCTATCCAATACCTCTACGTAGAAGTTGCCGTTCCACGACTCAGATGTGATGTTATAGCTGACATCAGCACGCTTTACACTTGTCGATATATTGAAACTTATAGACTCGTCGATAGGTGCTGTTGCAGGGGAGATCTCTTCGTAGAAGATGGGAGTTATAACCTGGTAGTCGTTACCATCCTCGCTGAACTCTACGCCATATACGTAGATGATAGACAAAATGCCTGGTGATATGCCGTTCCACTGCGTGCGCTGTTTATCCGAGAAGAGTACCTGCACATCAAGCATATAATCTCGAAGATTCATGCCGTCAAACGCAGCGCCCTCCTTGAAATAGGTCATATCATCCTCGATAAGCTGTTCGGGGGTTGCAATGCCGCTATCGATGAAATAAGAGGCCTCGGACATGAACATTACATACTCCATCTCCTTGTCGGCTGGTGTAACGATCGTGATGCACGACTTAGCCTCGATGCTCTCCACGGCGATGATAAACTCAGCTGCACTGTTGCCCGCTTGTATGATGGTTAGTGTTGATTGCTGAAGTACGCCACCGCAGCTAAACTCGATGGTTGCACGACGCTCCTCGCGATCAGCATTTGCTGCGATTGTAAGGAGCATTTTGTTTGTATGACACTCGAAGTTTTCGATCCACGACGCATTATAGTATGGAGTAATCGGCTGATTTTCGAGCCCCTTAGCCACGACGAAATCGACGATATGCTCACCGCCAGCTGTTGCTACCTCCAAGGTGCTACTCTCGAACGAGAGTGCATTGACGTTGTTCTGAGGCTGCTCATCTGGAGAGGTGGTACATCCCACCATCACGAATGTTGCAACCAGAAAAGCAACAGTAAAAAGGTTTATTCTAAGTAAAAAGTTCCTCATAGACACATCTGTTTTATATGTTCGCAACCACAAATGTATGAAAATAATTCATAAAATACAAAACGTGGTTAAAAAAGCATGTTTATAGCCAATGTTACTAAATGAAAAACTCCCCACCTACGCGGTGAGGAGTCATTCATTGTTCTCTTAGCGTGTGCCGAAGATGCGATCTCCAGCGTCACCCAAACCAGGTAAGATGTAGTTCTTGTCATTCAAGCCCTCGTCGAGTGCAGCTAAATATATGTCTACGTCGGGATGCTTATCCATAACGGCCTTAACACCCTGAGGTGATGCTACCAAGCTCATCAAACGTATCTGCTTGTAACCATCCTCCTTGAGACGCTTGATTGCATCGCACGCGCTACCACCCGTAGCCAACATCGGATCGGTGAGGATGACCAAACGATCCTTATTTTCAGGCATCTTGTAGTAGTAGAATACGGGCTGGCAAGTCTGCTCGTCGCGATACATGCCGATATGGCCGATACGTGCCGAAGGAATAAGCGATATCAATCCGTCGATCATGCCAAGACCAGCTCTAAGAATGGGAACGATAACAACCTTTTTACCCGAAATCTTGGGAGCATTCATTTTCATCAGCGGAGTATCGATCTCCTCATAAGTGAGCGGGAAATCACGAGTAACCTCGTAACCCATAAGCATTGCAATCTCCTTTAGAAGTTCGCGAAATTTCATCGTTGAAGTCTCCTTGTTTCGCATAATGCTGAGCTTATGCTGTACCAATGGATGGTCAATTATATGTAATGCCATAACGAAGTGGTTTAATATTTCTTCTGCAAATATACTATTTTTTTATAGAAAAGACCATTGTATTCCGTAAAAAAATAGCTACTTTTGCCAAATGCTTAATTTTATACAGTTCGTATGAAGAATAATACTAATCTTGGCATTGTGCAAAAGACCATCGTTGGCGCACAGTTTCTGTTCGTGGCGTTCGGCGCAACGGTGCTCGTTCCGCTGTTAGTGGGTCTTGATCCATCGGTAGCACTCTTTACAGCAGGTGTCGGTACAATGATTTTTCATGCTGTGACCAAAGGTAAGGTGCCTATCTTCCTCGGTAGTAGCTTTGCATTTATTGCGCCTATCATCAAGGCGACAGAGTTATTCGGACTTCCTGGCACACTCTCGGGTCTAGTTGCCGTAGGTGCTGTGTATGGCTTGATGAGCCTATTGATCCGCCTTCGTGGCGTAGGCTTTATAGCACGTCTTTTTCCTCCTGTGGTCGTTGGTCCAGTCATCATGCTTATCGGTTTGTCGTTGGCAGGTACGGGTGTGAGTATGGCAAGTAGCAACTGGCCGCTTGCAATCATCGCACTTGTAACAACCATCGCAGTATCGATATTTGCTAAGGGCCTGCTTCGTCTTATTCCGATTTTTGCAGGTATTGTCGTAGGCTACATCGCTGCGATAATCTTTGGTGTCGTAGATTTTCAACCTATCGTCGATGCTTCGTGGTTTGCACTTCCCGCTTTTGTGCGTCCTGAGCTATGCTGGGAGGCTATTATCTTTATGATTCCTGTGGCTATCGCTCCCGTTATCGAGCATATTGGCGATGTATATGCTATCAACGAGGTTACGGGCAAGGACTTCGTGAAGGATCCAGGTCTGCATCGCACTATGCTGGGTGATGGCTTGGCATGTATCGCAGCATCGTTTATCGGTGGTCCTCCCGTGACTACCTACTCTGAGGTTACGGGTGCTATCTCGCTTACGAAGATTGCCGATCCGATGGTTATCCGCATCGCTGCTGTATTCGGCATATTGTTCTCGGTGTTAGGTAAGGTTAGCGCACTGCTTAAGACTATCCCTGAGGCCGTGTTGGGCGGTATTATGCTACTTCTGTTCGGTACTATCGCATCAGTGGGTATCAATTCGTTGATTAAGAATAGAGTAGACTTGGGCGAAACCCGCAACTTGGTTATCGCATCGCTCATCCTTATTCTTGGTATCGGTGGTGCGGAACTTACTATCGGTAGCTTTACTATAGGTGGTATTGGTCTATCGGCAGTTGTCGGTGTGCTTCTCAACCTTATCCTTCCACGTCGCAAGGAGGAGAGTGTCGAGGCTAAAAAGTAGCCAATATAGCGTAGTGCAGGAGTAGCTTACTGCGCAGAATGATATAGGGGTATCCTCTTCGGAGGTGCCCCTATCGGATCTAAATAATGTGACGATATGAAAATTGAAATTAATCCGAAAGAGTCGCCACGTGCCGAGGCTTTTGAACTGTGGATGACCTCACCTATGCCTATGGTGACGCTTACGAAACGCTTTGATGTCAGCCGAGTGGTGAGATTGAGCAAGCGTCATGGTCGTAAGTTTAATGCGCTGCTCTGTTGGTGCGTAGCCAAGGCCGCAAGCCAGATGGAACAGTTTTATACACTCCCCGAACATGGTAAGCTATATCTCTACGATAGGCTTGCGGTGAATGTAATCGTAGCAAATCGCAAGGGTGGCATAAACTCGTGTGATATTCCATTTACGGAGAGCATTGCTGAGTTTCTTGAGCAATACGACACTCTGACCAACGCAGCTGCCGAGGGGTGTAATAGTTTGTTTTTGGAAGATTGTATGATTGTGGGCACTTCGGCAGTGATTCAAACTGAGTTAGAGTGTATTGTTAATCAATATACGGATAAGTTCTGCAACCCTATGGTTATGTGGGGTAAGTATCGTAAGGGCCTGTTTCGAACGACGCTACCTATATCCTTCCAATTTCACCATGTTCAGATGGACGGTAGCCACGGAGCGATGTTCCTCGATATGCTGCAATCTACCATTTCGCACCTGAAGTTGTAGAGTGTTAATTAATATTTAAAATAGGTCACATTTTGATCAATAAGCCCAATAAGCCCCGACACCCGAAAATAATCAGTAAAATAGTCAGAGAAAAATAAAAAAAACTTGCTACATGTTATTGTAACAAGGTTTTAAAAGTACTTATAATGAAAATATAATAACTTATCAGTCAGTAAAATACGGTTAAAAACAGACTAAAATACAGGTTATAATAGTTGTTTTCGTACCTTCCCGCCTCGAAAGTATAAGTGTTCGATAGTCAGTAAATTATTAATCTTTATATATATTTATGTACCAATCAATTACAAGCATTAATAATTAAGGTTTGGAAAACTTATTATTCCGATTGGAATATATATTATATTAGCGTCTGTATACAAAAAATAAGGAGTGCACGTGCACGCCTTTATTTTTTTACTATTTGTTGTGGCCGGGACCTTCGGGGAACCAGCCCTTGTCAACACGTCTCTTTTGGTGGATAACCTCGAGTATGCTCCAGAACGACGAGAATGCCGTTACGCCAAGTATTGTCGACGCAACAAGATTCTCAACCCATAGCGACAAGCCGCAGAATACAATGCCTGCCACAAGAAACATCCACCACGATTTTGTGCCGAGATAATACTCAGCTTTGACAACTATCGGATGAAAAAATCCGATTACTAAAAATGTTGCCAGACCTACTATAATTCCTGTAAAATTCATAATTCATCTCAATTTTTCGCACAAATATAGTGAAAAAAATAGAACTACAATTTTTCAAACTCTCTGAATTGTGCTATTTTGCCCCGATATTTTGCTTCTATCTGCACAAAAAAAGTGTTCAACCCACGCTGGAGCTGAACACTTAAAAATATTATTACAAAAATTGTAGTCCTATATCTCAATCGAGCCTTTGTCGCCAAGATAACCCACTATAGCCGAGTCGTCGTTCTTATCGCCATAGGTGAGCGTAACTTCGTCGTTGTAGCCTGCCCAAATGTCGTTATATGTTACGTTGAGCTTGCCGTTGTAGACGCCGATAGCCCTATTGCCATAGCGATTGCTGCGGAGCTGGCTTGTGTAGCTTATCTTGTCGTCGATCTCTATGCTGAGGCTCTTGCCACCCTCTTTGTCGTAGACATACTCCACTGTGCCGCTCATGTCGTAGCTGAGGTAGCCATCCATAACCTTATTATGAATGTCGAGAGCATACTTGTTCGTGGCATCATGCTCGTGGCTATCAACGTCGCTGCGTACCTCGTAAATGCCACCCTCCTTCGGCTCGATGGTGATGTCGTCGAACCAAGCCTTCCACTTGCCACCCTCGCTAAGGAGTTTGCCGTCGGTGGTGTAGGTGTAGTAGGTCCTGCCACTATCAACCACAAGCGACACGGTATCACGGCTCGCGTTGATCTTAGGCGTTAGGTTGCATCTAAATATGTTCTGGTAAATATCGCTTCGCACACTCTCATCCTCGGTCGAGAGATACTCGTCGGCCGCAAGCGCCCAACAGATAGCCTCGTTGGTGTAGTCAAGGCGTCTGTCCGCCTCACGTGCGATAGACTTGCCTACATCGATAGGCTTGCGCTCCATATTGCCATCGTCGATGGTGCACGATGCAGCAAGCGCCGCCATAGCTGCTAAAATTATATATCTTCTCATAATCGTATCTACTTTTTAGAGTTAAATCTATATCCTATGCCTGCACGTGCTGAGCCTCCAATGCCTGCGCCAACCTCTACAAAACCGTAGAACGAGCGACCAAACGACACACCAAAGAGCACAGCGTCGAGCATAGGGCCAAGGCCTCCGTTAGCTCGCTCGAGGTGGCACACCAAACCTGCCGAGATAGCTGAGTAGAGCTCCACCTTCTCACGTCTGAGGTAGCTGAAGCGTGCGTCGAGCATGGCTGTGATGTTGAACATGCGGTTGTGGTAGAGCTTTTGGTTGGTGTAGGTGTCGTAGACATTCTGCCATGTGCCGGCAAATGTTGTCTTTGCACCGAGCGCCAGCCATGGACGAAGTTGCTGGCTGTAGCTAAGGCCTACAGTCGAGAGTATATACCTTGGGCCATACTTCGTGCGAAGTTCTTGTGTGTCGTAAATAAAGTTAGGGCCAACGTCGCAGCCGCAGCCAATGCCAATCTCGTCGAGGAAGTACCACGATAAAAAGCCTGGAGCACCATACGTGATGCGTAGGTCGTGCTTGTAGCGAATATCCTGAATATTCTTGCTTGTAACCACGCTCTCGGTGACATTCTCACCACTCTCCATGTAGCCCGTAACACGGTTGTAGATGAGCTGGTCGGTTACCACCTCTTGTGCCTGGGCACTGCATACTGCGAGTGCCACGAGTACCATTAATATATATCTACGCATAGCTATTTGATTTTAGAGTTAAAACGATATCCAATGCCTGCATTCACAATGCCTCGAGTGCCGTAGCCGAGCTCCATGAAGCCAAAGAAGTTGCGGCCAACGCTTAGACCCAATGGCTTGAAATCGAAGGCGCAGAATGCCTCGTAGATATTTTCATCCAGGTAGTTCTCTCTAACCTCGAAACCTGCGCCGAGCGATAGGCTCGAGTATATCTGCACGATGCCTCGACGTATCCATGCGAAGCGTACCGTAGGCATAAATCCTACATAGTCCACATGTGAGGTGTCGAGCTTGGCGTGAGTCTTGTTGCTATACAGGTGACAGCGACCCGAGGTCCATGTCACAGTGCCACCCACGCTGAGCCACTCGTTGATCCAGTAGCCGTAGTCGAAGTTGTGTGTGAGCCATACCGTAGCGCTCGTGTAGCCATGCTCCGAGGTGTTAAAACTGCCGAGCTCCCACCCAAAGGCTGGTGTGCCAAACCAATCTGTACCTCCCCATGCTATGCCATAGCGTAGCTCATGGGTCTTGGGTGCAAGAGGCTTGGTGGGTGATTGGCTAAACTCAGTATTGGGATCTCGAGGTGTGAACTTCACCTCGTAGGTGCCCAGCTCGTCGCTGAATTTGTAGGTGTGCTGAGCGAAAAGTGGGGTGCTACCCATTATTAATATAAGTAGCAGTACCACGGCTCGAAGTGCACTTTTTTGTTGCTTCATAACTATTGTGTTTTTAGGTTTTTCTTTACTGCAAAGTTACTACATCGTGTGGGCCTGACCAAATTTTGTGGCTCTAAATTTTTCAGCGTTGCAGTTTGTAACTATCAGTAAATCAGAGAGATAAATGGTGGTGAAAATGCTAATTTTTCATAGTGTTGATAATCAGGCAGTTACGAGCTTGATGTTTAATTCGTTGATTTATAGTGTTTTAACTAATTGGGGCGCTCGGCGAAAGAAAAATTTTGCGAGCTGCTCAAATTTAAAAAATATTATTACCTTTGCCCCAATATAAGGGGTGCTAATGCCTCGACTCGAAGTACTGAGCGAGTGGTATTGGCTGCGGCTGCGACGTTGGCCTGCGTGTTATGGTGTAAACACCTTGAATTTCAAGTTAATATCCAACGGAAGCCGATGCTCTACCTGCTGAGCTACTGGTGTTAATGACTTGAATTTTCGGGTAAAAAAACGTGATTTTTGAGGGATTTTTGGTGGGTTGCGAAAACCGTCTAACTATCTCGAAATGAATAAAATAATATAGGAGTCCACAATTGGACTCCTTATATTTTTTAGTTCTTTCGTGATTCCGGCGGTAGGGGTGTTACGACCTATTCTCTTCAAATACACAAAGAGTTATGCAATCTGCGGCAGATACACTCACGCAATACTCACATCAATTGGTAAATAGGTTAGAGCAACAGCCTTCTAAGCTGTGGGTCGCGGGTGCGCACCGAGCCATAAACACAAAAGCCCTCACCAAAGCGAGGGCGTAGGTACATAGACCTTCGGCATATAGCCTTATTGTGGTAAGATGTAGAAATTCTTACGTTGCAAATATAGCCCATTTCTTTGAATGCACAAAATTATTTGCTAATTTTACGGAAGAAAAATCTAACACAAACTACTATATGGCAAAAATTTTAGGTTTAGACCTCGGTACTAACTCTATCGGTTGGGCCATTACCGAACAACAAGACGATAACTACACCTTGTTGGACAAAGGTGTCGATATTTTCCAGGAGGGTGTTGCTCGTACTAAAAATGGCGAGGAACCAATGGTTAAAACTCGTACCGATGCACGAGCATTGCGCCGACACTACTATCGTCGCAGACTACGCAAAATAGAACTTCTGAAAGTTTTAATTGCCAATAATCTATGTCCTTATTTGGATAAGGAGCAACTCGACAATTGGCGATACAAAAAACAATATCCACTGAACGATGAGTTTATGCTATGGCTACGAAGTAGCGATAGCAACAATCCTTATGCAGATCGCTACAAGGCATTGACAGAACAACTAAACCTCTCGGCGACGGCTGACAGATATGCACTTGGTCGTGCTCTCTACCACCTCTCGCAAAGACGAGGCTTTTTGAGCAACCGCAAAGAGGAGGGTGGGGATGATGGTGCTGTAAAAGGCGCTATCAAACAGCTCGATGAAGATATGGCCGCAGCTGGTTGCGGCTATTTAGGAGAATTTTATTATAAGTTGTTCCTGGCTAGCGAGAAGATTCGCACCGGCGATGGTTATGGCTATGCAGGTCGTATCACTCACTACGAAAAGGAGTTTAAAGCTATCTGCGAGAAGCAAAATCTATCTGAGGAGTTGCAGAAAGCACTGCACCGAGCAATCTTCTTCCAGCGACCTCTCAAGTCGCAGAAAGGATTGGTAGGTAATTGTACTTTCGAGAAAGACAAGGCTCGATGCCCTATTTCGCATCCTAGCTTCGAGGAGTTTAGAATGCTGTGTCTCATCAACAATATAAAGATTAAAACTTCTGCGGATAGCGAACTTCGAATGTTGAATGCTGACGAGGTGCAACTCATTGAGCCGCTATTCTATCGTAAGAGCAAAGAGCATTTCGACTTTGAGGATATTGCCAAAAAATTGGCCGGCGGAAAGAAAAATAGTTATGCTCACATAGCCGACAAGGTTGATGCGCCGTACAAATTTAATTATAAAATGTCGCAGAATGTGTCTGGCTCTCCTCTAATTGCGGCGTTGCGTAATCTTTTTGGCGAGGATTGGCTCTCAACAATGAGTAGCGTCTACCTTAAAGGTGAGGGTAAGACCGAATCACAGATTCTGAACGATGTGTGGCACGTACTCTTCTCGTTCGATGACGACGACAAGTTGAAAGAGTGGGCAAAGACAAATTTGCAACTCAACGATGAGCAAGCTGAGGCTTTTGCCGATATATAGGTTAAACAGGGCTATACTGCGTTGAGTCTAAATGCTATAAATAAGATTTTGCCATATCTGCGAGGAGGATATCGTTATGATGAGGCGGTGTTTATTGCCAACTTGCCAGCGGTTGTTCCGCAAGAGATGTGGCAGAATGAGAATACTCGCAATGCTATCATTAAAGATATCTGCTCTCTGCTT